>NZ_CP030065.1 GCF_003990725.2 Halorubrum sp. PV6
ATGGGTACTGACGACTCCGATGATTCCGCAGAGGAACCGAGACCATCGGAGGACGAACCGACGGCTCAAGCTGAGCTGTCGAGTACGTCGCAGTCGGAGCCATCGCGACAGTCCTCATCGTCTCACATCACAAATGGAGACTCACAACCCGAGGATGAGACTGACTCCGAGAAGCCATCGCAGTCGATCGAGGACATGCTCCTCGAGTTCGACGATCAGGACGGGCTGATTCGGGACCGAGCGCTACTCGATCCCAATTATGTTGTTGAAGAGGACCGCATCGTGGGTCGCGACAAGCAACTCCAAGAGGTCACCAAGATGCTTCGAGTTGCGCTTGGCGACAATCGACCACCGAACCTATTTCTCTACGGACCATCTGGAACGGGCAAATCGTTAATCACGAAGGCTGTTTGCCATAATATTAGTCGTATCTGTGAGAGCCGTGATATCCAGTTCGGCACTGTTGAAGTGAACTGCCAGGATCTGGATACGCTCGGTATTGCCGTGTATGAACTTGTTCAGCAGGCTGCCGACGCGGCAGGTGTCCCTGTCGAGGTTCCGAAACACGGTGTGGCGACGAAGGAGAAGTGGGACGAGCTCTATCGAATTGTCAACGAGCACTTCGACTCCGTTGTGTTCGTCCTCGATGAACTGGACATGCTCGTCGGCCGGCGAGACAAACAAGAGCCTGCATTTTCACGACTGCTGTATCAACTCTCCCGAGCTGGGGCAAACGACGAGTTGGACGCGTATATTTCGGTCGTTGCCATCTCAAACGACACGAAGATGATGGAGTCTGTCGGGAGCCGCGCTGTCAGTTCGTTTACGCCCGAAGACGTCCATTTTGACGACTACGACGCGAACCAACTCCAAGCAATTCTTCGACGTCGTCAAGATGCGTTCCATGACGACGTTGTCGACGATGACGTGATTCCACTCGCAGCGGCATTCGCAGCACAGACGCATGGTGACGCTAGGAAGGCGATCGATCTCATGCGGGTCGCCGGCGAATTAGCTGAACGTGAAGGTGACAGTCGCGTTCGTGAGAAACACGTCCGCACCGCACAGGAAAAGGTCGAGAAGAATCGGGTGTTGGAGGTCGTCCGCGGCATCAGTACACAAAAGAAGCTCTGTCTATACGCAACCGCAGCAGTCGCTTCTCAAACCGGGGGCGGGACCGCCAGGAGTACGACCGGCTATCGCGTGTATCAGTATCTGACTGACGCAATCGGCGCCGATCAGTACCACCAAGAAACGTACGTGAATAAGATGAAAGAACTCACGACGTATTCGCTGGTCGACTTCGAGCGACGGAGTCACGGTCCCAGCTCTGGGATGTTCCTCGAGTTCCAATTTGGAGAACACCCAGAGACGATTCTCGAAACACTTCGAGAAGATTCGCGTATTGAGGCGATTTTTGAGGATGAGGTCACCTCTGTCGTCAAAGCGCAGATCCGTAATCAGACGTAGCAGAAATTTCAGTCATATTGTAGCTAGCTGTCCCCTTCGTGCTCCTTTATCGAGGTTTTCTCTGAGCAACTCGCCACGACCTACCTAATGAGTGGTTTCCAGTGCTCTGTTGAATAGCGGTGTTGACCGAGGAGGTCAAAATTTGAGTCGGTTTGTCAGCGATTGACGCTAGTGGTCTCAAGATCGGCATCGTCTCACCATGGCTCAGAGGTCGCTATTCAACACAGCAGTTTCCAGTAGTTTCCGTACACCCCTCTATCGATGTGTTCGATGTGTCTGCTATCAAGCCACATTCTCTATCTTCTTCAATTGACATTCTTCCTACATCCCCTTTTTCCATTAGCACTCGTATACACCCCTCTATCGATGTGTATTGGTTGTCTGTTACCGGGCCACAATTGTTATCTGAGTCACCTATTTGAGGCCAATTAATGCGTTTCCATTAGCACTCGTATACACCCCTCTATCGATGTGTAATTCACCGCTAGAGCCGTCAAAACGAATATATTCGGGGGATAATTATCAGGCGCTAACCCGATCTATCCAGTCTTGTTGACCTAAGCGACCGACAGCCAACCGCTTGCTCAGAATCTCTATTGACGTGTTCATAAGAACTAGTTCTTGTCGACACCCCTCTATCGATGTGTTCAGGAGATCGCATTCAAATACACCCCCCTATCGATGTGTAACGCAGAATTGGCGGCCCTCAAGTATATTTACGTATCTGTGATCAAAACTAGCTGTTCCCCTCCCCCCGGAATCGAAGTGTAATTCTGCTGTCCTGCTGTTCGCTGCGCCAGTTCCCATAGCATCCCCGGCCACTGAAATGATGTTTTGCACGCTTAACTACCGAAGGAGATTTTGAAACCGTCTCCCTACAGAAGTCGCATTCGACTTTGACGGGCATGGTTCGGCTTCTCGCCGACCATTAGATACCGTCATCACTACTGAATGTCAGGGCTACTCGTCAGGGTTGACCGGCCCTTTATATTGAGAACGGATACTTTCACCATCTCTCCACTGCCAGTAGTAGTAGCGATTGTCGTTGATCTCCTTGATCGTGATCGTGGCCTTCGCCGGTACGTCATCCGGAAGATCGTCTGGTCGCTCTTCGACCTCCTCTTGGTCTGCCGACTCCTCGAGACGGGACTCTCGATCCTTGTACTCGGCGAGCGCTTCAGCGTACGTCGCAACGCCTCGCAGCTGCTCTGGCCCCGACTCGTTGAGCGTATTGACGATCTCCGTCGGGAGGTTCGCTGGTGGGGTCGGGGGTTCGTAGGACATCGACTACTCTCGTGTTAACCAACACGACCCGCGAATCCATAGTTTTGTTGGTTAAGCCGGTGGAGAGGGTTCTTGCACCTGCTGGATGTAACACTACTCGAAACTGCTGTGTTGAATAGCGGTGTTGACCGAGGGGGTCGAAATTTGAGTCGGTTTGCTAGTGGTTGACGCAAGTGGCCGCAAGATCGGTATTGTCTCATCTGGCTCAGAGGTCGCTATTCAACACAGCACTCGAAACTTCTGCTCTGTTGAATAGCGGTGTTGACCGAGGAGGTCAAAATTTGAGTCGGTTTGTTAGCGGTTGACGCTAGTGGTCTCAAGATCGGCATCGTCTCACCATGGCTCAGAGGTCGCTATTCAACAGAGCAGAGACTTCTTCTTCCTGGCTCGCTTCCCACTCTGGACGTGGTGTCGGAGATGGGAGTTCGTCAACCGCCGTTCGGAGTTCGTCTTCTGTCGTCCACGGGAAGCATCGATCGTGGAGTTCGAATTTACGGAATTTGTTGAGATGGACCCAACTGTACGTTGCCGGCTCTTCGTCCTCATCTGCCCGCTCGTCGATCACATCCCACAACTCCTGTTCGTCGATGTCGAGACCGCTCTCTTGGGCGCGATCGGCGAGCGACTCGACGTTTGCTTGGACTTCATCCGCCGACAGATCGTCTGTGAACGCTATCTCAAGGGCGGCCTGAATGACGTGCTGTGGCGAATCAAGGTTCTCGTCAGTCACCCACGCGTAATCACGTGGAAACACGTACGACTTATCAAAATACGGCGGGTCATCGATCTCGCCCAATTCAGGCGCCTCCCCACCACTCTCCTTCTCGAAGACCCCAACGATGTAGTCGCTGTACGTCGCGAGCAACGAAAACATGATATCGAACGTATTGAGGCGGTCAGTCGGAAGTTCGAGAAGGTCACCCATGATGAACGGATAGGCACCGAGCTGCTTCGTGAGTTCGTTCTGGACGGCGCGAAGCCGGCGGATATAGGGGTCGCGATAGCTCCCGAGGATGAAATACGATGTCCGTTGACTCCAGAGATACGGCAATTCACGCTGGGTGAACCGCCAAATCTCCCGTTTCTCTGCAGGCTCAAGTTCGATGCCCCCGACGGCCTCGTGAACAACGGTCATAATCTCCCCAGCGTCCGGCGGCGGGCTTGGGTCGGTCATTAGCTGCTGATTCAAACCACACTACCTTATCCCTTCTGAATCACTTTGGTTTTTTCTAGATTAACCAACTTGGATGACCCTAACTGTTATAGCGTCCTACCTCGTACCAGCACGTATGAGCGAAACCGACACTGGTGCGGCCGATGCAGGGCCGTTCGCGGAACAGCAGCGGCTGTTCAAGCTGCTGTCCCAGGACACACGCCATCTCATCATCCAGGAGCTGCTGGGCCATCGCGCCCATTTGATGTCGCTCGCCGAACTCGAGTATATGACTGGGAAGAGTCAGGCGGCCATCAAAGACCAGTTGGAGACGTTGATCGACGCCGGGCTCCTCGCACGCTACACGTACGATCCAAGCGAGGGAAAACGTGATCTCCCCTCCCAGTTCTACGGATTTACCGAGCGGGGCGTCGAGGTCCTCCACGACTACAAGTATCTCCGCGGCCTCCCGGTCGCACGCGCTCTCTACGAAAACACGCGTAAGACCGAGAAAATCGAGCGCCACGAATCAGCGCCCCGTCCGGAGCTTCCGGATGCCGTCGCGGAAGCCCTCGAGTTCGACGAGCCCGATCTCGACGCCGTCGATAGTGGTCCACCCCGATAGTTCGTCATCGAACAGCACGTTCTGACACTCCAGAGTAGGTACGTTGACTTCGTATCTAGGTCAGGACTCTGTCGGCTCCAGCGTGGCTGGCTCGACGTTGGTCCGGAGGCGATACGTACTGTCTGTTGACCAGTTGTCGGGTCGCGTCGGGTCCAGCAACGAGTAGCCACTCGTGGGCGTTCGACCGTATCTACTACTACCTCGAATATAAAGTCGAGATGTGCGGTGTAGGGGTACTGAAAGAGAACGAGTGGAACACCTCGAAAACGTGTTCACGGTGTGGGGACGACACAAAATCGAACCGTGTCGAACGTGGCCTGTACATTTGCTCGTCGTGCGAGTTAGTAGCCAACGCGGATTGTGACAGAGCGGAGAATATGCGCCAGAGGATAACTCCGAGTCCTCACGGAGAGGATAGGAGCTACGGCTGTGTGGCACAGCCATCGACATACTTGTTCGACCCTGCGGCACGGGAAGCCTCGCCGTTTACGGCGAGGAGGATGTCACTTGGATTCCAATAATTATAGCATGCTGGGATGCCAGTATAGAGTAATAACTCATTAAAATGGGTACGCACACCAAACCAGTTCGGATCCTCCACGTCGACGACGAGCCGGAACTTGCAGAATTAGTCGCAGTGTACCTCCAGCGCGAAGACGACCGCTTTGATATTGAGTCCGTACGGAACGCCGAGGACGGTCTCGAACGACTCGGTGAGGCTGAGTTTGACTGTATCGTCTCCGACCATGACATGCCGGGTCGAAACGGAATCGAGTTCCTGAAAGCGGTTCGAAGCGACTACTCTGACCTTCCATTTATTCTCTTTACCGGAAAGGGGAGCGAAGAAGTTGCAAGCGAGGCGATTTCAGCGGGTGTAACGGGGTATCTCCAGAAAGAAACTGGGACCGACCAGTACGTCGTGCTTGCGAACCGCATTACCAACGTCACGAACAAGCACCGCGCAGAGAAGGAGGCCGAACAGATTCGAACCCGACTGGAAGCGATCACCGCAAACTCGAACGATCTCATTCTCACCGTCGACGCAACACGGACTATCCGGTTTGTGAACGATGCCGTCGAAGAGTTGTTCGGGTACGAGCCAGACGCTCTGTCCGGTGAGCCGTTGACTACTCTCCTCCCGACTCGGTATCAAGAGAGTCAATCGGATGTACTTACTCAGCTACTGGACGGCGGTGAACACACCCGAGCTCGGACCGCCACAGAACTCACTGGCCAACACAAAGACGGACACGAGATCCCGATCTCTGCCTCGTTCAGTGCATTCGAGGAGGACGGCGATCGGCGGTTTATCGGCGTGATTCGTGACATCTCGGACCGCGTCGACATGGAGAATGAGCTCCGCGAGCGCGAACAGCGATTCCGGCAGATGGCCGAGAACATCCAAGAGATGGTTTGGATGACGGATCCGCAGACCGGAGAGGTGCTCTACGTGAACCCAGCTTACGAGGCGATCTGGGGGCAATCAGTGGACAGCCTGTATCAGAATCCGCAGTCGTTTTTCGACGCGATTCACCCCGCTGATCGGGACCGTGTCGAGGACATCGCCGACCCCCACGCCCCCGATGCTTACGAGGAAGAATATCGGATCGCCCGCCCCGACGGCGAAATGCGATGGATCTACGACAGAGCCGTGCCAGTCACGGACGAATCCGGAGACATTTACCGAACCGTTGGCATTGCCTCGGACGTCACCGATCGAAAAACCCGCGAAATAGAGTACGACCGAGTTGCTGAACTCCTCGGACACACCGAGCGGATCGCAGACGTCGGTGGGTGGGAGATCGATCCCGAGACCGAGGAGGTCTTTTGGTCCGCCCATCTCTTTGATATCCTCGGGTGGGAAAGCGAAGACGAACCGCCACTGGAGGAGGCGCTCGATGTCTACCTCGAACAAGATCGATCACGCGTCAGCGACGCGGTCGAGGACGCTCTTACGACGGGTGAGCCGTTCGCTGTGGAGGCCCGGATTCAACATCCGGACGGCAGTATCCGCTGGCTGAACGTTCGCGGTGAGCCACGCGTCAACGACGGTGCTGTCGTTACGCTCCGCGGGGCAGTCCACGACATCACAGAACAGAAACGCCGTGAGGAGGTTCTCCGTGAACTGTATGAGACCACGTCGGACCGGCACAAGTCGTTTGATGAGAAAGTACAGACACTCCTTGAACTCGGACGGAGAGAACTCGACACAGAGTACGGAACCCTCTCGAAGATCCGCGGTGACGAGTATATTTTCGAGTTTGTCGATGCGGAGGATGATAGTATCCAGGTAGGTGACGTGGTTCCGGTTTCAGCGACAAACTGTGAATTAGTCGCCAGCACGGAGCAAACCCTCGTGCTTGGTGACATTCAACGGGATGCGCCAGGCGAGACCGACCGCGATGGCTTCTCCGAGTGGGGGATCTCCTGTTACATCGGGGCTCCGGTGTTCGTTGATAACGACGTCTACGGTACCTTCTGTTTCTATGATACAACGCCTAGGGACGGCCAATTTTCTGAATGGCAGGAGACCGTCGTCGATCTGATGAGTACATGGGTCAGTAGCGCACTACAGCAGCAGCAGGTGACCAACCAGCTACGGGCACAGAACAGGCAATTAAATCAGTTTGCAGGGGTCGTGGCTCATGACCTTCGGAACCCATTAAACGTCGTCAGAGGGCGATTAGAACTCGCTCGCAGTGAAGTCGAAAGCGAACACCTCCAGATTGCAGAGCAGGCAGCCGAGCGGATGGAGGAACTGATTGATGACCTCCTTCTACTCGGGCGAGCCGGCGAGCAGGTCGGTGAGTTGGAACCAGTGAATCTAACAGAGCTGATACACAACTGTTGGCAGAACGTCTCGACTGGCGATGCAACGCTTACGGTAGAGAGCACGCGGCGGATATATGCGGACAGTAGCCGTCTTCAACAACTCTTCGAGAACCTGCTTCGAAACGCAATCGAGCATGGTGGCGAGGGCGTCTCTATCGTGGTTGGCGAACTAGCCGATGGCTTTTATGTCGAAGACAGCGGCCCGGGTATTCCAGCAGACAAACGAGGTACCGTTTTCCAGCCTGGATACTCGACGGACGCCGATGGAACTGGGTTTGGGCTCATCATCGTCTCCCAAGTGGCACAGGCCCACGACTGGACGATACATGTGACTGACGGCCCGAAGGGCGGGGCGCGATTCGAGATCACTGGCGTCGATTTGATTCCAGAAGCCTGAGCGAACTACTTCACCACTTTCGCTCACGGTTTTTCGCGAACCGTGTCGAACGTGGATTGTACGTGTGCGACGACTGCGGGACGGTAGCGAACGCTGATGTGAACGGGGCCGAGAATATCCGACAGAAAGTATCTCCGAGTCCCGCCATGGATGGTGGTGATAGGAGTAATGGCTGGTTGGCACAGCCATCGACGTTCCTGTTTGACAAGAAGACTGGTGCGTTTGCACCTCAAGAACGGGCTACGTCGTAAACCACTATATCCCAACCCAGCGGTGCGGTGCCGTGGGAATCCTCGCGCTTCAGCGCGGGGAGGATGTCAATGATCATCGCGATCAGGACTCCGTCGGCTCCAGCGTGGCTGGCTCGACGTTGATTCGGAGGCGATACGTACTGTCGGTTGACCCGTTTTCGGGTCGCGTCGGGTCCAGCAACGAGTAGCCACTCGTGAACGACGCGACGAGTTCCTCGCGGGCGGGGAAGTCGATGCCGAGCTGGTCGGCGAGGTAGACGATCCGCTTGGTCGCCGCGCCGTTGTCGAGGCGCTCGAGGTACTCGCCGACCGTGTCCCAGTCGCAACCCCGTTCGTCGGCGGTGCGCATCGCGGTCGCAAGTTCCCGAAGGCCTCCACAGAACTTGGGGTGGTCCGCACAGTCGACCAGCGTCTTCTCCAGGTCGCTGACCTGAACGGTCGTGCCCTCGATGGATGTCGGCTCAAAGCCGAAGAACTTCCGCTCGGTGACTGTCGTGACGCGGTACGGGACACCGTGGATTTCTCGGCTTTGCGCTCGGGTCGGCGTGACGACGTACACCGTCCGGGGAACCTGTTCGGTCAGCCCGTGGTGGCTGAGGGCGCTGTAGTAGCCGATGTACATCGGCTCGGCGACGTGGGCGGCAATGAGGTACTCGTGGGTCGTGTACACGGCCTCCTCGCCGGCTGTGAGTGGAATGATGAGATACGTGCCCGGGAAGAGCCGGTCGAGCCAGCCCTTCTCGGTGAGTCGGGAGGCGATCTCGCGGGCGGTGTTTGGGGGGACCTCCAGCGTCGTCTCGATGTCGTCGACGGAGATGATTTGCTGACCCGCGCCAGCGAGTCGTGCAAGGAGTCGACTTTCTCGAGCCGAGAGACCCTGGCGTATATTTTGCGTCTGTTCTATTGTACTCATGCCTGCGCTTCTTACATAGAGTATAAACACGGGCCTGCTTTAGCCTTGCGACTGCCGCGGACGACGGAGACGAGCAGAATCGGTCTCGTGTAGAGCTGCGGAATGATAATTTGACATTTTGAACACCTGCTGCTGTCCGGCGATCTGAGTCACAGTTAGCGTACTCAATTCGCTGCTGGGACAAGCAAACGACCTCTTTCCGCGTTTCTAGATAAGAGCGTGAACAGAGATTACTCTTTGTCCTCACGTAGCTCTTCAGCCTTCCACTTGAGTCGACGCAGAATCTGCGTTCGATTCTGATGGATGTTCTCGTAGGCAACACACTCTTACAGGGTTTCCATATCCGGGTTCGTCGCGACATCGGCCTTGATCGATCGGTAATTCGGTGCTCCAAGACGTTTCTCAGGTGGGAATTCGTCGTCACTCCCGTCGCTAATCGTGGACTGTTCCATCTCGGTAGCCCTCCACCTCTCTAGGGCGAGAAAACAGAACAGACGACTACGTCATTGATGCGGTGTCAGCCCATCACCCCTTGGAACCGCTCACGATGCGCGTCTTCGCGCTCTTCGAACTGCTCGACTTTCTACTGTGTCGTTGCTGACGCGCCCGATGTTCGAGAGCATCCGTTCTCGCCCGCTGGTGATGCTTGTGACTTGTCGGCGCCTTCAGCCTCCGGCTATTAATATAGAATCTGGGGGCTCTGTTGAAATCCCCTTCTTCAGATAGGTTCTTGCCTGAAACAACTGGTCGCTCTTCGACCTCTTCTTGATCTGCCGACTCCTTGAGACGGGACTCTCGTTCCTTGTGCTTGGCGAGCGCTTCAGCGTACGTCGCAACGTCTCGTAGCTGCTCCGGCTCCGACTCGTTGAGCGTGGTGACGATCTCTGTCGGGAGATTCGCTGGTGTGGTCGAGGGTTCGTAGGACATCAGCTACTCTCGTGTTAACCAACACGTCCTACGGGTCCGTAGTTTTGTTGGTTAAGACGATGGAGACGGCTCTCGCAATTGCTGGCTGTATCTCTGCTCGAAACTTCATTATAAAGGTAGTTACCCCATTACTAATCTCTCCGACAACAGGTATTCAAACATGGTGGACCGCACTGGAAGATATACAATCGTCGACGAGTGCAACAACCACGGAACGGTCATGCTCCGTGAGTATCCACGCAACGAGACGCTGTATGTCGTCGAGTACGACGACCCTGACGTAGAAGAGATGTTATCGTCGCTTGACGCCGGGACAGTCGTGGAAATCGACCTTCGACGTGCGGGCCGACGAGGGAACGCGTGGTGTGCCGAATCCGTGCAGCCCGTGGAACTACTGTGACACCGGCGTCACGTAGTCCCGCGGCCGACCAGACCCTTGTCCCGTTTTGAGTATCTAAAGACGAATGGGTGGCCGTTATCGACGACACACCGGAATCGGACGCTGGAGACTGACGCTAAGTTCTCCCTCCCACAAGCCAGAGTACAGGAGTGACCCCCGATATTAACCCAGTCGGTCATCTAGCCACACACAAATGACACCTGTGAGACGGCTCGTGCTGGATCTGTTGAAGCCACACGATCCAGATGTTGTCACGTTTGCTGAATCGGTTGCCGACTGTGGGGGCGTCTCCGGCGTAAATATCGTCTTGGTGGAGACCGACAAAGAGGTTCAAAACGTGAAACTGACTATCGAAGGTGACTCAATCCCGGTCGACCGTGTTCACGAGACGGTTGAGGACCTCGGCGGAACGGTCCATTCTATCGATGAAGTGGTCTGTGGGGATATTATAGTCGAGGAGAGCGAAACGCCACAGGACTGAACACGTTCATGCTCTCCCGACTGAAACGCTTGCAGAGAGCGCTAACACGCGATGATGTCCGCTCCATCTCGCGGCGATACTTCATCTCGAACGGGTTCGATGGCGCCCTCACCAGCGTCGGGGTCACTGTCGGCTCGTATCTCTCGGGCGTCCCCGACGGGCTGACCGTGTTCAAAATCGGCATCGGGGCAGCGATCGGGCTGGGCACATCTGGCGTCTGGAGCGTCTGGGAGATCGAGCGGGCGGAGAAGCGAGCCGAACTCATGCGCATCGAGCACGCGATGTTAACCGACCTCGACGAGACACGGATTCAGCGTCAGAAAGCCGGTGCTCGTCGGATAAACGCGTTGATGAGCGGTATCGGGCCAGTCATCGGCGTCGTACTCCCGATGATCCCATTCCTCTTCGAGGAACCGTTCCTCGGTATGCGCGACGCCACACTGGTTTCTATCAGCGTCGCAGTCGCCATCCTCTTTCTATTCGGCGTGTACCTCGCCGATATCTCCGAGCAGAACTGGATCGTTGCCGGTGCCCGGATGGGCTTGGCGGGTATCGTCGTTGCGGTGCTAAACCTCATTCTCCCTGGATGAATATGACTTGGCACAATCGCTCCACCGATGTCGTATTTGACGATGTAGATAGCGACGCTGATGGACTCTCGACCGACGAGGCAGCGCGGCGGCTCGAAGAGGGTGGTGCTAACGAGATCACGAGTGAGGAAGGCCGGGACGCTCTCGAGGTGCTTGTCTCACAGTTTACCAGCGGGTTGGTGCTCGTCCTCATGGGCGCTGCGATACTCTCGATCACCGTCGGGCACGTCGTCGACGCCGTCCTCATCACGATCATCCTGCTCGCCAACGGCGTCTTCGGATTCGTTCAGGAGTACCGAGCCGAGCAGAGCCTCGAGGCACTTCGGAAACTAACCGCTCCAAGCGTGACAGTCTACCGCGACGGAACGCGCCAGGAGGTCGACATCATGGAAATCGTTCCAGGGGACGTGCTGGTGCTCGAACAGGGTGATGCTGTCCCGGCAGATAGCCGGATTGTGGAGTCGATAAGCCTGCAGATCGACGAGGCTCCCCTGACCGGCGAGAGCGTTCCCGTCGAGAAATCCACAGAGGTACTCGACAGTGAGACGCCGCTGGCCGAACGCGAGAACATGGTCTACCGGGGGACAACCGTCACTCGTGGCCGGGGCGAGGCGGTCGTCGTCGAGGCCGGCATGGCCACAGAGATGGGCACCATCGCGACCGAACTTGCGGCGGCCGAAACGCGCCAGACGCCCCTCCAGCGCGACCTGGATCGCCTCGGACGACGGATCGGCGTCGGCGTCCTCGTGCTCTCGGCCCTCGTCGTTCCTTTGTTGATGCTTCGCGATACCGCCCTTCTGTCTGCGGCCCTGACGGCCATCTCGCTGGCGGTCGCCGCTATCCCGGAGGGATTGCCTGCAGTCGTCACGCTGACACTGGCGCTTGGCGTCCAGCAGATGGCTGACGAGAACGCCCTCGTCCGGACCCTCCCCGCGGTCGAGTCACTCGGCTCGGTGGAGGTCGTCTGCACCGACAAGACTGGCACACTTACCGAGGGGAGGATGCACGTCGACCGCTTCTGGGTTCATGACGAGGTGATTGAAGACGGGTTCGATCCGGCAGACGACCGCGTGGGCACCCTGCTCCGGATCGGAGCGCTGTGTAATGACGCCGATGATGAGCGAGGCGAACCGACCGAGCAGGCCTTGTGCCAGGCCGCTATTGAGGTCGGTATCGACGTCGACGCACTCCGGAACGACACCCCCCGGAAAGACGAGGTTCCCTTCTCGTCGGACCGCAAGCGGATGGCCACAGTTCACACCGACCGTATCCGGGTGAAAGGTGCGCCCGAAGTCGTTCTAGAACGGTCGACGCGCGTCTTGACCGCCAGTGGCGTCGAGGATCTGGACGACACGACGCGCACACAGATCCGAGAACAGGTCGAGACGTTCGCCGACGACGCGCTGCGCGTCCTCGGGTTCGCTTTCAAGCCGACTGACGACGGTGGCGATCCCGAAGAGAACCTGGTGTTTGTCGGCCTCCAAGGACTCATCGACCCGGCCCGGACCGAGGTCGCAGACGCCATTGCGGAGACCCACGCCGCGGGTATCGACGTGAAGATGATTACAGGCGACAATCGTCACACAGCGCGGGCCATCGGACGCGATATCGGCATCGAGTCCGACGTCCTGACTGGCCCGGAGCTGGACGCAATGGACGACGCCGAGTTACGCGACTGCGTCGAAGAGGTGGACATCTACGCCCGGGCGACACCGAGTCACAAGGTGCGTATCCTGCGCGCGCTCCAAGACGACGGGCGGACGGTCGCGATGACGGGCGACGGTGTCAACGACGCACCCGCACTCAAGAATGCCGACGTCGGTATCGCCATGGGCGTCCGGGGGGCAGATGTCGCCAAGCAGGCGAGCGACATCATCCTCCTTGACGACAACTACGCGACCATCAAGAACGCAATCCGGCGTGGACGGACCATCTTCGACAATATCTGGAAATTCGTCGCCTACCTTCTATCGGCCAACCTCGCAGAGGTACTACTCGTGTTCGTCGCGTCCCTCTTTGGCTACCTCATCCTCCCCGCCGTCCAGTTACTCTGGATCAACCTGCTGACGGACGGCCTCCCAGCACTCGCACTCGGTGCCGACTCCGCGTCCGACGACGTGATGCGCCGAGAACCCCGCGAGTCCACCGGCGGCATCATCGATCGACCGATGGCCACGCTTATCGGTGGCGTCGGTCTGACAACTACCGTCGTTCTCCTCGGCGTGATGTTTCTCACGCTCGACGGCGCATCGACAGTGACGCCGTACGTCATGTCGATGGTGTTCACGGGGTTCGTCGTCTTCGAGTTCGCCAAACTGTACGTGGTTCGCTGGTCCCGGGGAACGTCGCCGCTGACGAACCGCTGGCTGGCGGGGGCCGTCCTCGCGTCGTTCGTGTTGCATCTGTCAGTGCTGTACACGCCCCTGAATCAGTACTTCGGGACGGTCCCACTGGGCATCGGCGACTGGGGGCGTCTCCTAACGGCGCTCGCAGTCGCCTTCCCAGGATTCCTCGGAACTGCGTGGTACGTCCGGCAGTCGACTCGTGAACACTGGAGCACCCCGGACCGAGACGGCGACGGGTCACTCGGTCGGGAGGGTGACGAACAGTCGAAACGGGTATCGGAGGAGGAGCTCGATGCTCGTTGAACTCGGCCTGTTCGTCCTCGGCCTCGCGCTTCTCGTGTTCGGGGCAGATCGCGCCGTGACGTCGGCCGGTGACCTCGCGCTCTACTACGGCGTCTCGCCCTTCTTTATCGGCGTGACGCTCATCTCGGTCGGCACCTCTGTCCCGGAGATGGTTACGTCGGTCTACGCGGCCTACTACGGTGCCGGTGATCTCGTGGTGGGAAACATCGTCGGGTCGGAGACCGCACAGATCACGCTCGCCATCGCCGTGGTCGCGTTCATCGCGCCATTCGTCGTTGAGCGGCGCAACGTCCTCGTCTACGGCAGCGCAATGATTCTGGCGATGATCATCATGCTCCTCACGCTCGACGACGGCGTCATCGGTCGGTCAGAAGGGTTTCTGATGATGCTTGCCTACGTCCAGTTCATCCACACGCTCTATACGAACGAGGGCGGTGAGGAGATCGCCGAGGAAGTCATCGAGAAGGTCACGACACCGCGCGCTGAACTCCCGTGGATCATCGGCGGGCTGACGCTCGTCGTCGTGGGAGGCCAGCTCATGGTCACGAACGGCGTCGCGCTCGCGCGCCTAGCGGGCATTCCGGAGTACTTGATTGGTCTGCTCACCGGCCTCGGGACGACCCTGCCGGAGATCGTCGTGGCCGGCATCGCCGCCCACGAGGGCCGAAGCGGCATCTCCGTCGGCTCGATCCTCGGCAGCAACATCACCGACCCCGTCTTCTCGCTGGGTATCGGTGCGCTGTTTTTCGACGTGACCATTCAGGACGTCGCCGCCCTCCAAGGCTCACTCGTCTACATGCTCGTTGCGTCCGTGCTCGTGTTGGCTCTGTTCTACTGGCGGGAAGGGATCGATCGCCGGGCAGCTATCGTCTGCCTGCTCCTGTACCTCCCGACATTCGTCGTTATAAATATACCGGCGAGTCTGTAATTAAATCTGATAGGTGCTATTAACTCGAGGGAAACGCTGCTATCCCTGAAGAACGTGAAACAAGATATTGGGCGCAAGAGACCGATAAGGATTCCGTGCCATCGGGCACGTTCTGTTGACTGGGCCATGTGCGAAAAAAGTCGATCCATGGGCGCTACAGCCTGGATGCCGCGCTCCGCGGCATCCGGGAAAGCCCGAATAGGTGAATCTGGGTCTGTTGAAATCCTCAGCAAGTGATATATTCTGACCCAGCTGCGATTAATACAGACGGTGGACTTACTGTCTCCTAACGTCCCCTGATAGTACATGAGCGGGGAAAGCAAGACAGGACCGAGCGGGAAAGACACGGGAATAGGGATGGCGATTGGACTTGCGATTGGGGTCGCTATCGGTTCTGCTACAAATAATATCGGACTGTGGCTCGCTATCGGAGTGGCAATTGGTGCTGCAATTGGTGTCGGACTGAGTAATCGGGAATAGAACTGTATAATTCTTGATTGCGGAGTAGGCAGATCTACTGACCAGCTGTTTCACACGAGAACCTGTCTGAAGAAGAGGATTTCAACAGAGCCGTGAATCTCTACTTCACGTGCTGGCCTCCCGAGTCACACGAACGCCTCTCCAAACGATGATGACCACTGGCCGGGCAGACAGACGAGGGAGCTGAGGGCCGCCAAACCGGCGGCCCTCAGCGGTCGGTCGGAGCCTTTCTTTAGCATCTGCTATCGCTAGACAGCGACCGCACCGCACACACGTTTCGACCGCCTACTGGCTGTGAAACGAACAGATCCCCGGACGGCGAAATCATTTTGCCGCTAAACGTGGTTTGGTCCGCTAGCAGCGTTTCAATAGGTGAAATCCTCTTCTTCAGACAGATTTTACCTGAAACAGTCGGTCGATGAGAGCTACGTACAGATCGCTAACCCGAGGGATAGCCTATATCGAATTATATCAACCAGCCTTGTTTAGACGCTCCCGACGGCTGCGGTTAGTTGCTCTCTTGGATGAACTGAATCACTCCAAAAGTAGCTCTCTACCCGATCTCGTTCGTGGGATAGCGACTGTAGAACACGAACTGCACCGCGTCTAAACAAAGCCCACCCTCTGTATTCAGCACGGCTCCCAGAACAGATTACTAATTGAGAATTTCAATGGAGCCCAATTGCTCTATTTCAATTATCCGGTCCACAGCTATATGTAGGTAGGAAATGAACTTTCACGATAACATCGGAGAGGCGTTATAACCACAATGACACACCGCATCTGCACAGCTGACGCGGCAGAGGGAGTGGCATACTTTCAACGCCTCTCGCGGACGTTGTTTTCTCCAGGTACCGATCCAAGTACGAGACTCGAGCAACTGTTTGCGAGTGAGACCGACGAGTTCGGGTTGGAGTACGGTTTTCTGTCGAGTATCGATGTCAAGAACGGAACAGAGCGCTTTGAGATCGTACATAGTTCCCACGAGATGGTACAACAGAACACCACCATCCCACTTTCACAAACATACTGCCGGAAAACGATCACAGACCCGGAGGGGACGATGGCGGTCAGTAATGCCAGTACTGAAGGGTGGGAAGGAGACCCAGCGTACGAGACCTTTGGTTTGGGAAGTTACCTCGGAACGACGATCATCGTCGACGGCGAGCTCTACGGAACGCTCTGTTATGCGAACACCGCCCCACGCGATCAACCACTCACCGGCGAGGAAAAAGCACTTATCGAACTCCAAGGGCAGGCAGTAGAGTATATTTTGACCCTCTGGCACGATCGTCCCGACCAGGAGGAGGGATTCGACGCTATCGAACAACGGGTCGCATTCTCTGACGCCATCGATTCGATGATGGAAGCACTCACGAGTCCCGAAAGGCGTACGGTGCTTGCGGCCCTCTTGGAGGAACCTACGGGGGTTAGCATCGCCACGCTCGAAGAGCAACTGGACGACGAGACCGCCACCCTCCGTCTGTATCACGTCACGCTCCCCACACTGACAGATGCCGGCTACATCGACTGGGACGACGATGTCGGTGTCGTGTTTGAGGGACCGAATTTTTCGGAAATACGGCCTCTCGTTGAATTGCTGAAGGAGTACAATATGACCTTCGTCACCTGATCGCCGCCGCGGAAGCCATACTCTTCTACGGGTAAGATCAGAAGACGAGTCAGCCCGTGCCGACTGAGAGTCATACTGTAGCATCACCCGCCTTGTATCGATACTCAATCCTCAATCGACCCAGAATCCAAACAGAGTAGGGACTCGATTTTTTAGTGTTCTACGACGACGCGTTCGGAGAGGAACTTACCGAGCTGTGGAACCGAAACCGAACGAAGACCTATTACAGACTCGGTATCGCAACGAAGGAACAGGCTGAGGCAATGTACCGGCTCGCCGACGATATCCACCGCCACCTCATCGAGATGACACGGATGTCACACGAGTGTATCTGTTGAGGCTGACCGGTAAGATGCGTTTCCTGGGTCGCGGGCTACAATCAGGACGAATGTCTTCGGGATCAAGAACCGTGTCGGCCGCAAATTCGACGAACTGTTCCAGTAGGAGCTGCCGTGGCTTCTGTTGTGCCTGATGAAAATATTCTGAATAATCGGCTCTGTTGAAATCCTATTCTTCAGCCATATTCTCACCTGAAACATCCGGTCGATGAGAGTTGCTTCGAATGCCGTAATTTAAGACATTTGGATGAAACGAACTCAACATGCCCTCCCCAAAGCGTGGTTATATTGCAGCGGCGTTGGTGCTGATTGGCATAGGTGGATTTGCGTATTCGGTGGTCCTGATCGGTCAGGTCTTAATTGGGGCGGGGTTCACGCTTTCAGCGCTTGTTGTCGCGGCACTGGTGTACTACGGCGATGCTGAACGTCACACGCTCACTCGCGCTAAGGTCGCTGTCACAGTTGTCTATGGCGTTTTTACGGGCCAGCTGCCGGTGGCTGTCATCGCTGCCTGTGTTGTCTACCTCTCTGCGTGGCTCACGGGAACTGACAGCCCGCTCAACTCACCTGACACAGAGATATTCCCGGTTACACAAACGACTACCGATGAGTCGGAATACACTGATTGACAGCCTTGGTCTCTTGTATTGACCGCGACTGCGTCGAAATATGTCACTTTCTGAGTATTTCAACAGAGCCGAATAATCATATTCTAGAACATCATATCTAGAGAAATCATTGACGAGGTTCGGTACAGTGGGGATAGCTGGATCAACGAACTCCGCACCTACATTCGGTGCAACCAGTACACGATTGAGTGGGGCAAGCGTAGTCGTCTCGGAATTCCTGTTGGGCAGGAACTGAAAGACAAATACGGACTCGGCTACCACGAACGACTTCGGACGGTTCCGCGAGACGACCGACGAAATTGCCCGTCTAAAGTCGAAACTCCGTGAGGGACGCTGCAGTTCCAAGCGGGATTCGGCGGCTGTACCGACAGCGGACGAAACGCCGTGACCACACACAGAACGCGCTGGTACGCGACCTCGTTGAACGGCTGTACGACGAGGGGGTGGCGACGGTGTACGTGGGCGACCTGACCGACGTTCTGGAAACACACTGGTCGGTCAAGGTGAACAAGAAGACGCACAACTTCTGGGCGTTCAAGAAGTTCATCCACCGTCTCGCGTGCGTCTGTGAGGAATATGGCATCAGTCTCGAAGCCGAGTCGGAAGCGTGGACGAGCCAGACGTGTCCCGAGTATGGCGACCACGCGGAGACGGTTCGCCACGGAGATACGCTGACGTGTTCATGTAGCTTCGAAGGGCACGCCGACCTCACAGCGTCAGAGACGTTCCTTCGAGAACACAGCGATAGCGAAATCAGGCCGATGGCACGGCCCGTGCGATTCGAGTGGGACGACCACGACTGGCCGGGGAAACCATACCCTCACGAAAGTCCCAAAGAAGTGCGCACAAACCCGCAAGTTGCCTCCGTGGGTCGGCAGCCGAACCCCCAACGGAGGAATCCTTGCGCTTTAGCGCGGGGAGGATGTCAACGCCACATAGCCAGAGAGACGTAGGCACCCTGCTTTGCGGTCACCCACTCCGTGGTTCGTTTTCCGCGGTCGGGATGCGCCGGATGCAGAGTACACTCGTCCGGTCGGTCGTTGTATCGCGCGACCGTCGCTTTGATGGCTTCTCTGGAACTGTCAAAATCCTCGCTCACTCTCATCGCTACTGGCGGATGGGGACTATCCCGGTATTGTAATACTTAGCCTAACAGGTGAATGTTAGTCGTGTTGACGGCGCCACAGTGCCCACTTGGCGCGTTCCAACTGCCGAGTCACTCCTCCGGACGAGATGGCACCGTACACCGCATTGTGCACGAGATTCCTCCTGATCTGCGGCCCGCTCGACTGCGATCGGGTGTTGAGCGCCGCACCCGAAAACCAGATCATCAACCACAGACACGCACAGACAATCACGTACCCAACGGCTGCTTGCGATCCGAAGACGGCCATTGACCCGAGGACCGCGAGCGGGAGCGCGACAAACAGGCCGACCCAGACCGCGGGGTGCATCATGACGATGAACGCGGCCGTCCGGTGCGGCAACCGACGAATGCCGTGAAGGGTCGTCTCCCAACGGTGGTCGGGTGCTACTCGTGTGGTGTCCGTGGAGGGCATATCGTATCTCTCACGAGACGTCAACTAAATACCCCAGTGAGCCTGGTTGTGTTCAGATAAGGACTGAAAGGTGAGGCGGTGCGTTTTCAAAGTAATCTGTGCCCGAAAACGCCCGACTCGGCGGCCGTTTAGACAAAATCAACTTAGACTTTGTGGAGCGAGAGGCAACACCGAAACTGCTGGTGAAGCTCAGTATTCAGCTTCATTTGGTTGTATCATCGCTTTCGAATACTGTTTTGTTTCTTGAGGTATTCGGTGTTAATCGAGTTCAATCTCCCGTTCACAACTGGGTTCACAAGGCCGATCTACAGCCGGAGTCCGGTCGAAGCCCGAATCACGTTGCGGTCGATGAGACGGTAATTCGACTTGACAATGAACAGTATTGGCTGTACACTGCTGTTGATCCAGAAACGAATGATCTGCTTCATACACAGCTTGAAACGACAAGAAACAATGCTGTCGCAGATCGGCTTTTTGCAGATCTCCGCGAGAAACACGACGTAGATGACGCGATCATTCTCGTCGATGGCGCAGCTCCACTTCGGCGAGTCTGTAGAAAACACGATCTCGATTTTAGATACCAACGACATGGAAATCTGAACCGCGTCAAACATATCATTTTTTAACGTAAAATACAAAACTATCTATTTCTCAAACTGTTTTAGCAACGCTGAAGCAGAACAGCAAACGAGTGGCTGCGCTCGTTCGCATTCGCATGGAATCAGCCTATTTGAACACTACCACCTAGATGAGCAAAACTATCAACCGTTGAGCATTTTGACAAAGCTGGTTTTCATATTTGAAATCCTCTTGTTCGAAGACGACTGCGACCAGCGGGTAATGTGTGAGTAAAAAGAACGGTGACTAATCGTCAACTGATGAGATGCCAGGGGAAAGTTCCTCGTCGCTGATGGTGGCTTTCGGTTCCAGCAACTGCGTCCGGTCGAACTGTGCGAGTTCTTTGCCCGCCACAACCCGCGATGGCCAGTCCGGGTTCGCGAGAGCACTCGTCCCTAGGGTTAAGAGGTCGGCCCCGTCGTCGATCGCCTGGCGTGCTGCGTCGGGTGTCCCGAGGCTACCATTGGCGATAACGACCGTATTGTCGGTGACGTACTTGACCGCGGCTTCCATAAGCGATGGCCCATCTTCTCCAAACGTTGGCTCTGTGGCGTAGCGTTCGGTCGTGTGGATGTAGTCTGCCCCAGTGTTTGAGAGCACCTCGAAGAACACCGCTGCTGCCTCTTCGCCCTCAGGCCATACGTAGCTATAGTCAGTCACCATCGACTGTGACACTCGGACGCCGACGATAAACTCCTCGGGCACAGCCGAAACGACCGAATTGACGACTTCTGCAGGATACTGCACCCGCGCTTCCGGTGAACCACCGTACTCGTCCTCGCGCCGATTCATTTTGTCTGAAAGGAATTCATTAAGCAGGTAGCCATTGGCGGCGTGAATCTCCACGCCGTCAAAGCCGGCCTCGTGAGCGTTTATCGCCGCCGCAACGAACCCCTTTCGGGCAGTTTCGAGGTCTTCCTTGTTGGCTTCCTTCGGCTTGGGGTAGGGCCCGTTGCCACCGTAGGCTTCGTTCTTTTCACCGTCCGGCTTGACTGCTGACGGGGCAATAGTTTCTTGATCGCTTTCTTGTGGAATCCCCTGATTCTGGGCACCACAGTGCATTAATTGCGCAAAAATCACCCCGCCAGCGTCGTGTACGGCATCAGTCACGTGAGTCCACGCATCCACGTGATCGTCAGTGACCAACCCAGGCTGTTTGTTATAGCCCTTACTATAGACGCTATCAGTGTAGACGCCCTCAGTGATAAGAAAGGAGAATCCCCCTTTGGCGAACGTTGTGTAATACTGTGCCATCCTGGAAGTTGCCTGCCCATCGTCCGTTGCACTTACCCGTGTCATCGGAGCTAAGCCGATCCGATTGTTCAGTGTCAGATCGCCTAACGATACTGAATCGAACATAGTTGTATATTCTGTTAGGATTCGGTTCGCATTAGATTCTCCGCTCCTTGGAGAAAGGCGTTCAGACGAGAAGTGATTCGTCCCCGAAATAGACTAATTTGGCCGCTCGTTAGACAAGATCAGCTCAGACTTTGTGGGGGAGAGAACAATACTGCGGCTGTTGATTGAGTTCAGTATTCAGCGTCATCTAGCAGAACATTCGTTTCGAGAACGTTATTAGAGAGCCAGAAAACAAATTGGAAGAAGTTGAGTGTACAACGCCAATTTTGGCAAATGTAGTGGTCAAAGTTCTTTATCAGGGCAGGTGTCTTGAGTGATAGGATGCCGCTATCTCGGTAGAGATTGTTCACTCACAGTGAATAAGTTTATGTTATTTTGTCCCCACCGAGCGGTATGCCAATAAAAAATACAATCAGGTCAGACGAGCGAATGCTGGATATCGTTGAAGCACTCAAATCTGAGACAACAGCGAGCGTTACGGCCCTCGCCACGAAGCTGGGGATGCCGAAAAGTACCGTCCACGCCCATCTGTCGACCCTCAAGGACAGGGGGTATGTAGTACAAAATAACAACCGAAAGTACCGTCTCAGCCTCCGATTTCTAGACATCGGTATGGACATTCGGGAGACACAGGCAATGTACGACGAGGTCGTTCCGAAGTTGGACGAAATCGCAGAGGAGACTGGCGAGAAGGCTTGGTGGATTGTTGAGGAAAACGACAAGGCAGTGTTCCTTGCAAATTCACTGGGGAACCGTGCTATTCGAACGAACTCGCGGATCGGACAGCAAACCGAACTCTACGAACTGGCTGGTGGAATGTCTATTCTCTCTGTGCTCCCAGCAGAGCGTCTTGAGGCGATTCTCGACGGTTACAGTTTCCCCCTCGCCGATGGTCGGACCCGCGCAGACCTGGAAACAGAGTTGCGAGTGATACAGGATCAGGGGGTTGCATACGGCACGGAGTACTTTTTAAATGGTGTCACAGGGGTCGGCGCTCCGCTCACCGACACCTCCGGGAACGTCTATGGAGCGATCAGTATCTCGGGTCCTGTCGACCGCTTGGACGACCGCATCGAGGGAGATTATGCAGATTTTATTCGAGGAGTCACCGGCGAACTCCGCGTGAACCTATCCCACCAGTGAGTCCGAATCGTTCGAGATCTAAAATCGCCCTCAAATCCGGCCCACGGGATTATTGATTGATGATAATCGCAATGAGCGACCGCGTGAAAATGATCTCCCAGTGTGAACGAACTGATCCTGAAAGCAGTTCCTACTCCAGCTCATGAGGCGCGCTACAGGTCAGAACCGGGCGGTCAGCGTTCAGAATCACAGACTGAGAAACGCTCCCAAACAGCATCTTTCCAGCCGGTGAGCGCTTCCGACCTGCAATGCAGATGGCGTCAGCGTCCAGTTCCTCAGCGTGTTGGATGATAGACTCTGCCGGGTCCCCACTGCCTTCACGGAGGTCGACCGGAACATTGGCTTCTTCGAAGAGTTCCTTCGCACGCTTTACTGAACTGACTTGAACGACTGAGGCCCCTTCAGGATTCTCGCCAAAGTCGTGTAGCAAGTAGACGTGGATGTTGTCAGACTCGAAGAGATTGAGAACTGTTTCCGCCTGTTTGATTGCCCGGTCGACGTTCTGGTCGATACCCAATAGCAGATCTTTCATAGAACATTGTTCAGTGACTAGTGTAATGTATGTATCGCTACTCTGGTGGTTTCCACGGCTAGTTCGCCGTGTCTGGTGCAGATAAAAGGGGCCGCGCTCAGTCTGCCAGCCCGACGCCAAGGTGTTTGTCGAGTACTTCTTGATCCTCTCGCACGTCTGCAGCCATCCCCTCGTGGACGATTTCCCCTTTTTCCAATATATATGTGTAGTCGGAGACATCGAGCGCGATGGGGATATTCTGTTCGACCACGAGAATCGTCATCCCCTGATCGTGTAGATCCTGGATTATCTCCTCTATTTGTCTGACAACGTAGGGTGCAAGCCCCTCTGTCGGTTCGTCAAGCAAGAGAAGATCTGGGTCTGCGGTCAGTGCTCGTCCAATGGCGAGCATCTGCTGTTCCCCACCCGAGAGCACTGACCCGTGGCTATTCTCGCGTTCTTTGAGATTCTCGAACATGTCGAGGATTTGGTCGACGGACGGGCCATCGCTGGCATCCACACCGAGTCGCCCCATCTCGATGTTCTCGCGAACGGTGAGCTCCGAGAAGATGCGTCGTTCTTCGGGAACAAACGCAATGCCGCTCTGAATTGTCTGTTCCGTACTCATCGATGTGATGTCTTTGCCGTCGAACGTGATGGTCCCGCCAGTTGGTGAGATGTTACCGATGATAGAACGCAGCGTTGTCGTCTTACCGACCCCGTTGCGTCCGACCAGCGAGACGACGCTCCCCCGCTCTACGTTGAGGTTCACACCCTGTAACACCTGCGTCAGGCCGTACCCTGCCTGTACATTTTCCAGCGAAAGGAGTTTGTCACTCATTCTCGCGCACCTCCTAGATACGCGTCGCGAACGTCTTCATTGTTCGCTACCTCCTCTGGTGTACCAGTGGCAAGTTCCTGTCCACGCGTCAACACGGTGATTTTGTCAGAGACACGCATAACGAGGTCAATATCATGCTCAATGAGCATCAGCGACTGGTCCGCAAGCACTTCGCTGATGAGGTTCATCGTCGACTGCGTTTCCTCGCTGCTCATTCCCGCTGTGGGTTCGTCAAGCATGACTATGTCGGGGTCTGTTGCGAGGACCAGCCCGATCTCGAGGCGACGCTGATCGCCGTATGCAAGCGTTTCGGCCTTCTCCTCGCCTCGGTGCCGGAGCCCAATTTGCTCCAGTACCTCCGTTGTCTGCTCGGTGATACCGTCGAAGCTGTTCTTGTCGCGGAACATTGCTGACACGGGACCGATATCATCGTCGTACACCGACTGTGCCGCGACCCGTACATTTTCACGGACGGTAAGACCGCCGAAGACGTTCGTTATTTGGAACGATCGACCGAGACCGCGTCGAACGCGATCGTGCGGGGGCATGGTAGTAATATCCTCGCCTTTGAATAGTACAGCTCCTTCACTGGGCTTCAGCGCACCTGTGATGAGGTTGAACGTTGTTGTCTTGCCGGCGCCATTTGGGCCGATGACGCTGCGGAACTCTCCGTCTTCGACTGATAACGAGATGTCGTCGACGGCGGTGAGCTCGCCGAAGCGCTTCGTCAATTCGTTGGTTTCCAGTACTGCCTCAGTCATCTGATTGCACCTCCGATTCGTCGATGCCAATGCCGGGTTTGCCGCCTTCTCCGAACCGATCAAATCGCTGGACGACCAGCGACGGGACCGAGACGAGACCACGTGGGACGTAGATAACGAACAACACGAAGATGATACCGATTATCATCCGCCACTGTTCGGTGTACTGCGAGAGTATCTCCTCAGCACCGAAGAACGCGCCCGCGCCGAGCATCGGGCCGAAGAGCGTTCCCATCCCACCCAACAGGGCGATGACGATTACCTCACCGGAGTGAATCCAGGCCAGCGTCTGGTCAGGCGAGATGACAAACGTTGTTGGACTCGCCGCAAGGAGCCCACCGGCCAGTCCAGCGATCCCGCCGCTGATAACGAAGGCACGGCGCTTGTATTTGACCGTGTTGTAGCCGATGAACTCCGCGCGCTCCTCACTCTCTCGGATTGACTGGATTACACTGCCGAATGGGGCGTCCATCACACGCCGTGCGAACAGGAACGCCAGCACGGCTAGCAACAGCCCAATGTAGTAGAAGATAATCTGTTGTTCGATCTCGTAGCCCATAAACGCAAAGCTGATCTCCGAGAGAGGGACGCCGAGCCCGGCGATGCCCATCGTCGGTTCAAATCCAAGCAGGCCGTCGCTGCCGCCCGTGAATCCCAATCGGAACACCGCGTTGTAGAACAGTTCGGCGAACGCGAGCGTGATCATCGCAAAGTACACACCCGACACTCGAATAGAGAGGCTCCCGACAATCCAAGCGATGACCGCACAGATGAAAATCGCGGTGGCGATCGCTACAACGAACGATGACGTGAAGTGCAACATCACGAGCGCGGCGGTGTACGCACCGACACCGTAGAACATCGTGTGGCCAAGCGGGACTAGCCCCGCATAGCCCATCACCACATCAAGGCTCAACGCGAAGATCGCCCAAATGAGAATGTTGTTCATTACGAGCACGTAGTAGCGACTGCCGGTGAACAACAGCAAGATTGGAAAGACGATCATCGCCGCAATGAACAGTATACCGAGTTTGGTTCTCGTTGAGTCGGTTAGTAACCCACCACTCGACCCAACGAGAATCTCACCCTCCCCGCCCTCAGATTCGTCGCCTCGGGTCCCGAATAGTCCCTGTGGCTTGACGAGCAACACCCCGATCATGAGCAGGAACACCGTTAGCCCCTGTAGGTTGGGAATCGTCAGCGCAAACCCACCGAGTTCGAAGAGCGTCGTGCCGTTATAGACGCGCATCATTGTCTGGACGACGCCGACGAGGAGCCCGCCGAAGACCGCACCGCGGAAGCTCCCGAGGCCGCCTAAGACGACGACGACGAACGCGGAGATAATGACGCTATTCCCCATGCCGGTGGAGACGCTCTGGTAGCCGCCGAGAACGATGCCGGCGACTGCCGCGAGCGCGGCACCGAATCCGAACACGAGCGTGTAGTAGCGGTCGATGTCGATGCCGACGTTTCGGACCATCTGGCGGTCCTGTGAGCCGGCCCGAATGATCATCCCGTACTTCGTCCGGTTGAGCAGGAGCCAAGTGCCGACTGCGAGCACCCCCGCAAATCCGATGATGAAGTAGTTATACAGCGAGAGCTGAATCGAGAAGACACTGATTGACTGGGTGAGATAGTCCGGCACGACCAGTTGCTGCTGTTCGGTTCCCCAGACCAATTTGATGAGGTCGTTGATGATGAGGACAAGCCCGAACGTTAGCAGAATATGGTAGAGCGGATTACGACCGTACAGTGGCCGGATGGTGACCCGCTCGATTCCGGCACCGATGACACCAACGATGAGCGGGGCGGCAAGCAGTGCTACCCAGAACCCGATGCCGCTCCCCAGCGGCGCGATGATACTCAACGCGAAGTACGCACCCAGCGCGAACAGTTCTCCGTGTGAGAAGTTGATGACGTCCATCACGCCGAAAATAACCGAGAGTCCGGCGGCCAAGAGAACGTACACCATTCCCAGTGTGAGGCCGTTTATCAGTTGTTCGACAAATTGAGCGACCATGGTGGGTTAGTTACAGCCGAGTTCACTTGCTGGCGGAAGTGTCTCACCCGCAGGGATTTCATTGACCAGTTCGACGGCGGGAGATCCACCGTCGTCGATAATTTCGCCCATCCATGTCGGGTTGGTCGCCTGACGGTCTTCTTCGCGGAGCGTGATATCTCCGAGGACCGTCTCGTAGGTACCGCCTTCAAGCGTGTCACGTACGTCGTCAACCTCCGTACTGCCCGCTTCGTTCATCCCTTTTGCTATCAGACGCAGCGAGTCGTACCCGACACGGGAGAAGTTGCCTGGCGAGCCGTCGTATTCGCTTTCGTAGGCGTCGACAAACTGCTGGTTGTCACCGGTATCCAGCGTCGACAAGTATCGGACGCCACCGTAAGTCTCGACGCTGTTCATGCCGGTTCCAGCAAGCACGCTCTGGAACGTTTGGGTCGGCCCGATGACAATCTTGTCGTCTGTCAGACCCTGGTCTGCAGCCTGATTAGTGAAACTCACGAGGTCACCGCCGGTCATGCCTAAGACGACGATGTCGGCATCGGAGTTGCTGATCTGGCTGACGTACGAGCCGTAATTCGACGCGCCGAGTTGCGAGGTCGACACACCAGTTTCGTTGTACTCTCCGTTCGCGCTGGCCATCCGTTGGCTAACACGGTCATAGACCGACTGACCGTACGCGTAGTCGGCGTAGTGGAACCAGACGTTTGTCCCGAGCTCGTTGACGCTGTAGGCCGAAATAGCCTCGGCGATCATTGCGGTGTTGGTCTCGAACCGGAAAACCCAGGGGTTACACGCAGACCCGGTGATGGGGACTGCGGCCCCGCCCGAGAAATAAACGAACTCCGAAGAGTTCGCGATCTCGTTGATTCCCAGCGCGACTGAGCTCGAAATCGCACCGAGTATGAAATCGGCTCCTTCTTGCTGGACGAGGCGCTGCACTTCGTCTTGTGCTGCTCTCGCTTCGGTCTCGGTATCACCAGTCACGAGTTCGAATTCGAAGTCGTAGTCGCTGTTGGCATTGATCTGGCTGACGGCCAGCTCGGCGCCCCGGCGCTGGTTCGGTCCCAGGGAACTGTACGGACCGCTCATTGGATTCACGCTGCCGACAGTTATGGTATTTGTTCCGCCAGTTGAACCGCCACTACAGCCGGCGAGTCCAAACGCACCGGCTGCCCCGGCAGTTGCCATGAATTTCCGACGCGAGCTAGTGCTCGGTACAGTATGATTTGTCTTGTCATGTGTGTCTTTCATACTCACACCAAAGATTGGCATCCAACTCCTATTAAAACCTTCTGTGGAACAGACAGTCTGACCCAATTGAATTTCATCTAATTCTCGGTCTCAAACCGTCAGTGGCGGTCTACTGGTGCCTATTTCGCCCAGCCATTTTTATTGGCGAACTTTGGCTCTGTTGAAACTCTCAATCGATTGTATGCTCTCGGAACCGTGCTGAATACAGCGCGCGAGTCGCTGAAGTCACTCTCTCACTGAGCGGTCTGCCCGCTCGTGGCTTGGCATACACCTGTTCGCCCACGTTAAGATTCAGCCCGGTCCACCCCAACCTGAAGTTTTATCCTTCATGCCGAGGGATGCTCATTGGATGTACAAGCACGTAGCTCTACTAGTCAGGCGGGATGGGCTGTCTCACGAGGAGTTCGTCGACTACTGGCAGACAAACCATACGCCCATCGCGAGAAACATCGAAGGCGTCGTTCGTTACCAACAAGTCCTGCCGACAGACGACACGAACTCTGAGTTCGACGGGCTCGCAGAACTGTACTTCGAGACGCTTGACGACCTTCACGAAGCACTCGGTAGTCCCGGATCGCGCGACTACGACCCGACGAAAGAGGTCGCAGCCGAGGCCCGCGAGGACGTAGATAATTTCCTCGCGATCGATGAGCGTCCGCGCATCATCGGAGAGGAACGAGTCGTCAAAGACGAGGTTGACGGCGACACAGACGGCCTCTACAAGCACTCTGCGTTCCTTGTCCGCCAGGATGGCATGACACATGAAGAGTTCATCGACCACTGGCAGAACACCCATACGCCTATCGCCAGCGAGATCGAGGGCGTCGTCAGGTACAGTCAAGTAATCCCGAGTGATCCCAAGAACGCTGAATTCGACGGCGTCGCAGAGCTCTACTTCGAGGATCTTGATAAGCTGTACCGTGCGCTTGGAAGCGAAGGATCCCGGGACTATGATGCCCCCAGCGGCAAGGCAAAGGAAGCCCGTGACGATGTCGACAACTTTCTTGCCATCAACGAGCGTCCACGGTTCATCGGGAAAGAGCGGGTCGTCAAGCGCCAAGAGTGACCCATGTTGGAGTATAATACCCAGGTTCGTGAGGCCTTTCCAGAACTCGACAACATTGAGAGCGACGACTTGCGCGAGAAGGTTGTTGAAGCATGGACGCTCGGACTCAGTCGTGGCGGCTGGCGCGACATCAACGACATTCCCTACGCGTGGAACATCCATGATGTAACCAACGCCGAACACGTCCGTGGTGTCACCCGCATCGCTCGTGAAACTGCCGCCGAACAGCGCGAGTTTCACGGCGTAGACCCGGACATGGACGTCATCGTTGCGGCATCGCTTCTTCACGATGTAGGAAAGTGCTACGAGTACGTCGATTTTGTTGATGATGAAAAACTCATCGAGCCAGACCCCGAGTATGCCACCGCAGAAGTGCCTCACTCGCTGTCTGGCTATGCCCTTGCACATGAAGTGGGCTGTCCGCTGGCCGTCCAGCGTGCCATCCCTCATTTCATTGGCGAAATTCCCGCTAGGACGATGGAAGCCGAACTCATCAAAAGCGCAAACTCTGCCTCCTCGAACGCGATTACCCAGTCTGCGATGGGAATCACACTTAAAGAGTGGGTCGAGAAATACTCTCAGACCCAGGACTGAACAGTCCCTGACACTTCAGCCCGCAATTATAATGCCGATTAGGTGGTATGTTATGTTATGCCAGTTCCAGGCTACGACCCCGACGATGTGGATGAACTGCTCGAATCGAAGCTCAGCGAGGCGAAAATCCGCGATCAGCTGTCCGAGAGCGAGTGGCAGTCCTACCAAGACGGTGAGGAGCCGCTGATTGACCTGCTCGGAGACGACGAAATTGAAGGGATGCTCGG
Organism: Halorubrum sp. PV6; assembly: GCF_003990725.2. NCBI lineage: Archaea > Methanobacteriati > Methanobacteriota > Halobacteria > Halobacteriales > Haloferacaceae > Halorubrum > Halorubrum sp. PV6. The sequence goes on from NZ_CP030065.1 coordinate 29,927, forward strand.
AAAGTAGCTTACTCCTCGCCGCCGCGTTTGTGGAGCCAGACGAGTGCCGACCCGAATACGGCCGCCGCGCCGCTCAGTACGGTGAACCCCGGGACGCTATCGCCGGTGGTGGTAGTCGCGTCTTCTTCGGAAGCGGGCGTCGAGGGGTCCGGCGTCGACCCGTCCGGTGTTGCCGTGCTGTCGTCGGATGTGGTAGTGTCGTCGTCCGGTGTCACCGTGTCGGTCTGTCGGGCTATTTCCTGTGTCGACTCGGTAGCGGCGTCGATCTCATCGTCGCTGAATAGCAGATCCTTGTAGTTGAAGTTCTCGAACATGGAGAGTTGGTCGTCGTAGTGGGGGCCGGTCGACCCGTCCGGTGCGACGTAGCCGTCGTTACCCGGCGGGAGGATGTTCTCGGCGGTCGGGTCGTCGCTCATACGGACGAAGTGGTTCTCGGTCCCGCGGTTCATCCGCGCGGTGCTGCCCGCGGAGGTGACGCCGATGGGCATCCCGAACAGCGCGAGGTTGTTGAACGTATGAAGCGAGGCGTCGCCGCGCCAGCTCGATGGGTCACCGTCGTACTCACCGCTCAGCGACGAGACGGCGGCTTTGAACGCTGAGACGAGTTCGTCGTCGGGGCTGTCACCGACGTAGTCGACGGCGGTGTCAAGCGCCGTCTCGTCGGGGTTGAGAACGCGCATCAGCGTCCCGCGGCCGTAGTCGTAGTTCAGGAAGTACGACGCCGGACCGTAGGCGTCGCCGAAGGTCTCGGCGAAGACTTCCTGCAGGATGTGCGGGAATGTCTCGTTCCAGATGGTGTAGCCAGCAGGGTACTGGCCCTCGTGGTCGTCGCCGTCGGCCTGTGCGAAGTGGTCCCAGGACTCCAGTTCGGCCATCGCGGCCTGCTCGGTGTCGGTGAGGTCTGCCGCATCCAGAGCGTCCATCAGGTGTTGTTTGTACCGGATAGCGCGGAGGTCGGTAAAGGAGATGTCGTAGACAACGTCTTTGAGGAACTCGTAACCGACGCTGCCGGTGTTTGACAGGCGGTGCTCGACCATGTTGATGATTCGCTGGACGCGGTGGTCGGTCGACCACGAGTAGCTGAGGTCGCCGTTGTTCCACTCCGGCGCGGGCTTGTTGTTCCACTGTGCCGAGTAGCCTGGGTCGGGGTTGATCGCCGCGGGCACCTCTCCGTCGGCGGCCCGGAGGTAGTCGTCCTTGGTGAGTTCGTACTGGGTCCCGTCAGCCGGGAGACGGGTGTCGAACTCGACGGATTCGGCGTCGGGGTACCGACCGAGATGGACATACGCAATGTCGCCGTTGTTGTCCGCCCACATGAAGTTCAGGGCGTAGTCACACCGCTGAGATACTTCCACAAACTCCTCTGCATCCTCGGCGAACTGCTGTTCGTAATACGCCCGCCAGCAGTTCATGTGTCGCCCCCCGTAGGATTTGGTCTGGGCGATGGCCTGCTCGTTCTCGGGGTCCCAGGTCGTGATGACGCCGTGGCGGGTGAAGCGGTCGGTGTAGGTCACGTCCTCGCCGCCTGTAACCTCGATGGTTTCCTCATTGGTCTCGATCTCGTACTCCTCGCCTTGGAAGGTGTAGGTGTCCGGGCTGTCCTCGTTGACGGTAATTGACTCGTTGAACATCTGGAGGCAGTTGTCGATGCCCGCCGTCGAGGTGAACGCACCGTTGCGGTTGCGCCCGAACATGATGAACGGGTAGCCGGTGACGGTGATGCCGGCGATATCGAACTCCGGGCCGTGCAGCCCCGCCTCGTACATGATAGAAGGCGTGTTGAAGCCCATCTGTGGGCCGCCCATAAGTATCGACGACCCGCTGTCGGTGATGTCTCCCTGGACCGCCAGCGCGTTCGAGCCGTACTTGATAGGGAGGCCGAGTTCGTTCAGGCCGGTCGCGAGCGTCCGGACCCGCTCCATCTCGGACTCGTGGACGGCCTGTGGGTCGTCGGGGATGGAGAAGTCCCCACCGGTGATGCGGTTGCTTGCCTCGACGCGCTCGCCGGTCGCACCGCGGGAGACGTTGACGGAGCTGCTGGGCGTGCTCGTGGTTGACGTTCCCGACGACATTGGGTTGTCGCGCCTAACTTCGGTGTACGGTGGCGTATAACCCGCGTCCGACTGGACCGTCGACGTCGGTGCGCCAGGGTCGTCACCCCAGTTGAGGTCCTCTAAGAGTTCCATCGCGCGCTGCTCGTCGCCGGTCTGACCGGTGAGGATGTCGACGACCGTCGCGTTCAGCGTCTCCAACTGGAACCCGCTAAAAAAGGCCATGCTCCCGACGAACATCCCGGCGGCGTCTTCCGTCGAGAACTCCTCGGGCTCGAAGCCGCTCTCCTGGAACGCCTGGTGGAACTCCATTTCGTTGCTATCCCGGACTTCCCGGATGTAGCGGTTGATTCCGTTTGTAAAGGCCTGCAAAACCTCCCGCTGGTCGGCTTTCAGCTGGTCCTGTGCCTGCGCGTCCAGCGACGGCTCCCCAGCCGTGTTGCGACGGGCCGCCTTGTCGAAGGAGACCCAGTCGTTGTCGCCCTCGCCCGCGCCGATGGCTGCGGCGACGGTGCCGTGGTAGTAGCGCTTGTACAGTTCCAACTGGTAAAGCCGGTCTTCGGCCGTCGCGTAGCCGTAGCCGTAGAACACGGGAGCGCGGCTGTCGGCCTCGCGCGCGTAGATGTGCGGGACGCCGTACTCGTCGCGTTTAATCGTGACTGTGGCCTCTCCGCCGTCGGTCTGTGCGTACGCGAGTTCTGTCTGTGTGACGGCACCGATACCCACTGCACCGGCGACCGCTGTGCCCGCTTTCAGAACGTCACGTCGTGATACGTCTTGCCAGCTACGCTGGGCGTTGTTTGACATTCATTCGCATGATTCGTGGGTACATCATAAATTTTTGGGCAATAATCGCAATATGATTCTAATGAGAAAACCGGAGCGACAATACGACTGACACACGGTCGAGCTGGTCGAAATCGCGGTCAGGCCGCGTCGATATCGGCTTCGAGCCTTTCGGCCATATCGAACATTTTGCGGACGGGCCGGGCCTGTTTCTCACTGTGTGTCGTCACATAGTTTATTCCGTCGCTGAGCCGGTCCATCCGTTCGACCGCCTTGTCGATGAGGCTAGTCACCGAGGGGCTGACCTCGACGACGGCGACCACGTCACCCTGTCTGTCCCGGATCGGAACTGCCAACGCCAGCGAGTGGAACAGGTCGGCGTCGGTTGCCGTCCAGATATCCGTCTTGGGGACTGGCTTCCTCTCTTGGAGGACGGTTTCGGCCAGGGTCTGGTCTTACCACCGGTCTTGAAGACCTCATAGCCGTTCCGTCCGATGACTTCGTATTCATTGTAGTGTAGTAGGTCGACTATGTCGCTCTTCTAGGCCGTTATCCTGCCTCGTGGTCGATGACGGACACCGGCTCGGGATCCCGCTGGAAAAGCGTCGTAAACGCCCATTTCCAGAACGCGTCGAGATTTATCGCGTCACTACTCTCCGCCTCGGGTTCGATGGTCGGCGCTATCTGTAATAATCCCAACTGTATAGAGACACAGTGGGTGCTTGTCGCCTACTTAGTTGTGACGAAGCACGCATTCCGCTGCCAGAAAATAGGCGCTCGTCCCTGACTACTCCGAGTCACAGCCCGTCGCGACCGATCATCCAGTCTTGTAGACGCCGCGAGCATCAGCGACCTGTGCGCCGTCGGCCGCGTACACGTCCACGTCAACGACGCCGACATCGCCGCCAAGTCGGCGGACGTCTGCCTCAGCGCGGAGGTCCCCGGTGCCAGCTTCGAGGTAGTCGATACGCATATCGATGGTCGGCACCGGCTGATCGACTTTCGAAACGAGCGCAGCTCCGCCGACAGTATCTGCGAGAGTGAACGTGACGCCACCATGCGCCATTACTCTGTCTTCGTTCCAAGAGAGTTCCTCGCGCATCTCGATGTTGCCTTCGGCGTGTCCGTCGTTGATGGCAGTCAGTTTCACACCGAGTAACTTTGCAAACGGCATGTTCTCGAAGAACGCTTCGACATCCATAGTCACCTCATCCAATTCTCAGCCGGACGAATAAACATTGCTGCGAAGCGATACCAACCATACGGCAGCGCGTTCCGGACTGCAACGGGAAACATACACGGAAAGAGTTTCCTCGGTGCGGCTGTTCCCCTAGCGTGATTGGACTCGTCTTAGATCTCTTCTGGAAGGCCGAAATAGTGGCAGGTAGTCGAGCCCATACTCTCGTCGGATACCGGGTTGTCTTCGGCGTCGCCGGCGCAAGCGCCCCAGTCGCGCGCGTCTGCGGAATACTTTACAACTGGGCGTAGCGAGCGCCTCAGCTAACACGGCCATCACTTATCCGAAATAATCTTCCAGCTTCAACTGGTCGAGGATATCAATCGTGCATAAATCGATGGTCCTCAAAGCAGTCAGAGAGAATACGATCTCTACCGGGAGTGGTGTCATCCGTGTCGTCATTGACGAGTCGGACTCACCGACAGCGATCTCGGAAGTGTGGGTGGCGAATTTCGTGTTTCACAGGGAACCGACGGCTGATAGCGACGAGCCTAGCTGCGTCAGTGGTCGATGCGAGTAATCTCTTCGACGGGCCACTCGCTGAGGATCTCGACGCCGTTCTCGCGGACGACGACCATTTCCTCGACGCGAACACCCTGGCGCTCGGCGGGCTGCATGGTTTCGACGGCCATCGTCATTCCTTCCTCGATTTCGATGGGGTGGTCCGGCGAGATACCGCGCCAGATGAGCGGCGTCTCGTAGAGCTGGAGGCCTAGACCGTGCGCCCAGTGGTTGGTAGTCATCTGCCAGAAGTCGTCGGCGCCGTACCAGTCCATATGTTCGCCCTCTTCGTCCGGGAAGCCCTTGCAGATCTCGTCGGTGGTCGCGCCCGGCTTGATTCGTTCGAGCACGTCGTAGAGGTCGTCCCGAGCCTTCTCGTAAGCGTCTTTCTGGGGCTGGGTGGGCTCTCCGACGGAGAACGTCCGATAGTAGCAGGAGCGGTAGCCGAGATAGCCGATGTTGTAGAAGTCAGCGTAGACGAGGTCGTTTGGACGAATGGCACGGTCAGTAGTGTTGGCCTGATGTTTGGGCCAAGTGTTCGGACCGGAGGTGACGTACCCACCCTGAGCCATCGCGCCGTGGCGCCAGAGTTCACCGACAGCCTCACCCCAAACTTCCGCTTCGCGCATTCCTGGTTTGGCGGCCTCGGTGATCTTCTGGAAGCCGGCTTCACAGATGGCCGCGACCTGTCGCAGGCACTCAATTTCGTCACGAGTCTTGACCTTCCGAGCGTCGAGCATGATGTCTGTTGCGGCGCTGGTGTCGACATCGACGCCGCGGTCCTCGAACTTCTCAATAAGGGCAGCGCTACCGACGTCGATGCCCATCGGCTCGCGGGCGACGCCGTACTCCTCCATCGCAGTGTAGACGGTCTCGGCCATCTTGTCCTTAAGCCAGTCTCGAGCCGACTGTCGTGCAGCTGCGCGCGGAACGTTCCCCAGACCGGGACAAGCGTAGCGAATATCGTCTAGCCACGGACAGTTGAACCGCTGGTTCGAGGCGTGGTCGGCCGTGTCCCAGTGAACGATGTCGCCGTCTTCGGTCAGGAGCGTGTAGTGGTCAGCACCGCTACCACCAGTCATCGCGAGCCCGGTCACGTAACGGACGTTCGGGTCGTTGATTAGCAACATCGATCCCAGTTCCGAGTCCTGTAGTCGGTCCAGTGCCTTCTCTTTGCGCTCGCGTCGCATCCGCCGGACGTCGATTCGTTCCTCCCAATCGACGGCCATGGTGCCACGCGTGCCTTCCATGTAGTCGCGTTCGTACATCATAGATCGATACACAGAGGCCCATAATCAAACTCCGGATTTCCTCCACCAAGATTTAGCTGACGGACTCTCCTGCTACATACGCATGATAAACGAGACAGACGTACAAGCGGTCAGGCGACAGTCCGTCAGTGAGAGTTCTTGACGGAGCTCTCGTCGAAGGATATACGTTGGGTTGCGAGTCATCGTATATACATGTCCAACCATCCGGCAGTCCGCGTCGACCACATCGGCATCGCTGTCGATTCCATTGAAACCGCTGAAGGCGTCCTCTTTGCCTTTGGCTGTCGGAAGCTCGTTGAGGAATCCGTCGAGGGGAGGTTCCGGTGGGCGCAGTACGATTTCAATCGTGGGGCATCCCGGCTCGAACTCATCGCACCCGAAGCTGAGGACACGTTCCTGACTAAATACCTTGATGAACACGGCCAGGGTCTGCACCACGTTACGCTGGAGGTCGCCGATATCGACGCCATCGCTGCAAAGATCAAGACGGCCGGGCTGAACGTCGTCGAGTACCGTGAGTACGACGACTGGACGGAGGCGTTCGTCCCGCCGTCGAACCCGACTGGCGCACTCTTCCAGCTGTTCGAGTACCACGACAGCTACGACACGGGACGTCCGGCAAAGGAGAAACTCTACGTTGACGGCGAGCGCCTCAGCGACGAATAGCGGGAGCCCGTCGGAAGCCCGAGCTTAGACCAAGTCGAGACCATTTTGTTCGCGTAGCGTGTTTATATATGAGCGGAAGCCCGCTTCGAGGCCGTACTCGACCTCGTACCCGAAGTCTTCCTGTGCGGCGGTCATATCGAGGTTCTGCGTCCAGGGAAGCTCGCCCTCGTCGGATACCTCCAGCTCGGCGTCGGGGATGATTTGACGAACAGTGTCGGCCGCTTCCTGAATTGTCGCGAGGACACCACGGACGTTGTAGATGCGCTGGCTGAGCGCAGATTCGTCGACGAAGGTTGCCTTGCGGAACGCCTGTGCGATGTCACGAGCATGCTGCCAGTCGATAACCTGGTTGCCGTACTTGACACTGAAAGACTCGCCGAGTGCGGGCTTCTCGATGATGTTGGCGAGAAACGCGGAACCGCCAGTCTCGCGGTACGGCCCGTACGCGACGGTTGGACGCAACGCGACGTGGTCGACGTCGTAATCCTCGTGGTAGACGCGGGCCTGATGTTCGTTGTACTCCTTAGTCGCGCCGTAGAGGGTGTCGGGATAGACGAGTTCGTCTTCGTTAACGTACTCTGCGTCGTAGTTATTCGGAGGAGCATACACTGCGGCGCTGGACGCCCAAGTGACCCGTTCGACTTGGTCGTCAAGAGTCCGCGCAGCCTCGAAAACGGCGTTCGTCCCCTGAATATTCACGTCAAGTGCCGCACGCGGGTTATCGCGTGCGGTGTTCGTAAGCAGGGCCGCGAGATGGACGATGTGAGTCGCGCCTGTCTGTTTGACTGCACGTACCACGTCGGTTGGCTCGGAAACATCGCCGCGACGAATTGCTACATCGTTGGAGACGCCGAGCTTCGAAAGGATTCGGTCGTCCGTCGAAAGGTCGTACGCGACAACTTCGTGACCCGCATCGACAAGATCCTCGACTACGTAAGAACCAAGGAAGCCGGTTCCGCCAGTAACGAGTACTGTATTGTCTGTCATCGTTGTGTAAAAACTGCACACGGAGAGATATGAAAAAGGTTGTTATCGGCTGGATTCGGCAACGATCCACCCACTAGCAGCCATTTTATCCACCCGTCGACAGTACGTGGAATTCAGCGAAATCCTGCGATCCTGGCGGACTCATCGACGTCTTGGGTATCGCATACGATCATGACACTGTCGATGGCGGGACGCTTTCCATGTCCGGGCACGTTGGCTGGAACGAGGGGTTCCAAGTTGAAGACGAGGATGCCCATTCAGACGAACAATGGGTTTGAGGGCGTCAGGGTACTGGTTGACGTCGTCAACAGACGACTCGGTCTGGGGGATAGACCGCTCACTTCCCCTGCCTTCTCGTGAAGCCTGAAGCTCGTTTGAGGTCACGAAAGCGGCCGACGACGAGACGCCACACTCCCGTCTGAGGATGCTCGGCCATTGGGTCTCGCCCAGAAGATGCGTTCGTCGAAATCGAAGTTGAACTCCCAGCCGATGGCTGACCGTTACTCGTGGAGACCACCGACAGACTCGTAGAACGAAGACTGTAGCGACCTGACCATCTCCTCGTCGCGGTCAATCCGCACGTCAATTATAAAGGGCACGTCGGCGCTCGTTCCCTCCGCGAGTGCGTCAGCTAGGCCGTCAGGTGTAACGACCTGAGTCGCCCGTGCGCCAAAGGCTTCGGCAATCTTCGTGAAGTCGGTGTCGTGGAACTCAACGCCAGCGATGTCGTCATTCTCGTGTTGCATTTGACGGACCATCCCGAGACTGGTGTCGTTGAGCACGACAAGCGTGGGGGAGACGCCGTGGTCGACGGCAGTCTCGACGCTGGTCATCGTCATCGCGAAGCCGCCGTCACCCGCGACACCAATGACGTCCTTGTCCGTCGTGATCGCGGCGGAGACGGCAGCAGGGGTTGCCCACCCCATCGCGCCGACGCCGCCACTGCCGAAGTAGGTCCGCGTGGCCGGTGTTTGGAGATAGTTCAGTAGCCAGAAGCGGTTGTTTCCAGAGTCTGCAGTCACGATGGTGTCCTCGTCAACGACGGCCTCTATCTCTTTGACCGCGCGCTGAGGCTTGATCGGTGATGCGTCGGATTCACAGCGGGGGTCGTAGAAGGACTCTCGTGCACTCGCAGCGCGGCCATGTGCCCACTCGTTACCAACGCCGTCGGGAAGCGTTTCAGCCACGTCAGCGAGGCTCTGTTCGCCGTCGCCGATAAGCGCTACGTCGGCGGGATAGACCCAGCCGGCGTTGCGCGTGTCGATGTCAGCATGGATGATGGTCTGCTCGTCGGGGCGGATGAAATCCGGTGCCTGCCAGTTGGTGTCCATAGGGTTCATCCGACAGCCCACGATGAGGAGCATGTCAGCCTCGCTGACAACTTGATTAGCACCCTCGTGGCCGAACGACCCGATAACGCCCGCCGCTAGTTCGTGAGTTTCGGGGAACGTCGACTTCCCGAGATAGGAGGTGACAACGGCAGCGTCAGCGGCTTCTGCGAGGATCTGGAGTTCGTCGTAGGCGGCGGCGGCATGGACTCCGTTTCCTGAGATGATGACCGGCCGCTCAGCCTCAGCGAGTGCGTCGACGGCGGTCGCTACGTCCGCACTGTCGGGTCGGGATTTCCAGTTTCGGACTTGGTCGTGCCCGTCCCAGACGGGCGGCGTGGGGTCCTCTGGCATCTCCTCGGTAACAGCATCGCCGTCAAGGATGACGGCAGTCGGTCCCGGGCGTCCCGCAGTGGCGTGTTTGAACGCGAGCTGGAGACTGCGGATGGTTTCGGTTGGCGAGCGTGGGAACCAATTCTCTTTGGTGTATGCATCGAGCGCGGCGGGCAGGTCGATTCCGCCGTAATCCCCGCGAGATTGCTGGTAGGGCGCAAGCGTCGAGTACTCTCCACGCTCGCTCGCTTCGGTAATGGTAACCATCGGTGAGGAAGCGAGGTACCCCTCCATCTGCCCGACGGCACCGAGGCTACCGATCCAAGGGCCCTGCCCGGTGAGCACGCCTGGTTGGCCGGTCAAACGACCACGCATCTCGGCCATGACGCTGGCCTCGCGTTCGTCTCGGGGGCGGATCATCGTGACATCGTAGTCGGGGACGTGGTCGAGAATCTCGATAACGCGGCCGCCGGGGTAGCCGAAGATGTACTCGACGCCCTGTTCTTCCAACTCTGCGACGAGGCGCTCGCTAACTTCAGTCATACCGTTCGCCCAACTGCACTGTTTCTTCGACGATGAGACGAGGCCCAGCTTCAAGATCGATGAACTCCGCGGCGTCGTTTTGAACCGCGTTCCCGATCTCCGAGTCAAAGGCCTCCCCCAACGTGGCCATGTCTTCGAAGTACAGTTCGAGCACTCCGTCGAAGTCAGTGTTCTCGGGTCGGGTGGGGACCGACGTGACGTACCGTTCGAGTCCTGGCAGGTCCTTCGCAATCTCTGCATGTTCGCCCTGCCAGCGTTCAGCGAACTCCTCGTGTGTGACTCCGTCCTTGCGGACGAGTAGGTCGACTATTTTTGGCATACGTTGTTGTCATCTTATCCGTGTGACTTTTGTCTATCGGTTATTCGTTCTTCAATTGATCAGTAGTTTTGGTGCCAATCCGTCCAAGTTTGTCTCGTGCAGCGTTCGGCTCTTTCGAACCAAACCTTTGTAAAGAGCTCGTCCTTAACTAAGTGTATGACAATGCCAAACAATACTAACAGGCCGGTCGAGACCGTTGAGCGTGCGATAGACATAATCGAATATCTGAAGCAGAATGAGTCAGCGCCTGCCTCCGAGATCACCGACCACCTCGGCTGTGCAAAGAGTACGGCACACCGGCACCTCAAGACTCTCGAAGCAAACAGTTTCCTTATCGAGAAAGAAGACGAGTATCGATTGGGTCTCCGGTTCCTTGACTACGGAACCGTCGCACGAGATAGGTACACACTCTACCGAGAGGCAAAGCCGAAGGTCGACAGCTTGGCTGCCGAGACGGAGGAGAAAATTTGGTGTGCCGTCGAAGAGCACGGGCGAAGCATCCACATTTACGGGGCGCAGGGAAAACGCTCAGTCCAGACGTACGCCCATGTCGGTCACCGGAACTACCTCCATCAACACGCGGCGGGTAAAGCGATCCTAGCCAACCTTCCGGACGAAAACATCGAACATGTTATCGACCGCTACGGACTTCCCGCCCGGACGCCAAACACAATCACTGACAGGGACGAGCTATGGGAGGAAATCGAGTCAATACGGGAGCGGGGCTACGCATTTAATCTGGAGGAGTCTGTTGAGGGACTGCACGCACTCGGAGCACCCATCACCGACGAGAACGACGCTGCAATCGGCGCAATCAGTATTTCAGGTCCAGCGACTCGTCTCGAAGGTTCATTGCTCAGGGACCAACTCCCAGGACTCTTACTCGGTACAGTCAACGAGATCACAATCAATCTGGCACACGTCTGATCCGGTTACTCGGTAGAAACTGCTCCTCAGTATGCCAGTTCTTGTTACCACTCCGAAAGTACAAGCAGAATAGTTCAAATCACGAGGTCATTATTTCGAGCCTTTCCGCCTGTGTGCTGTGCTATTTTGTCGCACGGCCTGTTCATTCTGGTCGAACGGCTTGACAGACATTGAGCCGTACGCCCTAACGGTGCCTGGACAAAATCATGCGTCTTATCAGCAAAGGTACCGATATCTAGTATGTTGAATCAAGAGTGGTGGCACCGTGACGAGTACCTCAAAAATATTCGTTCGAATAAATAGAACGTGTGCCACTGTGCGGGATCGATCGGCCAACCAATACGAAAAGAGCGGACCGTACCGAAATTCATTACACTCGTACGGTTGTAATGGAAGCGGGATGTAAATACGATACCGGCCGTCGCAGCAAGAGTCGCCACGCCGTGTGGCGTGATTTCAGGAGATTCATACCGACAGATCAACACTGAGACCGATGAACGTGAGATTTAGAGCGTCTCTAACAGTAGATTTGATGAGAGTGAACAACAGCTTCAGGGAACTGTGGCTGTGAACTCCGTATCTTGAAGAAGATGCCGCCTAGGACTCGCCTCGAGGCTGATGAGAGTCCGGCCAGTACGCTAACCGTCTGTTGTTCACATTAAATAAAGATCAATACGTTCGAATAACTAGAACAAGCTCATAGGGACAAAAAGTCCGAAAACCGTTGTACAGTCGGCTTCGCTACGTCAACAAGCACAAAAGTTGCTGTTCGACACTGTAGAACAACTGTACCACTAACACCGCGAGATAGTCAGCCGCTGGGCCACTCGGGGTCGCGGTCCTCGAAGAACGCGTCGATGCCCTCGTTCTTGTCGCCGGTGGCGAACAGTTGTGCGAAGAGTTCTGCCTCGTACTCGATGCCTGTCTCAAGATCCATCCGGGACGCAGCCTTGACGGATTTCTTAGCGAATTCGAGCGCGACAGGGCTTTTTTCTGCTATAGCGGCGGCGAGGTCGTACACCCGGTCGTCGAAGCCGTCGTCGCCGTAGACTTCGTCGACGAGGCCGATGTCAGCGGCTTCCTCGGCGTCAATAAGTTCACCCGTGAGGATGAGTCGCATCGCGTGGCCCTCACCGACCAGTCGTGGAAGCCGTTGGGTTCCGCCGCCGCCTGGCATGATGCCGAGGTTGATTTCGGGCTGACCGATTTTCGCGTCCTCGTGTGCGATGCGGAGATCACACGCCTGAATCAGTTCACAGCCCCCGCCGAGCGCGTGCCCGTTGATGCGGGCGATGACCGGCATCGGGCAGTCGTCGACGCACTCGTAGACCCGCGGTCGCTTGCTGGCTTCACGCTGTTCAAGCGCGTTTCGTTCGCGGAGTTCATTCACGTCGGCGCCGGCAACGAACGCGCCAGAATCTTTAGCCCCTGTCAAGACAAGCGCGCGAAGATCGCTGTCCGGAACCTCCTCGAGCACCTGCTTGAGCTCCTGCCGGAGTTGTGCGTTAAGCGCGTTTCGTGCGTCAGGCCGATACAATTCGATGGTCGCGACCTTCTCGACACGGTCACCCATGCTGACGTTGACTGTCTCGCAGTCGGCGGCGGTCTCCTCGATAGACATTACGAGTCACCCCAGTCGCCGCTCGTGCCGACAACTTCGCCGTCTTCCCAGAGATAGAACCCTTCGCCGGACTTCTTGCCGAGCTTTCCAGCACGAACCTTTCGTTTGAGTATCTGTGGCGGTTTAAATCGCTCACCCAGCTCCTCGCGGAGGTACTCAAGAATATCGAGTCGCACGTCGAGACCGACCACGTCGCCGAGTTCAATCGGACCCAGCGGGTGATTATAACCAAGTTCCATCGCCGTATCGATATCCTCCGGTGAGGCGACGCCCTCTTCGACCATCCGCATCGACTCCACACCGAGCGCAACGCCGAGGCGAGAAGAAGCAAAGCCCGGAGAATCCATCACTTCGATGGGCGTCTTCTCGATCCCTTCCACGAACTGGCGAGCGCGCTCAACCGTCTCGTCGCTCGACTGCTCTGCAGTGACGATTTCGACCAGTTTCATAATGTGGACCGGATTAAAAAAGTGTAACCCGACTGCCCGGCTGGGATGGTCAAGAGCGCTGGCAATTTCAGTCAATGACAGCGACGACGTGTTTGATGCGATGATCGTGTCGGGGGCGACGTGTGACTCGACATCTGTCACCGTATCGTGTTTAATCCCCATCTCCTCGGGCACTGCTTCGATGACGATGTCTGCGTCGGTTACGGCCGACTCGAGCGATGTGGTGCCTGAGAGGCGGTTAAGCGTCGCATCGGCTTCGTTCTGTGTTACTTTGTCTCGTTCGATACCCGCCTCAAGATTCGATTCGATGGCGGCCAGACCGTCTGCGACGAACTCCTCGTCGATGTCGCGGACTTGGACGTCGTGGCCGGCCATGGCCGACACTTGGGCGATGCCGTGGCCCATAGTACCGGCTCCGAGTACAGCTACTTGCATCATTTACAGCGACAGTACCGAAGAACAAAAACATTGCTTGCCCGCCACGCGCCAGCCAGTGATTTAATATCACACCCACAATAGAGTCTAGTCACTGATGGCCGATCCAAAATACCGGGCCGTTATCGTTGATGCCGTCCGGACACCGCAGGCGCGGAAAGATGGCTCTCTCGCCAGACCGTACCCCGAGGACCTCATCACCACAGTGCTAGACGCACTCGTCGATCGAACCGGCGTTCCTGCCAGCGATTGGGATGACTTCCGACTGGGCTGTGCGAATCAAGAGGAAGAACAGGGCCGAAACCTCGCCCGGCAAGCGCTGCTCGCCGGTGGATTCCCCGAGACCGTCCCCGGAGCGACAACTACCCGACTCTGTGGCTCATCGATGACTACCCTCACCGACGCCGCCCGTGCTATCGAGACGGGAGACGGCGCAGTCTACCCCATCGCTGGCGTCGAACAGATGAGCCGAATTCCCTTCTCGGATTGGCTCCACCCCGCCATCCAGGAGCGCTACGACGCCGACCGACTCTCGATGGGCCAGACTGCCGAGACCCTCGCCCGTCGACACGGCATCACCCGTGACGAGCAGGACCGCTTCGCGCTGCGCTCACACAAACGGGCCGTTGCGGCCGCTGAGAGTGGCCGGTTCGACGACGAAATCGTCCCCGTCGGTACCGGCGACGAGACGGTCGAGAAAGATACGACGCCCCGACCAGACACCTCAATCGAGTCGCTGAGTGAACTGCCGACGGTGTTCCGCGACGACGAGCGCGCGTCGGTGACGCCGGGCAACGCGTCGCCGCTAACAGATGGTGCCGCAGGGATGCTCGTCACTTCTGAGGCGTACGCCGAAGAGCACGGACTGGATCCTCTCGCACGTGTCGAAACGCGCGCTGTCGCCGGCGTCGACCCGTTGGTGATGGGTAGGGGCCCAATCCCGGCCTCACGGACCGCACTCAAGAACGCTGACATCACGATGGCCAACATCGATCTCGTGGAACTCAACGAGGCTTTCGCCGCACAGAGTCTTCACTGCATCGAGGAACTCGAAATTCCCGACGAGAAGGTGAACGTCAACGGTGGCGCAATCGCACTTGGACACCCGCTTGGGTGTTCGGGGGCGCGCATCTCGACGACGCTACTGCACGAGATGCAAAGACGAAGAGCCGACTACGGTCTCGCGACGATGTGCGTCGGTTTTGGGCAGGGCGTAGCGACGGTTTTTAAGCGACTCTAACCTAGCGTCGCGTCTCGCTGACCTGCATCTTGAAGCCGTATCGGATAACATCCTCCTGTGAGTAGATACGTCGAACCGTGGCGTCGACAGCCGTCCCGATGTCGACTTTCGTGTCACCGTTAAGCACCTGCGAAGCGACGCTAACCGTCTCCTTGCCCTTGGGGCCGTCGAGCGCGACGACGGCGCTAACGAACGGCCCACTCTTCGACTGCTGTTCGACAAACTCCGGCGGCGCGCCGCCTTGTGCAATAGTAGTCACTGCCTCAACGGTGCCGGTCCCGGGCAGCTCGACGGCCTCGAAACTCACCGACCGCTCGTTACACTGCTGGCAGGCACCGTCTGGCGGGAAGTTCAGCGCACCACACGCCGAACAGCGACCGGCGACCAGCCGGTGGCGTTGGTTGATGGTCCGCCGCCAAGAGGGGACGCTAACGTACGCACCGCCACCTTCCGGCTCGTCGCTTGTGATCTCGCCTCGACGCCGGAGGTACTCGGCGTAGGACAGTTCGGTCTCGCCATCAACTGCGCTCGCGACCGGGACCGGCCCCTCAAGGAGGATGGCGTTTGCGCCGGCGCCGCTGCCATAAGCCGCAAGGAGGAGGCGCTTCGTGTCTTCCATGAAGGCCGTCGCAGCACCGATGAACACACTCGCCGCGCCGGTGTCCCCGAGCGAACTCACCGTCTCCGCGGCGGCGATGGTCTCGGCGTCGATACCGAGCGCTGCGGTCGCTCGATAGGGGAGCTTTCCGTCCGGTGACTGGACTGCAGCGGCACCTACGTCTTCGAGTGAGTCGTCCAGTGTGTCCACGGCGCCGCCCAGCGTCGTGGTAAACGCCTCGCGGTCATATTGAGTCACGCCTAATCCCGTAGTTTTGTCGTCGCCGCCGGTTCGGAACCGCGTGCCTGGGTAGGTATCAACGTGAGATGTGCGATCGAGGACCTTTCCGGGACCGTCGCCGTCGACGACCAACGCTGCGCTACCGGCACCCGCAGCGTGTTCAACGTCGCTGTCGGGAGCACCTTTTGGACAGTCGCTGATGATGACGAGGCCGATTTTTTCGCCCCAAGGGCCAGCATCGAGCGCCCCGTTGAGTGCTTGTGCGCCGACGCGGGTGCTGCCTGTCATCGTCCGTGTGGTCACGCTATCGGGGACACCGAGGACGTTCACCAGTCGCGCGGTGAGGTCCTCTTCTGCCATCGGCGGCGATGTCGTGGCGAAGGCGAGATGGCACACGTCCGCGCCGCTGTAACCGGCGACATCGAGCGCGCGTTCGGCTGCCTCAACGCCCATCGTAAGCGCGTCCTCGTCGGCCTCGGGGACGGCTTTCTGCTTGACGCCGGCCGCGTTGAAACTGCCCCATGCGTCCTCGAACTCCTCGGCTACGATGCGGAGTCTCGGCGTGTAGGCGCCGATAGCCGCAATCTGTGCATCGGTCATCGTGCCACCTCCCGTTCAAGAACGTGTACGACCGCGCCGCCACCGCTCCCGCCGACGTTGTGTGTCAGTCCGAGTGTGGCGTCTTCGACTTGGCGGTCACCGGCCTTCCCGCTAAGTTGTTTGAACGCCTCGGTGACCTGTCCAGCACCCGTCGCGCCGATGGGGTGCCCCTTCGACTTGAGGCCACCGGAGGCGTTGACCGGAATCTCTCCGTCGAGTTCCGTCTTTCCGTCCTCCAACATACTGGGGGCCTTACCCCGGTCACAGAACCCGAGATCTTCGTATGCCAGCAGTTCTGCGATGGCAAAGCAATCATGCACCTCCGCGAAGTCCAGATCGCCGGGGTCGATACCGGCCTGATCGTACGCGCTTTGTGCGGCCGACTCCGATGAAGAGATAGCAGTGTAGGTGTCCCGTTGGAAGAGACCGACTCGCTCGCTGGCCGCACCGACACCGGCGACGCGGATGGGGTCGTCGGTGTACTGGTCGACTACGTCCTCACTGGCGACGAGTACCGCTGCGCCACCGTCAGAGGTCGGACAGCAGTGATAGAGATTAAGCGGATCTGCGACGACGGGCGCGTTGACCGCGTCCTCAAGCGAACACTCGAAGCCGAGGTGTGCCTTCGGGTTTTTTGCGCCGTTTGCGTGGTTCTTTACTGCCACCATCGAGAGGTGTTCGGTTGTCGCGTCGTACTTATCCATATAGGCGGAGGCCATCTGTGCGTAAACGCCTGAGAAGGTGGTTCCGGTCAGGCGTTCCCACTCTGTCTCACCGGAGACGCCCAGCCAGTACTTGGTCACGTCGCTGCTCATATCGGTCATCGATTCGACACCGCCGCCGATAGCAACGTCAGCCATCCCGCTCTTGACCGCCTGGACGGCCTGTCGCACGGCGTACCCGGACGCGGCACACGCGTTCTCAATACGGGAACTCGGAATCCCGTGGAGGCCGGCATGCTCGGTGGCGGCCGGACCTGAGAGACCGAGCTGGCGGCCGCCGACACCGAGAGAACCGACGACGGCCTCGTCTATCTCGTCGTCGTCGATTCCGTTGGGAACGCTACTGACGGCCGCTGCCACGGCGGATGTAAATAACGATCGGTAGCTCTTGTCGGGCATCGCACCGAAGGGTGTCTGCCCTGCGCCGATGATATACGCATCTCGCATAGCTACCCCTTTCGGAGGTGCCGGAAAATAGCTTTTCCTCCGAGAACACCTCTTACCGCCGGATTTTGAATTGGTCGCCACCGTGTGAGAGTCCGAATCGTGATGACACAACACCTCCCAGATATCAGAGAATTATACCCAAACAATTTTTATGATAGGTGTGTAGTCATACACCTACAGATGCCGTATAAAGAAGTAGAGGCCTCAGACCGCGAAGAACTGCGCGAACTACAGGCCGAACGGCTCCGCGAAACGGTCGAAAACGCATACGAGAACGTCGAGTTCTACAGAGAACAGCTGGACGAGATGGGTGTCACGCCTGAGAACATCCAGAGCGTTGAGGACGTCCGAAAGCTCCCAACAACGACAAAAGAGGACTTCCGCGACGAGTACCCCGACGGACTCTTCGCAGTTGACAGCGAGAACGTTACACGCCTCCATGCCTCCTCTGGGACTACCGGCAAGCCCAAGATAGTCGCTTACACTGACGACGATATCGAGGTCTGGAGCGAAGCCGTCGCTCGCTCACTCGCCGCCAGCGGTGCTAAGGCGGGCGACACGATCCAGAACGCCTACGGCTACGGGCTCTTCACGGGTGGTTTGGGACTCCACTACGGTATCGAAGAGCTGGGAGCGACCGTTATCCCCATCGGCGGTGGCCAGACCCAGCGTCAGGTCGAACTGATGATCGACCTCGAAAGCGACGTATTCACGTGCACCCCGTCCTACGCACTGTATCTCGCCGAGACAGCTGAAGAGATGGGCCATGACCCCGTCGATCTGCCGATTTCGACCATCATCTTCGGAGCGGAGCCCTGTACGGATCCGATGCGTGAGGAAATCGAAGAGCGCCTCGGCGTCAACGGTATCGACATCTATGGCCTCTCAGAGATCGTCGGCCCCGGCGTCTCTTGTGAGTGCCACGAAGCACAGGAAGGGCTACACATCTGGGAGGACCGCTTCCTTCCTGAAGTCGTGGACCCTCACACCGGCGAACCAGTCGAGGAAGGCGAAGAGGGTGAACTCATTCTCACCACACTCAGTAAGGAGGCGCTCCCGGTGCTTCGGTACCGGACCGGCGACCTGACGACGCTGAACTACGAGGAGTGTGAATGCGGTCGGACGATGGTTCGGATGGACAACGTCACTGGCCGGGCCGACGACTTGCTTATCGTCCGCGGGGTGAACCTCTACCCCAGCGAAATCGAACACGTCATTCTAGATCTGGACGGTATCGCCCCGCACTACCGTATTGATCTCTACCGTGAGGGGAGTCTCGACGTTATGGAACTGACCATCGAGATGAAAGAGGGAACCACGCAGAGCCGCCAGTCGCTTGAGGCCGAGATTACCGAACGCTTGGAAAACGTTCTGCAGTTCTCGCCTGACGACCTCGATCTGGTGGAACCAGGCGGCATCGCCCGCTCGAAAGTCGGAAAGGTCCAGCGTGTCTACGATCACCGCGAGTGATACCGCCCGAGGACTGCTCTCGGAGGCTGTCTGTGGAAGCTTAGGGTAGACACCACCCCAACCCAGTTCTGTGCGCTATTCCATCCGGTAGACGCGACCTCTGAACGTTGCAATTCGATCGTCACTCTCATCCGCAACTTCGATTTCGTACTCGGCGGTTTTTCCCGCTAAATGCGTCTCGTTAGCAGTTGCTGTCAGTGTCTCGCCGACATCAACAGCCTCAAGATAAGAGATGTTTGTCTCCAGTGCGACGGCCGTCGTGCCATGAGAGTTTGACGCCGCCGCAAACGCAGCATCAGCAAGTGAGTAGATAGCGCCGCCGTGAGGTGTCCCATGGAAGTTCAACAAGTCCTCGGTGACGGTCAGTTCGGTCCGGGCGAAGCCCGAATCAAGTTCGATGAGATCGATACCAAGCGTCTCGCAGAACGCATCCGACTTGATGCGCTCGCGGGTCTCATCAGAGGCTCTTGACATACGGTCTCACGTATCACGAGCCGCGATAAATACGTGTCGGAGCGGGAAACGGGAGTAAAGTTATCTAGCTGGCCTGAGCAGTCCTTGAGGTATGCCGTACAGTTACGAGCCACATCACTTCGAGGACTTCGAAGAGGGAGAAGAATTCATCAGCGTCGGCCGCACCGTCACGGAATCAGACTTCGTGATGCACTCAGCGCTGTCAGGTGACTGGACCGAACTCCACACTAACAAGGAGTACGCCGAAGAGCAGGATTTTGGTGAGCGTATCGCCCATGGTCCGATGACATTCGTCCAAGCGACCGGATTCGTCTACCGGACCGGCATCGTTGAGCGCACAGCCTACGCCTTCCTCGGAATGAACTACATGGACCTCCCGAACCCGGTCAACATCGGTGACACACTCCAGTTGGAAATGGAAGTCTCCAACAAGAAGGGAGTCGGCCGTGAGGACGTGGGACTAGTCGTTCTCGACACGGAGATGGAAAATCAAGATGGAACCACTGTCTTTGAGGGCGATATGAAGTTCCTCATTAAGAGAAAAGAGGAGTAGGCACACAAATTCCGACGGACGAACCGTTGGGCCGCCACCTGCCTGTGATCGACGGTCGAAGGTTGGTCTAGAACTGTCTCTATGGGCTATTGCGAGTGTTGTAGGGAGTCTAACAACAAAAACTAATACGCCGTACACTAACCGTTTCTCCGTGAGTAAGTACTCCGGTCCCACAGACCTGTATATCGGCGGCGAATGGCGCAGCGCAAACAGCGGTGAGACCATCAGTTCGGTAGACCCAGCCAGCGAAGAGGAATACGCGACGGTCCAGAAGGCCGATGAGTCTGATGTTGACGACGCTGTTCAGGCGGCAGCGGCCGCCGCCGAGCGCAGCTCCGAGTGGCGCACGATGGATCCCGATGTACGTCGTGAACACGTCCGGGGAATGGCCGATGCCATCGAGGCGATGAAAGATGAACTCACGTTCGTCGAGTCGCACGACAACGGCAAAACGCCGTTTGAGGCTGGGTTGGAAATAGACATGGTCATCGACACGTTCCGGTATTACGCCGGCTGGTCGGATAAGATCAAAGGCAGCGAAATTCCTGTTTCGGACTCCCGACTCAACTATACGACGCGTGACCCGGTCGGCGTCACCGCCCACATCGCCCCCTGGAACTACCCCTTCCAGCTAGCCGGCCGCAGCATCGCGCCAGCGCTGGCGACGGGCAACGCAGTCGTTCTCAAGCCCTCCAGCGTCACGCCGCTATCGGCGTTATACTATGCGAAAGCCGCAGAGAAAGCCGGTCTCCCTGACGGCGTCGTCAACGTCGTCCCCGGGTCTGGATCCGGTGCCGGGAGTGCACTCGCCAGCCACGATGGTGTCGATCACGTCACTTTCACCGGGAGCACTGGCGTCGGCAAGTCCATCCAGCGGGACGCGGCCGAGGCTGTCGCCGACGCAACGCTTGAACTCGGCGGAAAAGGGCCGGCCATCGTCTTCCCGGATGCTGACCTCGATACGGCTTCGCGTGGTGTGCAGTATGGCATCTTCATGAACGCAGGCCAGATGTGTTGGGCCAACTCCCGCTTAGTCGTTCACGAGGACGTCTACGACGAGATGGTCGAGAAAATGGCCACCATCGCGGAGGGCATTCCTATCGGCGGTGGCATCGACGACGACGGCCAGATGGGGCCGGTCGTGAACAAAGAGCAGTTGGAAGACGTCCTCGAATACATTGAAATCGGTCGCGACGAGGGCGCAACCGTGGCAGCAGGTGGCAGTGTTCCCAACGAAAAGGACGTGGGCTACTTCGTTGAGCCAACAGTGCTTGCCGACGTGACTAACGACATGACTGTTGCCCGCGAGGAAATCTTCGGCCCGGTACTGTCGGTAATCAAAGTAGAGGACGAGGCAGAGGCGATCGAGGTCGCAAACGATTCGCCTTTCGGGTTGACCTCGTGTGTCTGGACCAACGACCTATCGCGTGCCCACAGAGTGGCCGACAGGCTCGACTACGGAATGGTCATGATCAACGAAACACCGAACACGTGGCCACAGACGCCATTCGGCGGCACGAAGATGAGCGGCCACGGCCGTGCTCAGGGTGAAGAAGCCATCGAGACGTACACCGAAGTCAAGAACGTCCACGTCAACCTCGGCTGACCCCGTCCGCCGCCGGTGCGTTACTTGTTCGCCCGCTTCGTAGTATTATTTTGTAATCTCACTCTCCCAGTAGGTCCATCCACCGCCGATTAACTCACGTACTCAGCGACTGTTTAATAGTTAGAATCATTTTGTTTAATGTCGGGTTTCAATATTATATTGTCTATTGAGATATTCGATGCTAGAAATTCCCCGTGATATTCACAGATGGATTTATAAGCCAAATCGATAGCTGCTATCTGACCGGAAGCCGGATACTTTTGTTGTCAATGGTATAGCTATTCAACGCGGTTGTATGCAGTGTTGGCTGTACGGTGAACGTCGATCTACAACCAGCTATCTGCGTTCCATACCCGATGAACCAATTATGTTGAACGCCGGATCAAATCGGGTTTCACTGACTGGCATCATAAGAGGAATATTAATTACACACCCAACTATTCGTTAGATAAGTCCCTGTTCAACAAGTTTGTCGCAAACACCAACCGAATTTCAGGGCTGATCGCCTGGCAAATCGGAACGGCATTACATATACTTTTTATGAAATAAAAAAGAACTATCATTTTTTAAACTATACTAATAATACTAGGTAAGCTTCCTGATCAGCAACTTAGATAGATCGCCTTCGCGTGGAATCAGCTTAGTTGAACACTTCTGTAGAGAATAACGGAATTGCGATGAGTACTACAGGCGTGAAGAGCGTAGAACTGAGCCGTCGCCGGGGCGAATCACTCGAACTTTTTGAATTGCTGAAGACACTCGTTGCAGTAGTGGATGGACTGACACCGCGATGGACCACAGGGGTGTTCTCGCTTGGTGTCGGTTGACTCGCAGTACGGGCACCTAGCACCCGTCAGTTCGCCACTAGTCGTAACACTTGGATCGGGTTCGCTCATTGGTCGAAACTTATGCCGAAGTCGCGGAGCGCATCTTTGCCCTGTTCGGTGACGAGGTCCATGGACCAGTCGGGCGACCAGACCAGACGCACGTCGGCCTTGTCAACGCCGTTGACGCTCTCAGCAGCCTGTTCAACGTCCTCAAGTATGAGCTCACGAGCGGGACACCCGCTGTAAGTCAGCGTCATGTCGATTGTCGCTTCACCGTCGTCAAGCTCCAGTCCGTAGATCAGTCCGAGGTCGACGACACTGATAGGCATCTCAGGATCTTCGACTTGGTAGAGTGCGGACCAGATCTCGCGTTCGAGCCCCTCGGCTCCGTCACCGGTGGCAGGCACGTCGCCCGTCGCACGCTCTTTCGTATCGTACTCCGTGTACGAGCATGCTTTTGCGTTGGCGTCGGCCCGTGGCCGGTCGTAATCGCTACTCATCGTCTTCAGGGTCCATGAGCTTGGTCGCTTCGTGTCGACCGAGGTTCCGGTACGAGGAGACCATCTCCTCGTACAGTTCGTCCCAGTACTCGGTGTGATTGTTGTCCCGGCCAATGGGCGTGGCCGGTTCCTCGTCCGTCGGGACGTCGAAACCGAGGTTGGTGAGGAAGTCGGTGATTCGGTCGGTCCACTCCTCGCGCATCTCGTCGAGGGTCATGGTCCGGACACCGAGTTCCACGATATCATCTTCCACATCACCAACCGGCTCGAACAAGGTCAGCGCGTACGGGTAGAGATGATCGAGCGCTTTTTCCACGCGGCGACTGGCGTCACTGTCTTGAGCCATTCGTTGCAGCCAGCTCTCGGCATGTTCGACGTGGTAGCCTTCTTCGCCCTGAATCCGGCTGGTGCGCTCACGGATGACTTTGTAACTTGAATTTTCTAACGCTGACAGCCGGATGTCCTCGGCCACGTCGTAGAGGTACGCTCGGAGGACCGCGTCTGCCCAGTCGCCCTCTTCGAAGGGAAGCTCGACGAAGGTACTGTGTTGGAAGTCCGACGGCTCGCTCTCCCAGAGCAGCGATTCTTCGGAGTAACCGAACTGTTGAATGGCATCGTACCACAGTCGGGCGTGTCCGAGTTCGTCCTGTGCGTTGTTTGCAAAGGCAAGGTCGGACTCAAGCGTTGGCGCGCGAACCTGCCAAAACGTGTAACGTTCGGCTTGGACGTACTCGTCGTCAGCCAGTCGGAACAGCTGTGCCTCAACAGCGTTTCGCTCACGCTCGGTAAGGTCATCGGCGCTGCCGAGGTCGGGTTCGGTTGCCGACATTATAGTTCACCTCGCCGGCGCTCGGCCTCAACCTGCTCACCTTCGGAGGCTGCTACCTCTTCGGCGGCAGGGTCGACGTTGTAGGTCTGTGCGAATCGGTACGCTTTGTCGGTCGTCCCGCCGAACGCAACTTGGGTCGCGTTTACTTCGCTGAGGAATTGTTCCTCGACGACCCAGAGTTCCTTGTCGTCAGGGTCGGAGAACTCCTCGAGCGCTAATGCCTTCGCACCGGCCTCGTCAGTCGCCTCAACCGAACCTGCCTCGGTTTGATATCCTTGGAAGTTCGGCGTAAAGACGACCCACACGGCAGTCTCACTATCGGCGGTCGACTTGCCCAGGTCTTCACCGGGGGAGATACTCAGTATTTTCTCTTGCGGTGCAACCCACAGCGCGTTCGTCGGTTTGCGCCGGCCGTGCTGGATGACGGCAAATTGCTTTGCCATCTCTCGGTCGGGTGCGTGCACGTCGCGACAGTATTTGAACTCACCACCTTCGTTTGACTGCCTAAAGACCTCCCAGATCATGGTCTAGTCGGCCGCCTGTGGGATCGGGCCACTGCCGGTGGTCGTCTGGCTATCCATCATGTCACGGACCCACTGCACGGCTTTCTGCGACTGTGCGCGGCCGTTGATCTGCTGTTTGCTACCGTTGTACTCGTTTTTCGAGACGGTGAAGAACTCGTCCCAGTCGAGGTCGTCCTCAACGACTTCGTAGGTTCCATCACCGTTGTCACGGATTCTCGGCTCGTCAGGGATTTCGAGCCCATACCGCTCCGCCTTGGGCATGTAGGTGTTGAGGAACGAGTTCCGGAGCTCGTCGTTCGAGGCCGTCTTCAGACCAACTTCCGACGCGAAGCCATGGTGGGTGCTCTTATCATCGGTCGGACCGAAAAATTGCAAGATGCGTGGCCACCACTTCTCGAAGGCTTCTTGTGTCATCTCTTGTTCTCTGATGGAACCATTCATCAACTCACGAAGAATGGACTCGCCGTGCTTGACGTGCATCCCCTCTTCGAAGCAGATCTTGTCCATTGCGTGGGCGTACGGCTCCCAGCTAGACTTTTTGAGCGTTGCCTGGCGACGCATTGCGGCGCCGTCGACAAAGAAGGCGATCATTGGCGTCTCGACGTAGCTCTCCATCGGGTAGTGGAAGCAGTTGAGGAACTTCCCGCGACCCTCAGCGAGGTCGTCGAGCATTTCGTCGCGAGTTTTGATGCCGAGCGCTTCGGCAGCCCGGTAGAGCATCTGCCCGTGACCAATTTCGTCCTGCGTTTTTGCGCTGAAGGCCATCTTCCGCTCTAGGCTCGGCGCTTTACGGATGAACGGGCGCTCCAAGTACGCACCCATGATTTCGCTGTTTGCATGGAATTCGAGCATCCGCGTCGCAGCTTTCCGGTACTCCTCGGGCATGTCGTCTCGTGGATTGAACGCCCGTGGACCCGCACGTTCTTTGACTTCGTCAATGTTCATGATTCATCATAAGATATTGCTTGTTACCTATTAGTCATTGTCCAGTCCATAGACGGGTTTTTTAACTTTTCCCCGACATTGTGGAGTATGATCGATGAGTGTCTGATGACCGAGTTCCGGATTGAGGGCGATGACTGCCCACTAGCCGATGCGACTCGGACGACAGGCACGGCTGTCGACGCAGCCCCGCCGCTGATTCGCAGCGACGGTAACGTGCTTCTTCGGTTCAGTTCCGCCCCTAGCGACGATCTAACGGCTTGGCTCGATGAAGACGACCGGATTCGGTATCTTTACAAATCGGACAACGGCGACCGCTACAATTATCGCTGTCTCTCTTTACATCCGTGTGTCGTCCATGAACTCATCAGCGGCGGGTTCATGGTCGAATCTATCATCTATCAAGACGGAAGCGCCATCGTGACCGGGGCTGTCGTCGGTCACGAGATCATGCGGGCGGTGATGGAAACTACCAGTGAGACCGTCGGTGTGAAACTCGAACGGGTGTATGCCCTCCGAGGCGAAGAAGAGAGATCCATAGCGAAGCAGTGGGACCTCACGCCGGCACAGGAAGAAAGCCTGCGGTACGCGGTTGCTATGGGGTACTTTACAATTCCGCGCGAGGCGACCGCCAGCGAGGTAGCCGCCGAGATGGGCATCAGCAAGTCCGCGTTCATCGAGCGACTCCATCGTGCTCAGCATAGTCTGCTCATGCAACTGTTTCCTGATATTGCGGACCGGCCGGACCGGATACGCTCAAGCGGTACCGACGATGGAATCACGGATGACAACTGAACGACGGCACGGAGAGCCAGAACAAAGTACACTCACCTGGAAATACACCCATGCAAATCGACGACGGTCCTGTTCGACGGATTACTTTCGACCGCCCAAACGTTCGAAACGCGATGACGGCGGACGTTGCGATTGAGATCGCTGACGCGCTCACTGGCCTAGACCCTGAGACCCACGATGCGGTCGTTATCACAGGTCGAGGCGAAGCATTCAGTGCTGGCGGCGACATTGAGGCTATGGCAGCACGGGACGAGACGACGTTGGAGGCGTACAATCGTGTGCGCGAGACGCTTGGAGCGGTCGCTGAGAACGCCCTCACTGCGCCGGTGCCGGTTATCAGCAAAGTCAACGGAGACGCAGTTGGTGCCGGAATGTCTCTGACGGCGGTTTCAGATTTCGCTTACGCCGCCGACTCTGCTCGCTTCGGTGCGACGTTTATCAACGTTGGTCTTATTCCGGACATGGGCGCAACGGCGATGCTCCCGCGGATCATTGGCCTCAGAAAGACGAAGGAACTCGCCTTCACCGGGAGTCTCATCGACGCGACCGAGGCCGCAGCAATGGACCTGATAAACGAAGCAGTACCGGACGAGAAACTCGACGAACGCGTCGACGATCTCGTTGACACACTCCGGGATCGCCCGACAGCGAGCATCGGAATGGCGAAGGAGGCCATTCACGACAACCTCGGGCAGTCGTGGCGCGACGGGCTGGCGCAGGAGGGGCGACTTCAAGCGATGGCCTACGACACGCCGGCCCACGACAAAGGGGTCGAAGCATTCCTAAATGGACAAAAACCAGATTTCAGCTGATCAAAGGTCAAAAAACTCCTCGGCGTTCTCAAAGAGGATTTTGCGCTGAATCTCTTCACTGAAGTCGGTGTCCTGTTCGAACGACTCAAGCCACGTCTCGGGGGAAATCATCGGGTAGTCGGTACCGAACATCACTTTATCTTTGAGCAGTGACCCGGCATATTGGAGGACTTGTTCGTCGATGTATTTCGGAATCCACCCTGAGAGATCCATGTAGACGTTACCCTTCTGCTGACAGATTGCCAGTTGTTCTTTTTCCCAGGGATAGGCGGGATGGGCAATGAGAATCTGAAGGTCCGGATGCTCCGCCGCGACATCGTCGATAAGCATGGGATTTCCGTACTTGACTTTGAGACCGCGCCCGCCGGCGCTGCAGGCGCCCAACGTGGAGTTCCCCCCGTGGAACACGACGGGGACACCGAGATCCTCGATCGTGCTCCAGAGGTGGTCGTGGCGGTCGTCGGACGGATCGAATCCCTGTGCTATCTGCTGGAATTTGAACCCCGACAGATCGAGGTCCTCCACGCACCGGATGGCCTCCCGAACGCAGTCGTCTTTCAGGGGGTCGACGCTCCCGAACCCGACGAAGAAATCGGGGTGTTCGTCGCGGACTTCGGCGACGTAGTCGTTCGGCACAGGCGGATTTCCGGTGTTCGTTTCGGCGTCCCAACCCAGCAAGACGGCGCGACCGACGCCCGCCTCGTGGTACTCGTCGATCATCTCCTCGTAATCCCACGTTTCCAGGTCCGTTCCGAAGCGATCGGCCGCATCTTGCATCATTTCGCCGCCGGCGTCGTGGAGAAACTCGCTGGTGGGCTGGTGGGCGTGCGTATCGAACAACCGGTTCTCGTCCGCACCCGGTAGCGCTCCGCTCATACCGTAAAGATGCGGGCAGCACCACAAAAGTCTACCCGTCTGGTGATGCGATCTCCAGAAGAATTGGACGCCTACGGTGTGCAGGTCCCTAGTTTAGCGGGTGGCGTTGAAAACCGGCGGTGTCACAGTCCCGCCTTCCGCCGTGTTTGAGAGTGGATCGACGCCCAGAGCCGGAATCGCGAGGATCACTCAACGACGACAGCGCCTTTCATGTCGATCCCCTCATGGGGGACGCAGACGTACAACACCGAGCCCGGTTCATCGAAAGTCTGTTTGTACGTCGCACCCTCCTGTGACTTCTGTTCACTTGCGAAGTCAGCACCGTGCCGGGCCACGACGTTGTGGGTACTACCCTGACCGGTCCACTCCCACGTGACCGTCGTTCCGCTATCGATACGGATCGCTGCCGGGCTGAAGCCGTAGTACGCGCCGTTGGCTTCAACGCCGACGTCGACAGTGACGGCGTCGGAGCCTGTTTTGTCGGCAATGCCGTCGTAGTTGTCCGTTTCCGTCAAGAACTCGTCGACAGAGGGAGTCC
Source organism: Halorubrum sp. PV6 (assembly GCF_003990725.2). NCBI lineage: Archaea > Methanobacteriati > Methanobacteriota > Halobacteria > Halobacteriales > Haloferacaceae > Halorubrum > Halorubrum sp. PV6. Next base: position 57,974 of record NZ_CP030065.1, read on the forward strand.
CTGTCTCACCGTCGGTAGTGTCGTTGGGCGTCGACTCTGGCGACGATGTGCCGTCACTGGGTTGGTTCGTGTTCTCGGTCGTCGGATTTTCATCGTTACACCCAGCCGCAACACTGGCAACCACTACCCCCGCAGTGTGGAGGAGTTTTCGTCTGCTGAATGAACTATCTATCATTAATTATGTACAAATGAGATCTACACAATATATGTTTTGGTGAGTGGATTGCGCTGTGAGGGCGCGGCCTTGATCGCACATTTCCGTGGATCCATAGTGTACTTGAGAGGGAGAATCACAGAACAAATTCGGCAGCGATTTCAGTACTTGCTGCAGGTATTGATGGTGGTGCTACCGGATCGTCCGCACACCACAGGGTCTACCGGCCGCGTTAAGTTTGACGTGAATTGTGGTAGACGGCGAAGGCTTCGAGCCAGTTTTGAGCTGTCTCTAACGCGACATTGCTGAAACTATTAGCAAACAAAGATTTTCGTCGTTCTATTTCCCAAAAACACGTTCGATAGCGTTCCGATTTCCATGTCGACTGATTTAAAATCGATACCCGTCCTCAGTAAGAACTGGTCCAAGATAGTCTGCGTCATTGACGAGAAATTCGACGTTATTCAGCTGGTAGCGCTAGTGTAGTTCGGTCAGAAACTACCGCGTGGTCTGTTTACTTTCGGTTGGATAGGGGATCTCGTGGAGGATCTCGTTCGTATACGGATCAACCGCGCCGTACAGCCAGAACTTCTGACCGTGCAGGCGGAGCATCTTTTCGTCAACCGCGAGTTGATCTTCTGAGACAGTAGAGACAGGTTGTAGATCGGCTTTATGAACCCAGTTATGGATAGCCATGTGACTCCATTTGATCCCATATTATTCAAGAAATTTACTCACCTCTTGGAGCGACATATTAGTCAAATGATAGCAAATTTCCTCTTCAATCGCCCAGCGTGGAGTCCGATCTCGCTCCACAAACGACAAGTCGATCCACGCGATGCCTTCGCTGAGGCGGTCGATTTCGGCCATAAGCACTCTGAAGTCGAACGTCTCATCCTCTAACTTTACGCGACCGGTTTACCGGCGGTGTTCAGATAAGGTTTGAAAGGTGAGGTGGTGCGTTTTCAAAGTGTTCTATGCCCGAAAACGACCGCCTCAGCGGCTGTTTAGACGAGATCAACTTAGAGTTTGTGGAGCAAGAGGCAACACCGCAGCTGTTGATGAAGCTCAGTATTCAGCTTTATTTAGCAGGATTATCGCTTTCGAATACTGTTTCGTTTCTTGAGGTATTCGGTGTTGAAAGAGTTCGATCAACCGTTCATAACTGGGTTCACAAGGCCGACCTACAGCCGGAATCTGGTCGGAGCCCGAATCACGTCGCGGTCGATGAGACGGTGATTCGACTTGACGATGAACAATATTGGCTGTACGCTGCTGTCGATCCGGAAACGAACGATCTGCTCCATACACAGCTTGAGCCGACGACAAATAACGCCCTCGCGGATCGGTTTTTCGCTGATCTCCGTGACAAACACGACATAGATGACGCAACAGTTCTCGTCGATGGATCAGCTTCACTTCAGCGAGCCTGTCGCAAACACGACCTCAATTTCAGATACGAACGACATGGAAATCGGAACAGCGTCGAACGTGTCTTTCGTGAGATAAAACGTCGAACTATCTGTTTCTCAAACTGTTTCAGCAACGCCGAAGCAGAAACTGCCGACGAGTGGCTCAGATCGTTCGCTTTCGCATGGAACCAGCTTATCTGAACACTACCGGTTTACCACCCCAAATTTATAAGTGATAGTTTTTAGTATGGCCTCATATAGCATGATCGATAATGATATCCATGAAACGGTCGGACAAGCGAGCAGACGGCAGTTCCTCTCGGCATTAAGTGTCGCAGGAGGTGTCGCACTCGCGGGCTGTGGTTCGGGGGGCGACGTCACACCCGAAGCAACCTCGTCATCCGGACAGGAGGGCACTGACGCCGACCTGCCGGAACCGGGCGAACGCATCACGTCCGCGCGACGCATAGGCCCCCGTGATGTGAGTGACTTCGGGTTTCAGGAACTTTGGTCCTATCGGAAGCGCCAGGCCGTCGAAACACTCGTTTCCGATCCCCGCGTCAACGAGGTCGCCAGCAACTGGGTCGCATCCTTCGAGGCGTACGACCCGCTGACGAACCGACTCGACGCTGTCAGCGTCCAGGGAACGACGGGCATGACCGTCGATGGCGGACCCGACAATACGCCGTTCGAAGTCACTGCAACGAACCGACAGGTGGCCTACGGACTCGTCGACCGCATAACCGACGAACTCGTCGGCCTGAAAATAAACGAGCCGACCGATGTCACGTGGACGCGGGGCGACTGGAACGACACCCAGCGTGCCCGCCACGAGACGATGCTCAACAAGGAGGAGATTTGGCAACACCTGGAGGGTAAGGAGTGGTACCCGATGGTCAAGGCCGCGGAGATCATCACGAGCTACGGGGACTACGCCCACGGCGAGGTCTCCAACCTCGTGTACTTCGTGATGGACGGCGGCGAGCTCAAGGCGGTCAGCGGCTTCATGGACGTCACCGGAGAGGAGCCGACGCTGCTCGACCTTCACATCGTGAACGACTTCGCCGAACACCCGGCGCACAGGATGGCCCAGGACACCGCGACCACCGGCGAGACGGTTCTCGGCGAGGTTCCTGAGCCGCCGATGATGCAACGGCCACAGATTACGGGCCCCAACGGGTTCCACCGCATCGAGGAACCGCCACAGGAGTTCGAACAGGACGGCTGGTCCATCAGCTGGAGCGGTCCCCGGACCGTCGGGGCGGAAGTGAGGGCTGACTTCAACGGCACGCCGGTGTTCTCGCTCACCGCCCCCTACAGCACGTCCACGTGCTACGACATGCCGGAGCGGAACGGCCGCAACACGCGAGAGTGGATGTTCCCCAACGAGGAGCCGGTCATCAGCGGCGAACTCATCTACTGGGATATCCACAGCCTCAGCTTGGGCGGCCCAGGCATCCTCGGGAAGACCGAGTACCCCTCCACGCAGAGCCGCCCGGGTGGGTTCAACATCCGGACCCACTACCACACCGGTGCAGTCAGGAACGCCCGGGACTTCCACTCCGGGCACCGATTTGCCCCGTACAACTACTACATCAACTACCAGTTCTACGAGGACGGCGTCTTCATGCCGGTGTTCCAGCGACACGGGCCCGGCTACGTCAACGAGTTCTACGAGTACCGCGAGCGCGAGAACGACGGACCTGCCCAGTACTACCTCGAGAACTGGTTGACGAAGCCGACCCCGGGGACGACGGACGGCGTCGAGACGAGGGTTTTCGACGGCGACGAGTGGCAAACCCCCGGCACCGAGTTCTACCTCGGGAGCAACGACGTGAGCGAAGAACACATAGTTCGGTTCACGAACCCTGCCGGCCCCGAGACCATCGACGTCCCCCTCGATAACATGAAGGAGGTCGTCGTCGTCCAGCCAAAAGACGACGAAATCGGGCAGGTGATTCGTGCCAACCCCGAGAATCCGCAGCCGGAACTGGAGTTCTACCACCCCGCGCAGTACGTCAGCGGCGAGCCGATTCAGGGAAGAGAAGTCTTCTTCTGGTTGCTGATGGAGGCTCCCACCGACGAGGTGCCACACGCCTCGGGCATCACGACCTACACGCAGCTGGGTGAGTTCAACCTCAGCGGCTACTGAGGCCGACCGCCCAACTCTATGGTTATCGAGCTCATCTTGGTGTACTCCTGAAGCGCAACCACAGCACGGGTCCGATCGGCTCCCCACCGTTCGTAACGAATTATCGAGATCTACGTGCTCGCCTTCCGTAGTCTCACGATCAGCCCTCTCAAGGCACTAATATTAATGATCTTTCAATAACTTATTTACTGTCGTCTGCTAACGTTTTACACGGTACTCAGTATGAGCATGACAAGCGATAATTCCGAAGAGACGGCTAATGCGATCAAACAACGCCATCGAGATGCCGCTGCAGACGCGGTGCCGGACTCTCTCAGGCATTATATCGACGGAGAGTTCGTCGACGGTGACGGCCACGAGGTCATCGAGACGCGAGATCCCACGACGGGCGAAGTGCTCGGTGAAGTGCCGGCCGGCAACGCTGCCGACATCGACGCCGCCGTCGATGCGGCACAGCGTGCGTTCGAAGGCGGGTGGAACGACGCCTCGCCGGGGGAGCATCAGCGCGTCCTTTCAGAGATGGCCACCGCCGTCGAAGAGAACCAAGAGACGCTCGCGACGCTCGAAGTGCTCGATACGGGAAAGACGATCACCGAAGCGATGGGCGATATGAGACTGATTGTTGATCACCTCACCTACTACGCCGCTGCTGCCCGCAACGTCAATGGAGAGACACGCCAGACCAACGATCTCTTCGATCGAGAGAAGCAGGTCTTCACCGTCAAGGAACCCTACGGCGTCGTGGGCGCGATCGTCCCCTGGAACTTCCCGCTCATGATCGCCATCTGGAAGATTGGTCCCGCTATTGCTGCCGGCAACACGGTAGTTCTCAAACCGTCCGAGGAGACGCCGCTATCTATCCTGAAACTGATGGGACTGGTCGATGACGTGGTTCCGGACGGCGTCGTTAATGTCGTGACGGGCTACGGCGAGGACGCCGGCGAACCCCTCTCGACGCACGAAGACGTGCCCAAGATCTCCTTCACCGGGTCGACAGAAGTCGGGAAAGAGATCATCCGCAACTCCGCCGAGGACATCAAGAAGACGACGCTCGAACTTGGCGGGAAAAGTCCCGTCATCGTCTACCCCGACGCAGACATCGAAGAGGCGGTCGAGGCGGCGATGATGGCTATCTTCTTCAATAAAGGCGAGTGCTGTGCTGCCGGCTCCCGTCTGTTCGTCCACGAGGACGTCGAAGAGCAGTTCCTCGAGGCCTTCACTACTGCCGCATCCGGTATGAACGTCGGCGATCCGCTGCTCGAAGAGACGGACATGGGGCCAAAAGCCTCCGACGAGCAGGTGCGACGAACATACGAGTTCGTCGAGGCCGCTCGCGAGAGCGGCGCGACCATCCGGACCGGCGGTAACGTGCCTGACGACGATCCGCTGGAGAGCGGTGCGTTCTACGAACCGACCATTATCGACGACATCGACCACGACCATCCGTCAGTCCAAGAGGAAATCTTCGGTCCGGTCATGGAGACGTTCTCTTGGAGTGACGAGGATGACGTGGTCGCGCAGGCGAACGACGTTGACTACGGTCTCGCCGCGGGTGTCATCGCAGGCGACATTACCAATGCCCTTCGAACTGCCCATCGACTCGAAGCCGGTGTCGTCTGGGTGAACCACTACAACGACGTTTCGGCGGGACAGCCTTTCGGGGGCTACAAACAGTCCGGCACCGGCCGGGAGAACGCGACCGAAGCCATCGACGAGTTCACCCAGACCAAAGCGATCAACGTCAATCTCGACTGAGACGATGTCCCCGATCGTCTGTATCCATCTCGGTGTACGATGTTTTGTGCCTCGTTTTGGGGCGACTGACGGGAGCCTCAGACGCTCTCACAGGATGATTCCGTCAAGCTAACCGGGAAATGGACGCCGTCTGGCGATATGGCATCGCTCAGACGGCTTGCCTGGATGTGTCGAAAGTTGAGGGTGTCATAGAACGAGTAGCACACCAAAGAGCAGGGTGAATGCTGAGGTGGATGAGCTCAGCGACCCAGCAAGATGATCCTTCAGTAGAGTCTGCTTTGTTGAATCCGATGATGGCGTCGGGGTCACTGTTTGAGAGCTTGTTCGAGGTTGTAGACTGTGGCGGTCACCACGAGTTGGCAGAATTCTCGGTACCAAGCGCGAGGGTGGACAGCGGGGCCGAACCGACGCTTGATAGCCGAAAAGGCGGTCTCGGCCATCCAGCGCTGGCCGTATAATTCGCTGTCCAACCGGGCGTTGTGTGCGTGATCGTACGCAGCAAACAGCCGATGACGCAGCAAGGGCCGGACACCCTTTGAACGGAGGGCGTCCCGGAGAGATTAGTCGTCATAGCCCTTGTCGCCGGCAAGAATCTTGATTTTCTCGGTGTTACGAAGAGCGACTCGACGGCCAGTTTGGGTGTCGTGAGGCCAGTGTGCCGAACAACGAATATCGAGGATGGCACACGGGTCTGTATCGACGATCGCCGTCGTTTTGAGCGTGCGTATGTGGCGATCCGAGCGGTGTTGGTAGTGTTTCGATGCCGTTTCGCGGTCGAAGAATGTGGCATCGATGGCACCGTTCAAACCCGGATCGCAGATAGTCGCGGACTCACGAAGAAAGCCGCGCCACACGGACATGGTCACCCTCTCAAACGACCGGTACAGCGTTGAGGGTGCGGGGAATGCCGTTTGAGCGAGCTGTAACAGACCACGAACAGGATCCATTTCACTCGCCCAATCCACGATCTCTCAGTACGTCGCATCCATGTGAACCCGCAAAAAGTGGAGCTTCACATGCTTCCACCCGGGAAATCCGTGGCCAGTCGGATCACTCACCGCCGTTGGACTGGCGGCACAGCGCTTTTGAGCCAGCGACGCGGCTTGCTTAACGAAGGGGAAGAGTAGGTTAGTCACATTCGACTCTTTCGCTTCGCTACTACCTTCAGAGCGACGCTATCCCGCCGCCTTCTGCGGATTCAACAGAGCAGACCTGACTGATACTACCATGTAGATCGAGATGCCGACTGGTTCTACGTTGACGCCGAACTGACGTCAACGATCTCTCTTGGGCCTGCCACTGACGGGGAGCCGAGTGATGTTTGGTGTGACTGGTTCGTGTGTAACAACCATGTGGACTATTGTCGAGAGATATTAGTTGGGTTATACAGCGGATTAGTTCTGTGAAATGAAGGGAATGTATAATGTGAAAACAAACGGCGTATCGACTATGAGCGGACAACGAGAGATAATATCGGTAGCTCTCACACCCCATATTCGATATGAAATCGAAAATTGACGTAGTAGTAAGATGACTCTCACACACCGTCTTCGATATGAAATTGGTTCTTCCACAGAGAAAATTGCTCTAAATCTAATTTGCACGGTCTAATACGGCAGCATTAGTGTTTTGCTCGAGTATTTCATCTCGAAGAACCTGCTGCCATTCCTCACGATGAAATCTCGTGGACGGGTTCGCACACAGTGATTTTGTATTTCATTTCGATGACGGGGTGTGTGGATGGGACCGACTTCCGGGCTAAATGGTTTCATATCAACTGAAGGGTGCTCACTTCGAAGAAGATCTACCGGGGCTAGGACTCCGAGAAGGGATTTCATTTCGATGACGGGGTGTCTGTCTTGGTGTCTGAGATTTCATATCGATAGAGGGGCCTTCACTTCGAAGTTTGTGTGTGATGATACGAACGAGGCAGAAAATTCATTTCGACGGCGGGGTGTTCATATCGACAACGGCCCTTTCATTTCGACTTCACTCCCTTCATTTCGACAAAGGTTATTAGCGGTTAGTTTATAATAACCAGTATGGAAGGCGACGAACCCGACTCGGTGCAGCCACATACCGAGTCTGGTGGGTCACAAGAGTCCGGAGCATCTGTCGTGGATAGCATCCTCGATGGCGACGTACAGACGGTTTTTGAAAACAAAGACCTCGTTGACTCAAGTACGATTGTCGATCAGGATCGGATCTACGGCCGGGACGAGCAACTCGCTGCCGAAGCTCGGGCGTTTCGGGACACTCTCGATGGTGAGCGACCGCCGGATCTACTTTTGTACGGTCCTAGTGGCACAGGCAAGACGCTGACAGTGAAAGCCGTCGCGAACAAAGTCAAAGAACGAGCCCAGGAAAGCGGTATTGAGTTTGACTTTGTGGCAGTCAATTTCAAAACGATGGAGTCTCACACGCTTGACCGCGCTGTGTGGAAGCTAGGCCACCAGACGGCGCGAAAAGCGGGCGTGGTTTGGGATGTCCCTCGGTCGGGTGTCTCGACCGATATGAAATACACCCGACTCTACGAAATCGTCGACGATCACTTCGATTCAATTGTATTCATCCTCGACGAGATCGACGCGCTCACCGGCAGTACGGGCGCAGACGAACCGGCGTACTCTCGACTACTCTATAGTTTGAGCCGAGTCATGTCTGAACAGCATGTTGATACGCAGCTGTCAACGGTGGTTGTCACTAACTACCCGAAGTTCCGCGAGAACCTGGACAGCCGGACTGACAGCTCCTACAATCCGAACGGAATTCACTTCTCGGATTACGACGCCAACGAGCTCATCGAAATTCTCGAACGACGTCGAGATGCGTTTAAAGACGACGCCCTCGAAGATGGAGTAATCGAGATCGTGGCTGCGTACGGTGCTCAAAACGAAGGTGACGCGCGTCGCGCGATCGATCTGCTCCGGGATGCTGGAGAGATCGCGAACCGGGCGGGCGACCCGGTAGTGACGCAGGACCACGTCAGATCGGCAAACGACTCTGTGGTGAAGAACCGGGTGCTTGAGATCGTTGGCGGGATGTCTGTCCAAAAGAAACTATCTCTGTACGCTGCCGCACTTGTCGCGAAAGAGAATGAAGGAGCGGCTCCGAGCCCTGTGGTGTACGACATCTACAAAATTCTCTGTGAGGGAAGCGACATGGAGATATACACACAAGAAACAGTCAACAGCCACATCAATAAGGCCGGAACGTACGGTGTTCTGGAAAGCGAACGGGTCAGTGGTGGATTCAAATCGGGTGTTCACTTGGTTTTCAAGTTCACCGAGCCCGTTGGGGCTGTTTTAGATACATTAAGCGAAGACGAGCGACTCCAAGAAATTCCTGCGAAAGAACTTGGGGAGGTCGTGAAGAGACGGTTGCGAGATTAGTAGTACGGTCCCTACAGCCAGTTCGTACACTTTCTCAACCGGCTGTTTCAGATGTCGTCCGAAATAGTTCGAGGTCCCCCTCATCGAGATAGGACTCAATATATCCGCAATTGGGTGCCCATCTCGGATGAACTGTTTGTAGTCCTCAAACGCGTCGTCGCGACCAGCGGGGAGGATCACGACTCCGGTCATGCTTGAGTGGAAATCATTAGTGAGAAGCAAATAATTGGCTACAACTGGCTCTACTGAGATCCTTCAGATCTGATAGGGTCGGCGTGCGAGATACAGATGCTCCTACTCCTTCGGGCGTTGTTATTGTTAGAAAACCTTCACACCGTAGGTGGAATATGTGTGTCCCGACTAATCGTCGTCAGTAAAAATCCCCTTTTCGAATTCATCATCGGACTCGCGGAGAAGTCGGTCAGTTCCCTCATGCTCGGCGAGTGCCCCCTGGTCAAGGTTGTTAGCTTGCTCAATAACGTCAGTAGTGACCTTTTCGGTTACTTCGAAGTTCTCGACTGGGCTAACGACACCCCAGAGTGCTCCGACTGAGTGGAGGACAACTGCCAACGGTGTGAGAATCAGGAATACTGGCCACAAAATCGGATGCTTCCGATAGGCAACCACGCCAAACAACATATACACGAACAGGATCCCCAAAAGAGCTGTAGAGAGCAGCGAATACAGACCTATCCCGGGGGCTGTCCCGGGCAACAGGTACGATGCGATAGCTAACAACGGCACAAACGGTGAGAACGCCCACGCAATGACCCGAGTGAAATATAGCGGCCGGTATAGTGGAGGAAGTAAGTAATCGTCACCGACTGTGCCGGACATCCACCGCCGCCGTTGTTTGATCATCGATTTGAGCGACGGCGGAGCTTGGTTCCGAAACCGGGCATCGACTAACTGGTAGGTCAGATCGCGGTTTTTTGCTGCCCGCCAGATCAGATTTGTGTCTTCGGTGATCGTGGCTACATCCCAGCCGACTTCTTGTTCAATCTCACGGCGGATTGCGAAGCCTCCACCCCACGCGTATAGCGGATACGATAGGCGATGAAATCCAAGCTGTTCAAATTGATACCCCGTACGAAACACTTCACAGAGATATGTGAGTCGTGAACCGGTGTAGATTGGCTTCTCTGTGAACTGAATGAAATCAGCATCCGGAAGGCCAGTGAGCCCCGTAACGAGCGTATCTTCGTCTAGATAGAGGAGATATTCCTTATTACCATCGACGTTTCTTCGTGCCCACTCGACAGCTCGACCTTTGTTAGTCGCGTTACAATCAAATTCATCGGGAACAATATGGACTTGAGCACCATCGATACTGATGTCTGCTTCGGCGATAACACGCACATCTGCGATATCATCGGGGAGTGCGTTGACGGTCTGTTGGACGACAGACTCAGCATCAATCGTCAGTATGCGAACTTGGATATCATCAAGTCCCCAAACTTCCTCACTATTCTGCCCCCATCCACGTGAAAGCACAGTCACTTCAACGACCCACCACAGCGACGAGAGACCGTAGACGAGCAGTGCTGCCCACAAGAACACGGCTAACAGCCCCTGTAGCGATACTAAATCGGTCACATTACGTGATTACGGCAGAATCTATTAAACGCGTGGTAATTACTCCGTTACTATCCTGTAATGGACTGCTACTGCCGTAGGCTAGTTCACCCAGCCAGTTTATGACCGATTCGCGCTGTGTATCCAGCATAGCCGCTCCAAACTATCAGTTTCTGGGAATTATAACAGAGCCGCCGTGATAGACGCGGACTGTGCTGAGTACTCTAGAGGTATTGATAAAGAGCAAGGCAGCTGATCACCGGCCGAGATCGGGTGGTTATAGTAACTGCTCAATACCGTCGTAACTCCTTATGTAACTCTTGCTTTCCGATGTTATACATATGTTACATAAGGTCTTGATATCGGATCTCGTGTGAACGAAACCGAAAAACGCCCGTTGCGGGTTTGTCGTGCTACCGAGTGGGCGTAATTAGCGCATTGACATCCTCCTCCGCGTAAACGCGGAGGAATCCTGAGCGTTGGAGATTTCAGGTTTGCAGTTCCACCGAACCCCAGCACGGTGAGAATCCGTACGGGGTTCACGGACTGTGGCGGGTGGGACTGCTGGGAGTGCCAAGCCCCCGGTACTCCTATCCTCCATCGTGTTCGGACTCCCAGAGTTGTTTGTGCCTCGGGGAGTCCGGCAGATGTCGACGGACTTGGAGTTACTTTCTGTGGTGCGTACGGCAGTCGGGCACTGCATCGGTTCATTGTAGGAACCGACCGTTCACCCGACTGGTTCCGATTACTGTCTCATTGCTTGGGGCGGACAGGCCGCCATCGTAGGACTGATCGGAATCGCTCTATTTCCGGTCTGATTCCTGTCTGTATGTAGGGCTGCCTGTCACTTTAAGCCACGGATTGTCAAATCTCTGATCGGCTATCACTACGTGGACAGGCGCAGAATTGTCGGATTCATTCTCCTTGATGCTCTATAACTACTTGTGTTGCTTCATTCGCCGCTAACATTGCGGCAGTCTTTTGAACGACTGGCCGTCCGACTTTGTTCTCTGGATTCTGTTGTTTGACCTGAATAGCAATTCGCTCGCTCTCGCTTCGTGCAATGACATCAATACCTCTATCGCTTCCTGATCTCGTAACTTGGGCAGAGTATCCTTCAGCTCGAAAATAATCGGCGACGAGTTTCTCAAAGTTACGCCAGTCATATTCAAATAAACCGTCCCACTCCTATCGCGAGTTCGCTACTTTTCGATGAGAGCTGCTTATCGACCGTACAGGATGAAGATATGGGCCCAATGAAGCGAGACGCTGACGCCGGCGCATCTCGCAGTTGCTCCGAACACTAGCTGGACATCACGCTCGTCGTCACAGGCGAAGGTGACCGCAACTCGGCCCGTCCCTCCTCGATCCGCTTGCGAGCGTCGGATCCATCGAGGATTACCCCCCAAGTTGTCGCCTGCGATCGAGATGCCAAAATCAAAGCTAGAGATGGGTCAGCGAATCGGTTCCGGTACCCGACGACCTCGGTAGAGTCACTATCGCGGAGGGCGTCGGTGATCAGCTCGTAGCTGAGGTATGCGATGTCATCGTCCGGCTTGTAGCCGACGATGTCGACGTGGACAGCGCAAACCTCCCGTCCAGCGGCCCGGTCTACATGGAAGCATTCACCGACCAGAGTCAGACGACGTTCTCACAGGTTAAGAGCGAATCTCAGGCCAACGGTGGGGTCGACCTCGGTATTGGCCTCTGAGGTGGACAGCCGTCACCCCCGACATGGGGGTGGCTGAATCTGCGCGAGGCGCTCTACCTCTCGCAATAAATTTGACGTGAATTGTAGTAGACGGCGAAGGCTTCGAGCTAGTCTTGGGCTGTATTGACCGCTCAGAGTGATCGGTCGATATTGTGACTGAGACAGGCGATGGTGAGTTCACGGAACTGCTTCTACCAGCGTCGTGACCGGACGAACGCACCGTATTTCCGCTTGAGCGTTGAGTTGACCGTCTCTGATTGACTCCGCTGGCCGTAGAGATCAGCGTCTAAGCGCGTGTTCCACGCCTTGTGGAGTGACGTGAATTCACGATGCTTAATCAGTGGACGAACCTCGTGTTGCCGGGCAAGTCGCCTGATCTTCTGGTCGTCGTATCCCTTGTCACCGAGCAGAATATCAATATCCTCGGGGTTGCGCTTGATCAACGGTGGAGCGATCTGGCTGTCGTGTTTCCGAGTCGTCGTCACGTGGAGATTGAGGATTGCGTTCACCTTCGCATCGACCAGCAATGTCACTTTGAGCTGCTGAATCGTAAGTTCAGCGCGTTTTGTGTAGTGTTTCGAAGCGTGGGTGCGGTCAAACCCTGACGCATCAACTCCGACAACGCCGCTCGTCGGAAGTAGCGTCGTTGAGAGAGTCAATATGATACGCCATACAGCCATATCAAGACGATTGAACGCCTTACAGAGCGTTGATGCCGTAGGGAGTTCAGCTAATCCAAGAACACGACGGATGCGTGGCATCTCGATCAGTTCGTCAAGCAGGCCACGGTAGGTCGTGTTCTTCCGAACCTTGAGACACAGCAGAACGACGTGCTGCGGAAGTGTATAGCGGTGTTTGGAGAATTTCGAGGAGTATCGAGAAACGGCTTGACGGGCCAGATGGATCGCCTTCTCAGTAAACCGGAGGATCTTCGACTTCGGGAGGGCCTTCATCTCGTGGAATCACAAGACGAACATGTAAATCTCTGAGTATTTCAACAGAGCCGTCCACGGGTATCTGCGGTACGTGGTGCTGAAACTGATCAAAAGGGGACCGTCCGATCCGGACAGTACACTCCCGCGACTCGACGACGCTGTTGTCGCTTCCAGACCGGCAGACGATCCGAGATCGAGTATTCGCAGCCATCGGTCGATGACGAGTTGATCACCACTCGACGGTCGAGCACTTCTTCCGTTCAGTCAAACCGCCTGTGCGCTCTCGCCGCACGATCTGAACGCTGTTAACATCCGTTGACGCCAACCTATTGTATGGTACAAATTGACAGACGAGCCCTCCTCGGCGCCCTCGGGGTCGGAATATCGTCGGTTTCGGGGTGTCTTGGATCCCCTGACGCCGGCGCCGGATCAGGTCCGATTACCGACAGTTCTGACGGATCGACCGGTTCGGCTGTCGATGGGCCGCCGACGGTTGAGCGGTCGCTCCCGGCGGCGTACACAGCCGAGAAACTCGAAGCGGCGAGCCGATCCGGCGGGCCGCCCCCCGACGGTATTCCCGCGATCGAGGACCCGCAGTTCGCCGAGGCGACGGATCCGCCGGCGTTGCTCGACGACGGCGATCCGGTGTTCGGCGTCGTCCTCGACGGTGAAGCGAAGGCGTACCCGCAGTCGATTCTCGTCTGGCACGAAATCGTCAACGACATCGTCGGCGGAACGCCAGTGTCCGTGACGTACTGTCCGCTTACCGGCACTGCACAGGGTTTCCACCGTGGCGAGACAACGTTTGGAGTCTCGGGGCAGCTGATCAACGCGAACCTCGTCATGTTCGACCGAGCGACCGAGCGCTGGTGGCCGCAGATGCTCGCAACGCGGATCACCGGCGACGACCCCGGAGAGTACCTGAAGGAGTTCCGGGTCGTCTGGACGACGTGGGAACGGTGGCGCTCGGCTCATCCCGAGACGGTCGTGCTCACCGAGGACACCGGATTCGCCCGGAACTACGGCAGCGATCCGTACGGCGGGTACAACCCCCGAAACGGGTACTACGCTGGCGACGCCTTTCTGTTTCCACCGCTTACGGAGGACAACCGGCTCGCCCCGAAAACCGTCGTGATCGGGATGCGGTCGGCGAACGGCGCCGTCGCCGTCCGCAAGGAGACGCTCCGTGAAGAGCGGATTATCGAGTTCGATCTCGGTGGCGTCCGTCACGCGGCCGTCTACGACGAATCGCTCGACACCGGATACGTGTACAAAAGCGGAGATGGCACCGAGATCGACGGGACGGATAGTGCCGACCTCGAAACCGCGACGCTCTCGTGGGCGGACGGGGACGTCGACGTCGACGGCGCCGTTCACGCTCCCGACTCGCTGCCGTTCGAGCGGGAGATTGTCTTCGATGCCATGTGGTTCGCTTGGTACGGCTACTACCCGATGACCGATCTTCACCGATGAGCGCTCGCAGCACACGTGCGACGTTTTACGATGTCCTCGGAAACATCGACGGGGCGGTGCGACTGGCCATCGGTCGCCGCGATAGCGCGGCGGTCGTCGCCGCCGTGACAATCGGCTACTTACTAGCGTATCTCTGGGCGACAGGCGATCTGTCCCTTCGCACAGGGGTCGCCCCCGGCGTCCTCGTGATCGACGACCCGCTTGGTCGCCTGTTCGCCCGGACCGGCCCGGCGTCGTTCGGCGCGATCGCCACGGTCGACACCGGCGTCGTCCGGCTGCTTTTCTCGCCGATCAACGTCGTGATCGGCGGCGTCGTCGCTGGCCTCGTCGGTATCAACCTCGGGATGACGTATCTGGCGGTTCGACGGCCCAAAGCATGCGGGATCGGAGCCGGATCAGGCCTGCTTGCGTCCGTTCCTGCCCTCCTCTCCGGGACGGTCTGTTGCGGCCCGGTCGTGCTGCTCGCGCTCGGCGTCCAAGCGACGGCCGTCGTCCTGACGGCGTTCGTCTGGCTATTACCGATCGGGGTTGCGCTGCTCCTCGCCAGCCTCGCATACGTCGCAATGAAGATCGATCCGGGACGGCCGATCGAATCTTGATCACCGATCGGAGCCGGGACGAGCGAGCGATTCACTCCGGCTCCGTCGCCACGAGCGCTATCCGGTAACTGCTCCTGTGGCGGCGAGACCCCACCCGATGGTCGATCCCGCGGCGACGAGCACCATCGTCACCACGGCCGGGAGCGGCTTTTCGCGTCTCGTGAACCGGTAGTAGCCAGGGATGAACCCAACCATCGGCAGTACGGTCCCGACGAGCGGCTCGCGTTCTGGCTCAACGTCTACAACGCCGCGACGGGGCCCGCCCTGCTCGCGGCTCCTGAGCGTTTCGAGGACCGTCGTCGGTTCTTCGGCGACTCGATCGTCGCCGTCGCCGGGACTGACCTGAGTCTCGATCAGATAGAACACGGGATTCTCCGGGGGTCACAGTGGAAGTACGGGCTCGGCTACGTCGCAAATCCCTTCCCCTCGGCGTTCGTCCGGCGCCACCGCGTCGCCGAGCCCGACGCGCGCGTTCACTTCGCACTCAACTGCGGTGCCGCCTCCTGTCCCGCGGTCGCGGCCTACGACGCCGCCGACGTGGACGACCAGCTCGACCGGTCCGCTGCCTCCTACCTACAGAGCGAAACCGTCGTTGACGACGGGACCGCCCGGATCCCTCGCCTCCTCTTGTGGTACCGCGGCGATTTCGGCGGACGGTCGGGCATCCATGCGCTCCTCCGCAAGTACGACGCGATCGACCCCGACTCGATCTTGCGGCTCCGCTACCGCGAGTACGACTGGTCGCTCGCGCTCGACGCGTTCCGAACCGAGGAAGAGAGCCGATGAACGACGACGGCCTGTTGGGATCGTTGTCGGTTGTCGGACTGTTGAGCCTCTGTTGTATCGACGGCGGTGGCGCGTCCGTAACCGTCGTCACCACAGGTGCGTCGAGCGCTCGCGGCGCGGTGACTCTCGATACTGTATTAGTAGGGGCGCTTCGCCGACGCGTCGGCAATCGTCTGAAACTGCGTCGGGTCTTGAAGAAATTCCTCACCCATGTCGGCGATCGCCGACTGGTCGATGTATTCCACGCCGTCGCCGTACACCGCTAGCACAGGCTCGTCTTTGAACTCGCCGATCGGGCGAGACGTGGCGCACTCTATCCCGACGTACGTTCCTCCCGGGAGGGTAGGTGCGTCGGCGTACGCCTCTGGGAGGTCACCTCTGTGAACGCCCGCCAGCATGTGGCCGGGAAGGATCACCATCGCGGTCCGGTAGCCGAATGCCGGCTGGGAAAGCATTCCGACCAGCAGGTACGTGAGGTCCTCGCAGTCACCGCAGCCATCGACGAGCGTCTCCTCGACGGTTCGGATGTAGTCCGGCGCTCCCGTCGATTCCGAATCTGTCGCGTATCTGAGCGAGTGTACAAGTCCAATTGCCCCATCGAGAAGGATCGACTCAGGGAGCGATTGCGGAGTACACTTGCCTCTCGTGCTCGCGCTGATGAGTGCCTCCGTGAGCCGCTCGGCGTGAGCACTCGTCTTCGCCGCTTCGAAGCCGCTCAAATATCCGTGCGCCTCGTCGGCCGCCTCTCTGTACGCAGACCGCTCAATCGGGAACTCCAGACGCCACTCACGTCCGGACCGGTCCGTCCACTCGTACGTCATGGCGTAGCCGTCCGCAGTTCGTTCCCGAGTAGTCGAATCTCTCGCGTCGATGGGTGTCGGCTGCGTCGGCTCGCTTGCAGAAAGAGACAGCGCCGCAGACCACAAATTGGACAGTTTGACGACCGAAGAAACGCCGACCCCGAGCGCGGCTCGGTTCAGCGCGTTGTCGAGGAGCTCCCGCCGTTTCATACCCACCGACGGACCACCTCGAATTCATTTGTTATTGGCAGAGGCATCCGAATCGGCGTCGGGCGCAACATCTGAATCCGAGCTGACGGGGGTATCGGATTCGACACTAGTCGGCACCGTCGGGCCTCTTGACCGTCTCGACCGCCGCGTTCGCGGTCCATCCGGGCGGTTATCGGAAGCATTCGGGCTTGACGACGGAGTCGACATCTGCCGTCACCCACGTTGACAGCCGCTCCTCGTCGGTTGCGTCAACTGGGAACACTGTGACCCGATCGGGACCCGACGACTGCCTGTCAACCTGATGTACCAGACCGGTGAACGCGGGACTCACCAACCTCTGCCCGGTCGTCTCATCGTTCCTTGACCTCCGGTTGGTATCTGTTGTCATCTGTTGCTTGTCCGGGTTATTCGGCAGCCGGTTCTTGAACCCTTATAATAGGTGCACGGACGCGTCAGAGGTCAACCGGTGGGATATATACTCGTTGTGACCGGTCTGTTGTACCCGTTCCCGCTCGACAAAAATGAAATCATCGTGGAAGTCGGCTAAGCGGCCAGCTCTAGCGAACAGTAGCGTGAAAAATCGAGGTCGGGAGGCTACTGGGTGTCGTCCGCGAACACTGCGCCGAGCGAGTCGTCACCCGCCTGCCCAACCGCGATTGCTGAGACTGCGGCGCCGCCGTCAAGTTCGGTGTCAGGCAGCGAGAGCGCGATGTCGTCGCTTCCATGCGGGACGACCTCAACGTCGTAGGAGCCAGCGTCAACAGGAACGTACTCGCTGGCGCTTCGGAACTCGATATTTTCACACAGAGTCGGACCACCGTTGGCGACTCGCACGTCGACAGCGGGAGCGTCCGGTGAGGCGTGGACAAACCGGACGTGAGTTTGGTCGGCTTCGACATCACCGGGGGCGTCGGAAAGTACTGTACACTCGGCTTCAGCGAGCATACCAGTCGCAAGCGCCGAGTACGCGCCGTTTGCCTCAAGTTCGACTGTCAGATCGAGGACTGCCTCGTCGTCGCCATGCGGCGTGACAGCGATCTCGTGGCTTTCAGCCGGCAGCTCGGCGTACTCGCTGATGGTTTCGAATGGCACGTCTTCGAAGGCGATTTCGCCGTCGACGTGGACATCGACGTTCGGTGCGTCCGGACAACAGTGACCAACGCGGACGGATGCGGTTTCTGCCATAGCAGCTCTTACTCCTCGCGCTAGAAGTTTCAACCTATATATGTGAACAAAATATATTATATATGGGTATGAGCCGTACGGGGGAGACCGGAGCACGCAGTTCGTGCTCTCCGAGGCGGCGTTGTATCCCGACTTCAGCTACACAGGCGAAAGCGACCGCAACTCCAACTCGGCCAGCGAGCGATGGATCGGGTCCGAGCAGGACTTCAGTCAGGGGGCTAGTCGTTTTCGTGCGCGTGAGAGCCGAACCAACCCGGGTTATTATATAAAATACATCGGGCGTACACCTCGCAGAGAGTCATCTTCCGGCTTGATTGGGTTGAACCGCTCAGCACGGTTCACATATTATCTCAATTGGGCTCGCTCTGATTCGAGAGTTCTCTGAGTGCTTTTGCTACGGCCTCAACTTCTATAGTAGACTCAAACTTCTTAAACTTATCAAGCGCGCTATCCGACCAATCCCCTGTACTCTTTTTCTCTTGAATGAACCCTTCAAGAAAGACAGCAGCACGGTATGCCTCTTTGGGGGTGAGGGTAGCAGGCACATCTGACGGCGTGATTAAATTGAGGTCAGCCTGATATTCTTGAATTTCAAACGACCATTCACCATCATCGTCATGAAATGACTCATAACGCTTCTCAAAATTGGAAGGCCCTACCTGATTCCTCATATAGTCATATATAGTAGTATGTTCTTATCCAATAAAGAGATTTCCATGCGCTCAAATAGGTGTGCGAGATAGAGGGCGCGTATCTCTGATAGGTCGCTACAAGGCTCTCCGGATTACTGCCCGGAGCCGTACCGACCGATTCCCACCGCAATCAGCAACAGTACGAGTACGACAGGTGTGTGAACTGCCTCGGGGTCAAGCCCCGAGGCTTCTTCCTGCGGCTTAGCGTAACACTCCCGCGCCACTCTCGGTCTGGTGACCTCCAACGAGTGACGGGGTCGCAGCCGGGCGGTCCACACGCCCCGATGCCTCTCGTCGCACCTGCTGGAATCCCGGTAGGATCTTGAGAAGAGGCACATTTCTCTCTTCTTTCGACATCCACCTTTTCGCGATACTGATGCCAGCCCCACGATCTGCGTGGTCCTGACACCCGCACTCAACACACTTGAATCGCTTCCCACGCCGATTCGCTCGGACTCGGTGTTCGCACTCCGTTCTCGGACACTCTTGGGACGTGTACTCTGGATCAACCGCATCTGACGGGATGCCCTCCCATGCCGCTTTGTACGTGATGTACGACCGAAGCTTAGCGAACGGAAGCGAGTGTAGCCGCCGGTTCATTCGAGTCCCATACTCGATGTCTTCACGCATGTCGGTCAAGTCCTCGAAGACCATGATCGGATTTTCGAACTGACTGACCCACTCCACAACGTCGTGTGATATTTTGTGGAGTTGGTCGTGAACGTACCGCTTTTCACGGTCTTGAAGAACTGTCTCGAACGCGGTTTGCCCGTTCTGTTGCATTCGCTTCCGCATCGTGAAGAACTCGTGACGGCGTTCCTTGATCAGTGTGTAGTCGATGATCACGGAGGCAATGATATCGTCTTCGTCCAATACGGCGAGCGCAACACAGTCCTCGTTGATGTCCACGCCAACAACGGTCTGAGCGTCCTCTTTGGGAGCTACGTCAGCAGTTGTCCGCGTGACGTTCACGTGTAGTTCGTGGCCGCCGTCTACGGGAACGACTTCTGCGGTACCGACACGCCATTCGTCATCTTCATCTTGAAGTGCGGTTTGGAGTTGTTCCACGTGATCGGGACTGCCCGTGAGAACGCCGCGAACGTGGTTGTGTTTGAGTGCACTAACTCTGAAGTGGATGTCGTTGGTGTCCCCGTCAAGAGATAGGTCGTATCCCTCTCCGTGATTCATCCGAATGGGGAATGGTTCGCGAACGTTGTTGTTGGGGCGTCCGTAGTCGTGATCCTCGTCGCCGTAGTATTCTCGGAGTGCGGTGGTCGCTTTGGCGACGAGTCGTTGAGTGGTGTTTTGGACGTGGTCGCTGCGGTCAACGACGGCGTCTTCGATGTCGTCCCAATCCCAGCCTTCCTTGTCGAGACGGAAGATCTCGTTGACGACTCGTCGGGATTCGAGTGTGCCGTCTGTTAGGAGGGATGGATCGCCCTCTCGAATGTCGAGCTGGAAATCGAGAGTGTGGGTGAGTCCATCCGCTTCCATAGTCAATTATCCGAGATGTTGTCTTCTAAAGCTACCGGATTCTGTTGTTTGTGTAGTGTTTGTCGGCATTCACTCTCGGGGTCAAGCCCCGAGGCACTCTGCCTCGAACTCTGTAGAGTGATTATAGAGATTCAAGGAGAATGAATCCGACACTACTCTCCACGAACCACGTTCGGTGGCGTTCCTGCGTTTCTAATCCGTAGTTTCAAGTATTGTCACTTCATAGTAATGATCAAGGTCTGGTCGGAACGGAGCGATTCCGAACAGCCTTCGGAGGCGGTCTATCCGCCACTAATGAGACAGTATCCGAAACGCCAACACGGTGAACACGAACGCAAACACGTTCGCCTCGTGCCTGTTGGTTGAGCAAGCCCAAAGGTAACTCCAAGTCCGTCGAAGCGACGTTGACTCCCTACTGGCAAAAACAACAGATGGGAGTCAAACGACGCCGAGGATAGGAGTAACGGCGGGTTGGCACCGCCAGTCAGCCGCTGACCACGATGGCTGGGTTAAACGGGTTCCCGAAAAGTGGCAGAGTCATGGTTGCGAACCTGAAACTCCCAACGCTCGGGATTCCTCCGCCTTCAGACGGAGGAGGATGTCAAGTTGATGCTGTGGGCGTTGAGTTTGTTTTCGATGTGAATCTTCGATTCTGCCAGAACTGAATCATCTCGACACAGTGAATTTATTCAGGTCAGAGCCGATTCACTGCCAAGCGTGGGAAAACTTGAGCAGCCGATCGTTCGATGGACAATTGCATGTGTGTTTCTTGCTGTTGAGCTGTTGCTTTTTGTTGTCATTCCTGACCCAGGGGAAGGGGGCAGATATGTGGTCACTCCCGCCACCCAAGCGATGTGGACAATACTCTCGTTTATATTATTCTTCGTGCTGTTGTCGACGCTGAAAGATTTCGGCGAAAGAGACAGACCGCTCGCCCATGCTGCCGAGCAGGTTGAGACTACCCAGCAACGACGGGCTAGATATATTCGCAAGACAGCCCGTTTAATACGGATTGAGACGACTGGACCGCTCGTATCGTGGTTCGCTGCCGGCTTTTTGATTCTCCTGGCGGTTGGGGTGGCAACAGAAAGCGTCTCCGGACAGCCAGTTCGACTTATCTGTACGACAATCATATATGTATTGTTAGCAGCCTTTGCAGCCCCTCCTGTCCGTGGCTACTTCATTCGGAAGCTGCGAGTAACGATCCCACGGCCGATTGTGGTCATCATTCTCGTTGTGGGGACCATCCTGAACCAGGCGGCGGTAGCCCCACCACTAACGACCTAAACTAGTTAGAACCGCTTCGTTCAAGGGTCAAGATTGCTGACTTCATCCTCTGTAGTCAGCACCGCTCCAAGAACATATCACTGGTTGAGGATTTCAACAGAGCCTTAGTTTTCAAGTTCACCGAGCCCGTCGGGGCTGTTCTCGATACATTGAGCGACGACGAGCGACTCCAAGAGATTCCTGCGAAAGAACTTGGGTATAAAGCGAGGCACGAACAGGGGCAGTGGGTGACCCAACGTGATGTCGCGGAGACAGGGAACGTCACGCCAACGACGGTCCGGAGGCATCACGAAACACTTGATGAACTCGCTGTTTAAACGGGCCAAGTAGGGAGCGAGGGCATCCCATTCTCCCAACGAACCGCCTCTACCGCCGTCGGGAACTGTTGGAGTCGGTCATCGAGGACGGCGAGCGGGTGCGCATCGAGAAACGATGCGCGATGTCGATTGACAGGCGTGTCTTCGTGATTCAGTTGGATGTGACAGGATCCAAGATCCGGATGATCGGCGTCTTTGTGGAAGCCGAGCATCAGGTTCCGGTCCGGTTCGACCCAGTTGATGTGGTAGTATTCGTGGTCGACGCCATCGGGATACCAGAACCGAATCTCCAGTCGTGCAGTCGCGACATCGTAGGAGTCACTCAGGAAGGTTGTCGGATCGACATCCGCGATGACGTACCGGGGTCGGCGTCGAGACGGACGATAGCGTACCTCCACACACCCAGCTTGATACGTCAATCGGTCGTGAACGTCGCGGAGAAGAGTCCGCTGTGTATAGCGGTCGCGACCTGCGAGAAAGATCATACTGTGAGAGAGGAGGATTAGCTCGTGGCGCGGTCAGCCACGTCGGTCATCTGCTCGCGGGCGGCTTCAACGTCGGAGTAGAGTTCCAGTGCGTGCTTGATGAGGCGGCGATCCTCCTCGTTCTCACGCCAGAACGCGATGACGTCGCGGCGCTCGCGAAGCTCAGTACTTGCGAGATCACCGTCGGCGAGCGACTGTTCGAGTTCCTCCCACGTCTCGACGTCGTAGGTGGCCTGCCACTCCTCTATCTCCTCGGTGATCGCGGCCAATTCGTTGCGTAGCTCCTCGCGCGCGTTTTCCTCGATGAGCGTACGGATCTCCTCGAAGAGCAGTCGCGTGTAGTCCGGTTGGTAGCGCGTGGTCTCGCCCGCCTCGACGCGGCGCAGCTGGCCTTGGTCGACGAGATCCTGGAGTTCCTCGTTGGTCGTACTCCAGGCAGCGTCGGCCTGTTTGCTAATCCAGTTGACCGACCGCGGTTCGCGAAGCGTCTCGGCGACCGCTCGAATACGGTCGCGGGCGCTCATCGATTCAGCCCACGACTGGACGCCATCTCCCGAAGATTCGGACATGCTTGGCACCTCTTGGGACAGTGTTAACGCTGAACTCGCATATATGTTTGTACTTTCTCGCATAATCGAGAGTGAGTTACTCCACTATCTGTGATCTGGTCGAGTCGATCAGTTCTGATGAAAATTCTGTTTCCGGAGACATATTAACTCGGACCGAATCGAGGAGGGCTGCCGCGTCACAACAGTTCGAGTTCGATCGTCTTTGCAGTGCTGGATACGAGCCCAGCTGTGTCTTCTTCGAGTCGCTTTCCCTGCATCTCGTCGGCCGATCCAGAGACGCTAACCGCGCCCATAGGGTCACCGTCGACGACGATAGGCGAGGCGACACAGCGCCAGTTTCCGTTGAGTTCGCCGCGGTCGAATGCGATCTTTCGATCTCTGATTGACCGGAGCTCTGATCTGAGCGTCGCGGGGTCTGTCACGGTTCGTTCGGTCTTCTGATCGAGTCCGTGGCGAGCGACGTACGCGTCAATCTCGTCCGGGGACCTGAACGCGAGGACCGCCTTCCCGGCGGCGGCCGCGTGAAGTCGGACGCTCCCACCGATCGGAATCGGATGGTCCTGCTGGCCGGCGCGGTGGAGGTACACTACGTTCGGCCCCTCGGGGACGACGAGGTTCGCCACCGCGTTCGTGTTTCGTGCGAGCCCCCGAATTTCACCGCTTGCCGCCTGGTAGACGGGGTTCCGTTCTCGTGTCCCGAACCCGATCCGGAGGCATTGGTGCGTGAGTTCGTACGTTCCCTCCGTGTTCGTCACGTATCCGAGCGTACAGAGCGTCGAGAGGTGGTTGTAGACCGCGCTCTTCGAGACTGCTAATTCGTCGGCTAGTTCGGTGACGCCGCCGCCGTCACGCTCATATAGCTCTTCGAGGATCTGGAGGGATGTTACGGTCGCCTGAACGGTGACGGAGTCTGCATCTCCCATCGTTTCGATGGGTTGTACGGACGACAGAGGTATAACTTTTGTTTACCATGGGTGAACGCCGTGGAGACTATGACTATATTTTCAGACTCAAATATAATAACATAACATCCGATGAAAGAAATTAAACAGATTTGTCGCCATATGGTATAGCAACACATATAATGTAGTACCGTTCTGACCAAGAAAACGCATTACGAGCGTTTGTAGCCTACTTTTAGGACAGTTGTCCAGCATCTTTATATACCTGTACTACAACAGAGCAATAGTCAGGTACGATCATGACTGATAGACTAAACTACGCACAAGTGGGGCGACGACGGCTGATGAAAGGCGCAGGACTCGCGGGGATCGCGGGCCTCGCAGGCTGTGTCGGAACCGGTGATCCGGGCAGTGGAGACGGGAGCGACGGCGGTGACGGCAGTGACGGCGGCGATGGGAGTGACGGCAGCGACGGCAGTGACGACAGCGGAAACACGGCGATGGCGTCCGAAATCAACGTGTGGGGTTGGGACGTTGCCGCGCGGGCGCTGCAGATCACGGCCGAAGAGTACGAGGCAGAAAACGACGCAACGGTCGCGGTCGAGGAGTTCGGTCGCTCGGCGATGAAAGACCGTCTCCAGACCAACCTGCTTTCCGGCTCCGGTGCGCCGGCGGTCTCCATGCTCGAGTCCGTCGACGGTCCCTCGTTCATCGCGACTGACTCCGTCGCCCCACTCACCGACGAGATCGAGGAGGCGAGCGTTCAGGAGGACTTCGTCTCCGGCAAGTGGGAAGCGCTCACTGTCGACGGCGACATCTACGCGCTCCCGTGGGACACCGGCCCAACAGCGGTCTACTACCGCCGGTCGGTGTACGACGAACACGACATCGACCCCTCATCGATCGAGACGTGGGCAGACCTCATCGAAGAGGGCCAGAAGCTCCCGGACGACCAGTACATGCTCAACCTCCCCGAGGGCGACCTCTCTGGAGTCTGGCGCTACCAGTTCCGTCAGCTGTCCGGCGAGCCGTTCCTGGACAGCGGCGAGGTGAACATCCACAACGAGAAGTCGCTCAAAGTGGCCCAAAACATCAAAGAGATCTACGACGCCGACATCGCGGCCAACATCGAGGGCTGGACCTCGGCGTGGTTCAGCGCGTACGGCGACGCGACCATCGCGTCGCTCCCCTCGGCGGCGTGGATGGAGGGGACGCTGCGCGCAGAGCTTCCCGATACCGCGGGCGACTGGGGTGTGTACAAGATTCCCGCCCTTGAGTCCGGCGGTCCGCGGGCGTCGAACTGGGGCGGTTCCAACCTCATGATCGCCAACCAGGTCTCCGAAGAAAAGAAACAGCGCGGCTGGGACTACATGGAGTGGTCGCTGGCGACCGAGGAGATGCAACTCGCCATGTACGACGAATACGGACTGTTCCCGGCTCTGGAGACCGTCTACGACGAGCCAGTGTTCGACGAGGAACTGGACTTCTACGACGGACAGGCGGCTCGTGCGCTGTTCGCCGAGGTCGCACAGAACGCGCCGGGCTACCGGTTCACCGCCGACACGCCCGAAGTGTCGCAGGCGATGGAAACCGAACTCCAGCGCATGATAAACGGCGAGCAGTCTCCTGAAGAGGCTGTACAGGCTGCTGCGGAGACGGTCGGCGAAAACACCGATCGAGACCTCGCGTAATCGAGGTAATCGATCGCATGGCAACTTCTGACGAGACAACTGATCGAACCGGCCAAGCGTACCGCCGCCGTGCCAGTGAGAAAGTCCGGGAAGCGACGCGAGAGTTCAGACGAGCGTTCCGTCCGGTGTGGGACCGATTCCGGTTCGCGAGACAGGATCTGACAGCGGCGACGCCGACGCTGCCGCGGGTCGCGTACCTGTTCATCTCTCCGTTCTTCCTGCTTTTCAGCGTGTTCCTCGCCTTCCCGGTGTTTTACACTCTGTACCTGTCGTTCTTTGAGTACCAGGGCGTCGGACAGGGCTCGCTGTTCTGGATCGATCTCGGCCCGCTGTACATCGAAATACCGCGGATAGCACAGCTTGATTTCGTCGCGCTCGGAAATTACGCTCGGCTGCTCGGCAACGACCTGTTCTGGCAGTCGATGTTCAACACCTCGTACATCTTGGTCATCCAGGTCCCGCTGATGATCGGGCTTGCGCTCGCGCTCGCGCTCGCACTGAACGCCTCCTTTATGCGACTGAAAGGGGTGTTCCGGACCGCCATCGCGCTGCCAGTGTCGGCCAACCTCGTAGCGTACTCGACGGTGTTCCTGTTGCTCTTTAACGAGCAACTGGGCTTCCTCAACTACGTCCTCGCGGGCGTCGGACTGGGTCCGGTCCCGTGGCTGACCGACGGGTTCTGGGCGCGGAACACGATCATCGCGGCCGTGACGTGGCGATGGACGGGATACAACATGATCATCCTCCTCGCCGGTCTCCAGACGATTCCACAGCAACTGTACGAGGCCGCGGAGATTGACGGGGCGAACCGCTGGGAGAAATTCCGGTACGTCACGCTCCCGCAGCTCAAACCGGTGTTGCTGTTCGTCGTCGTGCTGTCGACAATTGGCACCTTCAAACTGTTCGCCGAGCCGTACGTCATCACCGGCGGCGGTCCGACGAACTCCACTATCACTATCGTGCAGTACATCTACCGACAGGCATTCATCAACTTCAACCTCGGCTACGCGAGCGCGCTCACGGTCGTCTTCGTGGCGATCGTCAGCGTGTTCTCGGTCGTCCAGATCAAGATCGGAGGTGAGGACTGATGCGCGACCAGCGTCGTAAGGACGCGGTCTGGCAGTTCCTCACCTACGCGTTCGTCATCACGATGGTTATCGTGATGATGGTCCCGCTGTACTGGATGTTGGTGGCCGCAACGCTCCCGCAAGAGCAGTTTCTGCAGTTCCCGCCGCGGTTGATCCCCGGCACCGCGTTTATGGACAACTTCGCGGCCCTGCAGGAGCGACTCGACTTCGTCCGGACGATCCGGAACAGCGTCCTCATCGCCGTCATCTACACGCTGCTGTCGCTTGTGCTGTGTTCGATGGCCGGCTTTGCGTTCGCGAAGTACGAGTTCAAGTACAAAGAGCCGATCTTCTACACAATTTTGGCGACGCTCGTGTTGCCCATCCAGCTGCTCGTCATTCCGCTGTTCCTGCTGATGGCACAGCTGGACTGGACGAACACGTTCCGAGCGATAATTCTCCCGTGGGCAGCGAACCCTATCGGAATCTTCCTCATGCGACAGAACATGAAATCGATTCCAGACGCCCTGCTTGAGTCCGCGCGGATGGACGGGGCGACGGAGTTCCAGATATTCTACCGGATCGCGCTCCCAACGATGCGGTCGTCGCTGGCCGCGCTCGCGATCATTCTGTTCCTCTTCCAGTGGGACCTGTTCCTTTACCCGCTCGTGATCTTAGAATCCTCGGACATGTACACGATCCCAATCGGGCTGGCACAGCTAACCGGGTTCCAGCGGATCTATTACGATCAGATCATGGTGGCGGCGACACTCGCCATCGTGCCGATGGTCGTGCTGTTCTTAGTGTTACAAAAGCAGTTCGTCAGTGGCATCCTCGCGGGTTCCCTTAAGGAGTAACTATGGCAGGAATCAACATTACAGACCTAGACAAGGTGTACGACTCCGGAACCGAGAACGTGGTCGCGGTAGAGGATCTCTCCGTCGATATCGACCACGGCGAGTTCCTCGTGTTGGTCGGTCCGTCCGGCTGCGGGAAATCGACGACGCTCCGCTGTCTCGCCGGCCTCGAAGACGTGACTGAAGGGTCCATCGCGTTCGGCGACCAAGACGTCACGGACCGCCGGGCCAGCGAGCGCGACGTGGCGATGGTTTTCCAGAACTACGCGCTGTACCCGCACATGACCGTCCGAAGCAACATCGGCTTCGGGCTGAAGCTCTCGACGAAGCTCACCGGCGACGAAATCGAAGAGAAAGTCGAGGACGTCGCCGAGATGCTGGGTATCAGCAAGCTCCTCAACGAGAAGCCGAAGGCGCTCTCGGGAGGGCAACAACAGCGCGTAGCGCTGGGCCGCGCAATCGTCCGCGAGCCGTCCGTATTCCTAATGGACGAGCCGCTCAGCAACCTCGACGCGAAGCTTCGGTCGGACATGCGGACGGAGCTCCAGGAGCTTCAGGCCGACCTCGACGTGACGACAGTGTACGTCACCCACGACCAGACCGAGGCGATGGCGATGGGCGATCGGATCGCCGTGATGGACGGCGGCGTACTCCAGCAGGTCGGCTCCCCGGAGGACGTGTACCGCTCACCGGTCAACCAGTTTGTTGCAGACTTCATCGGCTCGCCGAGTATCAACCTCATCACGGCCGATGTCGACGGTGACACCCTTCGAGGACCCGGCGGGTTCACCTACACGCTCGACGACCCGGCGCCGGTCGAAGGACACGACCGCGTCAGCGTCGGTATCCGCCCGGAAGACATCACTATCATCGACTCGGGAGCGAACGCGGCTGACGTGACGGTCGTCGAACCGATGGGCAACGAGAACTTCCTCTACATGGAGATGGACGGCCACGAACTCACCGCCCGCGTCGAACCGGCCATCCGGCCGGCTGAGGACACGCAGGTCGCCTTCGACTTCAGTGAGGCGGCCGTGTATCTGTTCGATGTCGAAAACGGCGACGCGCTCAAGACCAAAACCGACACCGTCGACCTGTCCGTCGTCGGAACCCCTGAGTCATAACGTATCATGTATATTACTGACTACGAGCTGTTCGAAGTACCGCCCCGCTGGCTGTTCCTGAAGCTCACGACGAGCAATGGCACCGTCGGCTGGGGAGAACCGATCGTCGAGGGGCGCTCGCACACGGTCGTCGCGGCCGTTGAGGAGCTCCTCGACAACTACCTGCTCGGCGAGGACCCGACGCGGATCGAAGATCACTGGCAGGCGATGTATCGGGGCGGCTTCTACCGCGGCGGTCCCGTCCTGATGAGCGCCATCGCCGGCGTCGACCAGGCGCTCTGGGATCTCAAAGGCAAGCAGTTCGGCGCGCCCGTCCACGAACTGCTCGGCGGTCGCGCTCGCGACCGGATCCGGGTGTATCAGTGGATTGGGGGCGACCGCCCGGCGGACGTGGGCGAGGCCGCCCGAAAGAAAGCCGATGCGGGCTTTTCGGCGTTAAAAATGAACGCCACCGCCGAGCTGCGACCGATCGATACCCCGGCCACCGTCGCCGACGCGGTCGACCGGATCGCGGCGGTCCGCGAGGCGGTCGGCGACGAGGTCGACATCGGGTCGACTTCCACGGCCGCGTGTCGAAGCCGATGGTGCGCCGGCTCGCCGCCGCGCTGGAGCCGTACGACCCGATGTTCATCGAGGAGCCGGTGTTGCCCGAGAACAACGACGCGCTCCCGGCGATCCGGCAGTCGACGACCATCCCCATCGCCACCGGCGAGCGTATGTACTCGCGGTGGGATTTCAAGGAGGTGCTGGAGACGGACGCCGTCGACCTGATCCAGCCGGACGTGTCACACGCCGGCGGGATCACCGAACTGAAGAAGATCGCGTCGATGGCCGAGGCGTACGACGTGTCGGTTGCCCCGCACTGCCCGCTGGGGCCGATCGCGCTCGCGTCCTGTATCCAGGTCGACGCCTGCACCCCGAACGCGCTAATCCAAGAACAGTCACTCGACATCCACTACAACGAGACGAGTGACGTGCTGGACTACCTCGCCGATCCCTCGGTCTTCGAGTACCACGACGGCTTCGTCGACATCCCCGACGGCGACGGGCTGGGGATCGAAATCGACGAGGAACACGTTCGCGATCAGCGTGGCGACGTCGACTGGCACAACCCCGTGTGGCGCCACGACGACGGCTCCGTCGCGGAGTGGTGATCGCCGTGTTGACCCAAGCAAGACGGGACGGACACGCGCGACGAGCCGCACCGACGCTTCGGTCCCGGAGGGCGCGATGACCCGCCGACACGAGTCGCCGACCGAACACGCCGTCCCCGGTCGCTTCGCCGGGCAAACCGTGATCGTCACCGGCTCGACGCGGGGGATTGGCGCCGGCGTGGCCGAGCGGTTCGCGGCCGAGGGGGCGAACGTCGTCGTCAGCGGCCGGACCGCGGCCGCCGGCGAGGCCGTCGCCGACCGCATCTCGGAGTCGAACCGGGGAGCTGACGAGCAACGCGCAGACGACGCCCCACTGACGGGCGACGCGACGTTCGTGCGCGCCGACATGCGCAACCCGGACGACGTGGCCGCGCTGGTGGAGGCCGCCGCCGAGCGCTACGGCTCAGTCGATGTCCTCGTCAACAACGCCGGCGTACAGACGGAGACGACCGCCGCGGAGGCGACGCTTGACGACTGGTCGTTCGTCCTGCAGACGGACTTTCGGGCATACTGGCTCGCGGCGCGGGCCGCGCTCGAACACATGGACCGCGGCGCCATCGTCAACGTCTCGTCGAACCACGCCTACGCCACGATGCCCGCGCACTTCCCGTACAACGCGGTGAAGGCGGGAATAAACGGCATGACGCGCTCGCTCGCGGTGGACTTCGGCCCACAGGTCCGGGTGAACACCGTCGTCCCCGGCTGGGTGGAAGTCGAACGGACGCGCGACGAACTGCCCGAGGGTCGACTCGAGGAGGTCGAATCGATCCACCCGACCGGACGGATCGGTACGGTGGCCGACGTGGCTGGAGCGGTCTCGTTCCTCGCGAGCGAGGACGCCGCGTTCGTCACCGGGAGCGCGCTGCTCCTCGACGGCGGTCGCGGCGCGGTGATGCAGGACGACACGCTCCCGAACTACCGGGCGCGCGAGAACGCAGAATAGCCGCCGGCCGCTCGCGGACGCTTTTTTAAATATCTGATCTGTCTTAAAACCTGATCGATTGCTGCTCGGCGACCCGCAACCCGTCAACGTGGTCGCCTTCGACGACGGCGACCCCGTACGGTCCTACGGCGACGCCTTTTGCCGATGCGTCTCTCTCGCCGCCGACCGCTCCCGTATCGATGGCGTCTCTGTCAGTGTCGTCGACGACGAGCGCGTCGGCGTCGATGTCGGGGAGTCGGAGCTGGTCGCTCGTGAAGTTCGTTACCCACGTGTGGCCGCCGCGGTAGCCGATACGGACGCCGTCCGGGAGTCGCTCGGCGTGTCGGACGCCTGCGCGGTCGAGCAGGTTAGCCGCGAGCGTCTTGGCCAGCGCTGACTCGGGCCAGACCCCGCAGTAGGTGACGCGACCGTCGCCGACCGCGTTGGTGACGACTGCCGGGCGACCGTCGGCCGGGCCGTCCATGTCGTACTCGTACTGCGTCTCGGCCGCCTCGGGCTCGAGCCACTCGGCCCACGTTCGGAACGGGGTGGTCGTGTCGTTGTCGCCGTCGGGCGCGTCGACAGGCCGGACTGCCGCTTCGAGGCGTCGCGGGAGCGACTCGTGTTGGTCGACGGTCGCACCCACAAGATCGCTCAGGGGACCGGGCTGTGACGCCGGTCGGAGCTTGTTTTCCGCGTCTTTCACTCCCGTCCGGGGTCCGAAGAGTAGCTCGCCGCCGGCTGTGGCGTAGTTGGTCAGACGTTCGGAGAGGCTGTCGGTGACGAGGTGGAGCGCAGGCGCGACGACGGCCTCGTACCCCGAGAGGTCGGCGGTCGGCGGGACCACGTCGACCTGAACACCGTGGCCGCGCACAGCGCCGTAAAAGGCCTCTTGGAGCGCCCAGTAGTCGAAGTCGGGCGCATGTGGTTGGGCGTCGAGCGCCCACAGCGAGTCGTAGTCGAACACGACCGCAACTGGCGCGTCGACGTGGTCGGTCTCGCCGAGTGTATCGAACTCCCCGGATGTCTGTGTGGCGTCTGTGTACCCGCGGTCTGGGGAGCCGTCGGCCTTGCGGAGTCCGGCGTGATACTGTTCTTGGCCTTCGAGACAGCGCCGCCATCTAAAGTAAAGGACGGCGTCGGCACCGTGAGCCGCGGCGTGGTGTGCCCAGAGCCGCATCGCGCCCTCACCCGGTTGCGGGCAGTGTGGCGGCCAGTTGACATCTCCCGGCTGCTGTTCCATCACCCAGAACGGGCGGTCGAGCGCGCTTCGGTACAGGTCGTGGTCCATCCCTACCTGATCGGGGTCGCCGGCGCGCAGTTGGTCCGGAGACGCCTCGTCGGCGAAGCGGTCTTGGACGAATCCCGTCGGGTACGAGTCCCACGAAACGAGGTCGAGGTCGTCGCTCACGTCGTAGGCGTTCAGGGTTGGGAACCGCCCCATGAAATTGTGCGTGACGAACCAGTCGGGGTTAGCGTCGCGAATGAGGTCGGCGTGGAGGCGATTGTAGTCGACGACCGAGTCGCTGGAGAACCGGGCGTACGCGAGCAGTCGCGAGGGGTGATGCTCGGCCGGGGTCGGTCCCGGCGGATCGACCTCCTCGAAGGAGCTGTACTGTTGGCTCCAGAACCGATTCCCCCACGCCTCGTTGAGCTGGTCGACGTCGCCGTAGCGGTCGGCGAGCCACATCCGAAACGCGTCGGCACAGTCGTCACAGTAACACCTGATGGTGCGATGACAGCCGAACTCGTTATCCGTCTGCCAGCCGGCGACGTGCGGCGAGTTGGCGTATCGCTCCGTCACGCGCTCGACGATTCGAGTCGTCTCCTCGCGGTAAGCCTCAGAATTAAAACAGTAGTGGCGGCGGCTGCCGTGTTCCTGGACCGTCCCATCTGGATCCTCTTGGCGGATCGACGGCCGCTCATCGACCAGCCACTTTGGCGGCGTCGCTGTCGGGGTACACAACACGACCTGCATTCCGTGGTCGCCGATGAGTTCGATGGCTTCGTCGAGCCACTCGAAATTGAACTCTCCGCGCTCGGGTTCAAGTACACCCCACGAGAACTCCGCCATTCGTACGTATTCGAGACCGGCGTCGGCCATCGCTTCCACGTCGCGTTCCCACTCTTCGCTCGGCCAGTGTTCCGGGAAATAACAGACACCAAGACGCATGGCCGACCCACTCTATCACGCCACGTAAGCGTTCGGATGGCCGACGGCTGCTTCGCTGTCTGCCGGTGATCAGCCGATTATGGCGCTGACGTGAGTGGCTATTTGTAGCGGGGTGCTGTGATTTGTGTATGCGCGAACACTCTGTAGGTGCCACCACGGTCACGTATGAGCCGGACAGACAGGAACTCGCGGTCGCAGACGACACCAGCGACCTACTCACCGGGGTCCTCCAAACGTCCGGTACTGCGGACGACCATCCACAGGTTGTAGGCGTGTCACTGTCGGACGAAGCAGGCGGCGTCACCGTGACCTGCACGGTGGCGAACACGGGTAACGAGTCGATTCGCGGCGACGAGGTGGCGCTCTCGTTCAAGACCGCATTCGGGTCGGACGCGCGCGTGTACCGACACGGCTACCAGTCGTGGTCGTCGACGGGGACAGTCCCAGTCGGCGAGCGCTTTCCGGAAGAGGATCCGGACAACGCCCCGATGATGAACGACCTCGTGGCGCCGGAAGACGACCGCGTTAGTAGCTACCTAGCCGGATTCGTTGAGGACGACCGCGTTGTCACGGCCGGATTCCTCGAACACGACCGCTACTGCACCCGGTTCGATATCGACGACGACAACGGCGGTGTCGAGACGGTCCGCGCGGTGTGTCCGCTCGAGGGGACGCGCCTGGCGCCCGGCGAGCGCCTGACGCTGCCGCCGTTGTGGGTCGACGCCGACCGAGAACTCCGAGCAGGGCTCGCCGCGCTGGCTGACGAGATCGGGGACCGGATGGACGCACAAGTACCCGAGAATGCGCCGACCGGCTGGTGCTCGTGGTATCACTATTTCACCGACCTTACCGAGGCAGACGTCCGGGAAAATCTCGCAGAGCTTCGCGACTGGGAAATCCCGGTTGATGTCGTCCAGATCGACGACGGGTATATGGAGGCGTTCGGCGACTGGCGGTCCATCGCCGACGGGTTCGAGGATATGAGCGCTGTCGCGGACGACATCGTGACCGCGGGGTACCGACCGGGGCTGTGGCTTGCGCCTTTTTACGTGGAGGAAGGAGCCGACCTGTACGCTGACCACCCCGAGTGGTTCGTGACGGAGCCGACGGAGACGCCTTCAGACGGCCCCGAAACGCCGGTCGACGGCGGCTTTCGCGCCGGGTCGGAACTGTACGGGCTCGACACGACGCACCCGGAGGTCCTCGAGTGGCTGCGGGAAACCGTGTCGACGGTCGTCGACGAGTGGGGGTTCACTTATTTAAAACTCGATTTCCTGTTTGCGGCGGCGCTGCCCGGCGAGCGCTACGACGCAGAGGCGACGCGGATCGAGGCGTACCGGCGCGGAGTCGAAGCGATTACCGAGGCGGCCGGCGACGACGTGTTCCTTCTGGGCTGTGGCGCGCCGATGGCCCCGAGCGTCGGCCTCTTCGACGCGATGCGTATCGGCCCGGACACCGATCCGACGTGGGAGACACCGGGTGAATCCGGCAGCCAGCCGGGACTGAAAAACGCGGTCAGAAACACCCTGAATCGGGACTTCCTACACCGCCGGTGGTGGCTCAATGACCCCGACTGTCAGCTGGTTCGAGACACGAGCGATCTCACCGCATCCGAGCGTGAGGCGTTCGCGGTGCTCGTTGCCGTGTCCGGCGGCGTAAACATGTTCTCGGACCGGCTTGCGGAAATCGACACAGCTGGTCGGCGGCTCCTCCAACGGTCCATCCCGCCAGCATCCGGCGGCGAGGTCATTGGACTCGACGGAGAGAGGTTCCCGTCGCGGATTGTCTGCGATAGGCCAGGCGACGGCGCCACGACTGTTGCGTTGTTTAATTGGCAAAACAAGCGGTCGACTGTCCGATTCGACGCACACGAGTACGGCCAGGAGGGTGACCGAGTCATCTGGGACGGCCTCTCCGGTGAAGTCGTCGACGGTCAAGTCGTCGAGCGGGAGCTGGCGCCGCACGGCGCGGCTGTGTTTGCCGTTGTCTCTACGGATACTGGCGACCTACTCGGCGACGCCGCAACACTCACAGGGGGGTCCGACCGTGCATCGGAGGCAACTCTTCGGGATGGAACCATCGACGCGACCGTCGGCGGTGAAGCCCTGACATTCGCGCTCAACAGCGAGTGACGCACGGCGCCGATCAGCTCTAATCTGTCAATTTCAGACTAATGAGGTATGGTCCTGCTGCTGTCGATTCCATCGAATGGTATTAAAGCGGCTCGTTACCGATCCGGTAGCGAGCCGTTGTCCGGTCTGACTTCGATGGCGGACGCCGACTGCCGCGGGTGTCCGCGGCGGCCGCCCGATCCCATCACCGAAGTTATGTACGGCTACACAGTGTTGACCTGTATAGGAATGAGCGAGGTTGCCGCGCGCGAGCGCATCTTAGAGACGGGTATTGTCGCGATTATTCGTGGGATCGAACCGGATGTGTGCAGCGAGGTCGTCGATGCCATCGCAGCGGGCGGTGTCGATGCGATCGAAATAACAGCTAACACACCCGGCGCAGTCGAAATGATCCGGCGGCTGTCAGCCGAGCACGACGACGTCGCTATCGGCGCTGGCACGGTTATCGATGCCGAAACCGCCCGGGCCGTCCAACTGGCAGGCGCGGAGTTTGTCGTCACGCCGACAGTCAATGCGGACGTCATCGAAACGTGTAACCGGTACGAAACGCCCATCGCGACCGGTGTGATGACGCCGACAGAAGCGCTCACAGCCACGGAGGCTGGCGCTGACTTCTGTAAGCTGTTCCCCGCTTCGACCGTGGGTCCCAAACAGGTAAGCGCTATCAACGGACCGTTACCGGAGGTCTCGTTGATCCCGACAGGCGGCGTCTCGCTGGACAACGCCGCGGCGTTCTTCGACGCCGGCGCCGTCGCCCTCGGCGTCGGCAGTGCGATCGTCGACGGCGACGCAATCGACAACGGGGAGTTCGGCGAGCTGACCGAGGCCGCAAGCGAGTTCACAGCACTGGCGGAGACGCACCGATGACGGGCAGTCTCGTCACGTTCGACGAGACGATGCTCCGCTTGAACCCGCCGTCTGGAGAGCGCTTGGAAACCGCCACGTCGTTGGAGTTCCGAACGGCCGGCGCCGAAAGCAACGTCGCGATTGCGGCCGCCCGGCTCGGCGCGCCGGCAGTGTGGCTCTCGAAGCTCCTCGACTCGCCGTTCGGGCATCGAGTCACGAATGAGGTCAGGCACCACGGCGTCGAGCCGGGTGTCGCGTAGGTCGACGAAGCGCGGCAAAGTGTCTACTACATCGAGGAGGGCTCCACTCCGAGGGGGGCGACTGTCATTTAGGACCGCGCCGACGCGGCGATCACAACGGCCACACCGAGCGAAATTGATGGGGGTAAAATCGCTGATGCTAACGTGTTTTACATGAGCGGGTTCACGCCAGCGCTCTCGCCGACGCTCGCGGAGATGACGGCCGACCTGTTAGCGGCTGCGAGGCAGGCTGGCACGACGACAGCGTTCGATCTCAACTACCGGTCGAAGCTCTGGTCGCCAGAGGAGGCCTAACAGCAGTGTGAGTCGCTCTTTCCTGATAGGTGGGACGGACATCTTCGAGAAGTTCCTCGACGATTTCCCAGAGGATCAGAGAGGGAGTTTCGTGTTCGAATGTGATCCCCCATCGGTCCTCAGTAGTGGCGGTTGAGTACTGGACATGCGCCTGTCCGAGATCGGGATGATCCTCGTCTTGGTGCCAGCCGGCGTGAAAGCCTGTGTTTGGGTCCGTGTAGTTGACACGGAACCAATCGTCTGGGTCCTGTCGATACCACTTGACGGTTAGTGCTGGTGACTCAGGGGCTGTCGGGGGATCAAGACGAGCCGGATCGAAAATTGCTCGCAGCTGCGTGGCCTCGATATCATCCGGAACGAACTCAACCGTCGAAATCTGCGGTACGCGATCAAGGATGTCTCGCTTCAGTTGCCCATAGAGGTTCGCGTTCGGATCACCACCGGGATGCGGGACAGACATCCGTTAGCTGTTGGCCTTCGCAGACTCTGTCGTCGGAGCGAGGAAGTCCCATTCGCGGATGGCGAAGCCGACGATCTGAATACGCCGCTGAAGCTGCCCCCACTCACGGGCGATCTCGCGGCGACGGTCTTCCTCGTCAGCATCAAGGGACTCGTCAGCGAGCGTTCCGCGAAGCTGGTTCGGTGACTCAACGCCGAATTCGCCCTCCCAGTCACGGACCTGCGTCTTCATCTCGGCGAGACGGTCGGTGAGTTCTTCGACAGTGTGCCCGCTGTCTCGAAGCCGCATCGCCTCCTGCATCGCTTGGCGGCGATGAATGGAGTTACGGGACGGATCAACGGCAAAGATGAGTTTACGGGTGACGTCACCGACGAAGCTTAGCCCCAGCAGGCTGAGTTAGTTTTCCTACGCCGTTTGAATAGGCGTTACGAGAACTCGGTCTCTTCGAGACCCCACTCTTCGAGATCCTCATCGGTGACGGGTTCTCCACCGCCTTCGTGAAGTTCGATCGCCTCCGCAAGCATCCGGAGCGCTTCCGCTTTCGTCTCGCCGAAGGAGGCGACACCGGTCTCGATATCTCTCGCAGTGATCGAGCCGTCATCCTCGTGAGTGAACTCGACGCCTTCCCCGTTGGCTGCGTCGCGTGTCGCACTTGCCATACTCTTTTTTCGTGGACCGTTCGAATAAGCGTTCTGTCGGATGCGACTGAGAGGATGGACAGACAGCACCGCTACAAAAGCAGAACGCGGACTGACCGATGAATTACGAAAACACCGACGGCTCAGCATACGCGATCGGATCGTGTGGCCCGGCGTTCCGAAACGCCTCGAGCCGGAACGCACAGACGTCACACGTCCCGCACGCTGGCTTCCTCATCACGGTAACACGACCACGTCATCTCGTACGGCACACCGAGCTCTAACCCACGCTCGCAGGTCGCCCCGCGTTCGGGCACGAGATGTGTCATCGGCCTGCCTGTCCGAGCACCAAATGAAACGCACCGTACACCAGCTCGCAGATATATGATTGATACAAAAATATATCGAGACTCGTTCCGTAGAAGCGTCCATGAGCGAGTTCGACCCGGCTCCTGACTCAGCGGTAGAGACGCCACGCTGGCAGGACAGAACGGATACATTCAGCCGTGTCTACGATGTCGTTCTCGGTCTCACGTCACCGACGACGTACACAAATGTCGCAGAGCTCGCAGACTGCTCTCCAAACGCAGCAAAAAAGCACCTCGATCGCCTTACAGAGATGGGTATTGCCCGCGCCGATACTGACAGCCGCCCGGCCAGGTATCAGCGACACGACGGATATCTCGAGTGGCAAGAGGCGAGTCGGATCGCTACGGACCTCTCTGTCGATGCGATTCTCGACCGCGTCGAAGCGCTCGAACAACGACGGACAGAGTACGAAGACGAATTCGGCACCACCGACCCAGCAACCGTTGCAGTGTTCGACGCTGAGGACCATGAGACGATCCACGACCGCATGACCGCAGTAAGCGACTGGCAAGGTGTCATTCGAGATATTCGACTCTACGAACTCGCTCGCCAACTCTCACAGAACGACGGGCATCTGATCCCCGCCTGAGATGAGTCCGCCTCCGGAGGATTCAGCGGCTGGCTCTACGGGTCCACCCGATCGACAAACGTTACGCCTGCTCGAACAACAGTTGATGACGGACCCACTTGTTGCTGACACCCAGTTCGACCCTGATGCGTACGAACCGCGATTGCTCACTGCAACCCTAGACACTGAACAGTATCCCGACGCGGTGGCTACCGCCAGAGTCGATATCCGGTGGTTCACCACTGGTGATTTTTCCATTCACTACGTCGAGACTCGGGGAGATAACACCCACTGGGAGTGCCGCTGGGATCGGCATCCAAATACACACAACACTCGACTCCATTTCCACGAACCGCCAGCCGGAACGGACATCTCAGATCTCGACCTTCCTTCGATTGACCTCCTCCCGCGCCTAAAGACGCGGGAATCCCACCACGGGATTTCAGGCCGAGCGTCTGCTCGACCCTACGGTTTCAAGACGCATACGTCCCAAGCGTCGCCTGCTGGGTGTCAGCATCGGCTTGGCTGTCTTGTGGGGCGGTCAAACGCCCCCCATCCTCAGCCGAGTCATCGTCGTTCTCGTGTCCTCTGAAACGACTCTCTCCGCTGAGGTAGCGGTCTACGATGTTCACCGCTCCGTTCACATCCGCTTGATACTCGCCCATCCAGCAAGCGTCGTTCGTACACTTGAACGTCGCCTGTCGCGGGCGGTATCCCACCTCACCGCAAGCGTGGCACTCCTTCGAGGTGTTGCGCGGGTTCACCGTCTCCACCGGGATACCCTTCTCGACGGCTTTGTATCGAATCTGTGCGTGGAGTTTGGCGAATCCCCATCCGTGGAGACGCCGGTTCATGTACTCGCCGTAGTCCATCGACTCCCGTATATACGTTAGGTCTTCCAGAACGAGAACGGGGTTCTCGACGGACTCGGCGTATTCCACGACTTCACAGGTGACGCGGTGGAACACGTCGTCTATCTGTCTCCACACGTCATCCCCGAAGGACTCCGCGATACGCTCGCTACCGCGCTTCTGAAGCCGCCTTGTGGCGGTGAAGTAGGTCTTGCGGAGCCGACGAACGGTCTTCCCCTCGTCGGCCCACAGTTCGGGAGCGGTCGGAGAACCGTGGTCGTCGCGGTGACACACCGTGACGAGCGACGCTTCCCCAATATCGACACCGATGGGCGTCGGTTCCTCAACGGACGCCTCGAAACCATCCTCCACGTCGCGGGTGGCGGTGACGTGGAGGAACCACGTCCCATCCCGCTCGAACAGCCGACTCTCCCCCATCTCCGCGTCACCAGCGTTCAACGCTTCCAGCCAGTCTCGCTGTTCGGGATTCGGCTGTGCTGGCATCCAGAGGTGGTAGTCCTCGTGGTGCGGGATTTTGACGTACCACTCGATTGCGTTCTCGGGCTTGTGGTCGAGCCGTAGCCCCTCGTTCGTGAAGCGGACAGGGTGGTCGTCGTGAAGTTCGCCCGCGTTGTACGTCGTCGTCAACTGCGGGACGTACTTCTTGAGCGCGTTCTTCGCGTACCCGCTCAGGTGGTAGTTGACCACCACGTCGTTCGCTTCGGTCTGCGTGGTACATCGGGCGTCGAAGGCATCTTGGAGGGCGTGCTGGTACGTCTCTCGCGTCTCACGGAGTTTCCGCCGCTTGTGGGCGTTCGGCTCTACCAGTTTGAGTTCGAGCGTCTTCGTGAGTTCGATCACGAATCGCCCTCCTTGTGTTGCTGGACGTAGTTCTTGACTGTCTCACTTGAAACGTGCCCGGCGGTCCCTGCGTAGTAGCCTCGCGCCCATCCGATTTTCTCGCCGTCGTGGTCGGCGTATCGGTGGTTGTACTTGCGCGAGGAGATACCCTTGAACCAGTTGGCGAGTAGCGCCGGTTCGTTCTTGGGCGGACTACTGACGAACAGGTGAACGTGGTCGGGCTGTACGGTAAGGTCGAG
The DNA here is from genome assembly GCF_003990725.2 of Halorubrum sp. PV6. Classification (NCBI taxonomy): domain Archaea; kingdom Methanobacteriati; phylum Methanobacteriota; class Halobacteria; order Halobacteriales; family Haloferacaceae; genus Halorubrum; species Halorubrum sp. PV6. The sequence goes on from NZ_CP030065.1 coordinate 98,365, forward strand.
AATTTCGACGCCTTTGTCGTCGGCTATTTCGTGGAGGATGGTTCGCACACGGTCTGCGACCTCGTTGACGAGTACCGAGTTGCGGTACTTCGGCAACCACACTATGTGGTAGTTGAGGTTGTAAGTCGCGTGCCGTGTGGTCTTCATCCGGTTGTACACTATCAGGCCACAGGATCTTAATACTGGCGGTGACTCAGTGGGAAATCCAGCGGTGGCGTCGTCGTTGGAAGTGTACGCTATTGTCCGCTTGACCCCCGCCTAAAGACGGGGGTATGCGCTCGTATCTCTATCATCCACTCGATGTGTACTCAACGGTGTTCGAAGCAATCGAGCAACGTATTGAGTCGCTCTGGTGAGTGGTCTTTCCAACCGAACTGACCACCACCAACTGGCAATGAATTACGAGAACTCCGGCCGCTCTACATACGCAATCGGGTCGCGTGACCCAGCGTTCCGGAACGCCTCTAACCGGAACGCACACGCGTCGCACGTCCCACACGCCGGCTCTTCATCGCGGTAACACGACCACGTCATCTCGTACGGCACCCCGAGCTCCAACCCGCGCTCCGCGATCTCCGTTTTCGACCACTTGACGAACGGCGCTTTCAACTCGATCTCCGTCTCCGGCTTTGTGCCGACGTCGATCACGTTCTGAAAGGCGTCGAAAAAGGCCGGACGACAGTCGGGATATCCTGAGAAATCCTCGGAATGTGCGCCGATAAACAGCGCCTCCGAATCAGTCGCCTCCGCGTACGACGTCGCCATCGACAACAAATTCGCGTTCCGGAAGGGGACGTACGACGTCGGAATCTCGTCACTCTCCATGTCGGCGTCGGCCACGTCCATCTCCTCGTCCGTCAAACTCGACGCGCCGATCTGCGAGAGATGTCCCGTCTCGATATGGAGAAAGTCAGCCGCATCAACTTCCTCAGCGAGCGCTTTCGCACACTCGTACTCCTTGTCTTCGGTGCGCTGCCCGTACGAGGTGTGGAGAAAGTACGGCTCGTACCCCTGCTCGATCGCCTCGTAGACGGCCGTCGCACTATCCATCCCGCCGGACACCAGAATGACCGCGCTCTCGTTACTCATGAATTGTCAGTCTCGTCGAGTCGATTGCTATTCTGTCTACTCCATCACGAGCGACATCCGTGTCGCACTCGTGGCACCACACTGCTCCGACCCGGGTGTTGGCTGTCGTACTCATGTCCCCGGCGCGTCGTTCCATAGGTCCACGTGCAGTCGCGGCGTGTACCGGTAGCCGTACTCCATCGCCAGTTCGGCGACCTCGCTTCGCGTCCCGTCAAGTTGCTCTCGCGTCATGCCCTCCGGCATCAACAACACGTCATCATCGGCGACAGTCGTCGCCGTCGCTTCTCGCACCCGATCAACCAGGTCCGTGATTTCCGAGAGGTCCGTCTCGTCGGTCACGACGAACTTGAGTTGGGCCTCGTAGTCGTCGACCATCTGGGACAACGCATCCATGTCGATCCGATTCTGTTCGTGTTTCTGTTCCCACTCGCCCTCTCCTTTCGGGTCACGCTCCGGTGTCGGCGTGCTGCTCGCCAACTTTGGGCTGATACTTGCCAGATCGATTGGCGCATCCCGATTGATCGTCCCGTTCGTCTCCACCGTCGTGTGATACCCCTCTGCGGCGAGTCGCTCAAGGAGTTCGACTGACTCCTCGTGGATGAGTGGCTCCCCACCTGTGAGCACGACGTGGCCAGCCTGTTCGTGGGACTGCACCTCCTCGACGATCGAATCGACGTCGCGCCACGCCCCGGTCGGCTCCCACGACGTATGGTACGAATCACAGAACCAACACCGCAGGTTACACCCAGAGGTCCGTACGAAGACGGAGGGGACGCCTGCAAGCGTTCCCTCTCCCTGTAACGAGTAGAACACCTCGTTGATAGGAAGCCCCTCACCAGTCGCGTCAGCGTCCGTTGCGGGTTCCTCGATATCGTGTGCGACCGGCATCAGTAACTCGCACAGAGTTCGCCGGTTTCGCTCACCGACACCGACACGTCCGAGACGGTGTCTGGGAACGCATCGAGCATGCGTTGTTCGAGGAGGACGCTCATCACCTCTGCCGTTGGTGGGTGATCGAGGACGACGAGGGCGTCGCCGTCGCCCGACGCTTCGAACGCGTCGACGAGCGGGTCGCCCTCTTCGACGAGGAACCGGTGGTCCCACGCGTCGATGACGTCCGTGACGTCGCCTTTATCGACGACCCAGCCTTCTTCGGTGAGTTCCCCGGTCACTTCGACGGTGATCTCGTAGTTGTGGCCGTGTGGCCGCGAGCACTTCCCATCGTGATGGAGGATTCGATGGCCCGAGCTAATTCGGATAGGGTTGTCGGCTCCGATTTGGAGTGTTCGTTGGCCTGCCTCAGCGAGATCGATCGGCTTAGAGTCATCTTTCGATATGCTCTGAGACATACCTGAAGAATACTTGTGTGAGGGATAAGCATTGAGGTTTGGTCGTCCTGCCGATGCCTCAGGCCGCACGATCGATGGAAGCCATCAGAGAGTGTCGACGGTGAATCTAGGACTGATGGCAAATAGATACACTACGCCTCTGACTCTGGTTCTCTGAACCCCCCTCCCATTATGTTCCCCACGAGTGATAGGCAGTGTAATGGCAGCCTCGCTCGCTGAACCTACGGTGCTTGCTGCGGCGAAAGATACGCTGTACCCGGATATTGAGACGAGCCCCGACCAGTACGCGGTCACGGAAACGCAGTTCACGCAATCCACGTGGGGCGGCTGGACCGTCCCCGACACGATTCGTGACCGCCTCGCACCGTACAACACGATCCGACTCCACGCCGGCGAACCCGATTTACTCGGTGTCGGCATGCCAGCCACCAACGTGTTGAACGGTGACGCAGCCACGACACCAGTCGCGGTGATCGAGGCGAAAGGCCACAACTCGGACCCGGCCGCTGCCGACGTCGCTCGCGGCATCACGCAAGCGCACGCGCACCTCCCTGAAGTCAACCTCGGGTACGTCGCTGCGCCGGAACCCAGCATCACAGACGCGGCACGCGCACAAGCGAGGAACCTCAACGTCGGCATCATCGCCGTAGAGGACACTAACTCCGCGCGTGTCGTCGAGCCCGCCCGGGTTACGGGGGCCGGTGAGTTCTCCACGACGATCGACGCGGTGCGACTCCAAGCCACCGCGCACCGACTCACCGACGGGAGCTTCCCAGTGAATCACCCGAAAAACTACCTCGGATACGCGCTTGCGCTTGCTGCCGACGGTGACACCGAGACCGTGTACGCCGACAACGTCATCAACGCTATTTCTGGAGGGCGGCGCGGCGCTATTCTGTTGAGCCTCGTCGACGAGCAACCCACCGGCGACTCACTGACGCACCTCGGCGCAGAGGTCGTCCGCTTCGCCCGCGATCGGCATGGGAGCGTCACGGCTGCGCTCACAAAATTCGATAAGTGGACCGGCCGATCAAAGCGGTTCACGAAACTCGCCCCGAGGTGGGCGCAGCTCGCACGGTCCGTCGCCATCCAATACCAGCCGACTCGACTCATCATCAGCGCACTCGAACGGCTTCATCAGAACGGGACACGGGACGCGACGCTCGCCGACGTCGCACTCGAAGCCACACGCATCAACCAGCCACTCGCTGTTGAGGTGTTTTTCACCCAACATCGACGAGAGGACGTTCTCACCGCAGACGGCGATCTTAACCAGTCCGCCCTCAGTGATCCGACGATCTATAAATCCGGGATTCACTTCCAATTCAAATATCAGCTCTACCACGTCGGAATCCTCACCACCGGCGGCACCGACGACAAGAAGACCGTGTTGAGCAACACATGGCGGTTAGAGCAAGCGGTTGGTAGCGCATCCGGACCATGGTGACCCAGGAGAGAGTTTCAACGGAGAACTGTACGCACTCACCGGCTTAGGTCCGTCTGTGAATGGATTGTTCCGCGTCGAATACCTCGCTACCTCTCTGACTGTGTATCGAACGCTGCCAACAAGTCATCAAGAATCATCGTCCCAGTCGCAGTATCGAGTGGGTCGTTGTTGTTCCCACAGTCTTCGCTCATGACACAGAGCGGGCAGCCCCGGCGACGGCCACACTCACAGTCAGCAATGTGTTCGCGTGTCCGATCAGCTAGTGTCTCGATGTGCTCGTATATCGCTTTTGAGAAGCCGATCCCACCGTCGATTCCGTCATGAACAAACCATGTTGGTCCTGGGATCGTCTCGTGTGGGTGCGACGGCGTTGAGAGTCCGCCAATATCGTGGTTATCGATCATCAGCTCCAGCGGCGCGAGTTGGATGATCCCGTGTTCAGCGGCGTGGAGCCCGCCGGCGTACGTGTACCGCGCTTGCTCCATCGGGACTCGCGGATCATCGCCCGCCCGTTCTGTTGGCTCTAAGAGCGGCTCGTCAAGCGAGTTGATCGTCGCCTGTAGATGGTCTTCGGGCAGCGAGACCCACAGGAGTTCGGTCTGTAAATCAAGCGGCGGTGTCTCGGTCGGAAGCGGCCCCTCAATTAGCTCACCCGTCTGATAGTCACGGACCATGTAGTTCCCGTAGGTGATCCGCACCGTCCCTGTCCCGAAGTAGACATTATAGTCACCTGCCAGCGACGTGTGGTCTTTGACTTCGAGATCCTGAACCTGCTTGGTTGACAGCGTCTGCGTGTAGTGCGTGGTAGCTACCTCTTCGACGTGAATTCGCGGGTGGGGCTGGCTGTGGTCCACCTCGATCACTTCGTACTGTTGACCTGCATGGAGGAACAACGCTCCCTCGTGGTAGTCGCGGTAGGCTCGTTCGGTAGCGACCGGGTCGTGCTCAATTTCGCCGTTGGTACAGACCACCTCGTAATCGATGCCTGTCGTCCCGTACAATGAGATCCGGCTCTGCGGGCGTCGGTCGCCGGCGTAGGTGACACCGCCAGCGTCGAGATCCCCCGCTTGTTCAAGTAGCCCGGCGTCTTGCCACATGGCAGTCATTTCCCGGAACCGGTCCTCGCCACCGAGATACGGCGCATCTTCAGCCGTCAACGGACGTTCAGCGGCTGCCGCTAGCAGGTGGTCCGCGAAGACGCGGTCGTTATCGATGGAGACCACCGCGTCCTCCACGGTGTCGTCATCGAACAAGTACCGCGGATTATCGAGAATATAGGCATCCATCGCGTCCTTCCCCCCGACAAGCACTGAGAGTGCGTCGCTCGTCCCGCGGCCCGCACGGCCGATCTGCTGCCAGAAGGACTGTTTGGTCCCCGGATATGAGTCCGTCACCGTTGCGTCCACCGACCCGATATCAATCCCCAACTCCAACGCATTCGTCGAAATAACCGCATCGAGGTCAGCGCTTTTCAACTGGTTTTCGACGGATCGACGCTTCCGCTTCCCAAGGCCCGCGTGGTAAGGTTCGACGTCGATGTACCTATCACGCGGGTGGTCACGGACGGCCTGAACCGTTTGTTTTGCACCGATTTCGGTCCCTTGACGGGCTGTCGTGAACTGTAGCGTCTGGATCCCGTTGACCGCTAAGTGCGCCGTCACGGAGGATGCTTCACGCGCACTGGACCGACGTGCCTGTTCGAACCCCTCCATCAGGTCGCCGCTGCCATCATCATACCCTTCGAGCGCCTCGTCATCAAGCGGCGGCTCCCACAACACGATATCACGATTCCCACGCGGCGACCCATCCTCGCTGACGACGCTGAACTCGGCTCCAGTCAATGTGGAGGCGTGAGCAGCCGGATTACCGATCGTCGCAGTCGTGATCACGAACTGCGGATCCGCACCGTAGTGGGCGAGTACGCGCCGAAGCCGGCGCAAGATCCACGCAACGTGAGTCCCCATGACACCGCCGTACTCGTGGCCCTCGTCAATCACCACGAGCTCAAGATTACTGTAGAAGCGATGCCAGCCGCGATCCTTGTTGTGGCGCGGTAAGTAGACGTTCAACCCGGCCGGGTTCGTGAGGATGACGTTCGCATTCTCACGAACAGTCCGCTTCCGCTCATCTTTGGTGTCACCATCATACGTCCCGATGTGAGTATCAAGATCCAACTCACCGCGCAACCGATCGTTCAGCGCTTGTTCTTGGTCGTTTGTGAGCGCTTTCGTCGGGAACAGACAGAGTGCGGTCGCATCATCGTTAGCGAGGTGATTCCGTGCGATCTGAAGCTGGTAGATCAGCGTCTTTCCCGATGAGGTCGACGTCGTAACAACCACGTTCTCATCGGCCGCAAGCAGATCCAGTGCCTCGGCCTGATGTGAGTACAGATCATGGCCGAGCGGTGACGCAAGCCGATCCTGAAGTACGTCCTCGGGAGCGACAGTCTCAGCAGACTGCGCGTCGAGCCGCTCACTATGCCGGATCTGTTCACGCCAGTCCGGGAACGACTCTTTCAGCTCCGACTCAGAGAGAATCTCGCGGTGACTAGCAGTCCCTCCATCGGGCCGCAGCATCCGCGTGTCGGTTGAGGTCACGTGTTCGGATCGAGGTGAATGGTTATCAGTCATGGTCAGGAGAAATCGGCGAGCGAGCCTTGTGAGCTGTTTTCACCGGTCGGCGTCTTCGTTTCCGAGTCCCGTCGCGCAGCTGCTTCGAGATGCTCGTAGATCGTAGCGAGCGCTCGCACGTCGTCTTCGCAGTACCGTTCCAACCGGTCCCAGTCCGGTTCAACAGCGGTTCCGGCGTTCGCCTCCCCGGCAACCTGGCTTCGATACACCGTGTACAGCTTGGCAACGGTCTCACCGTCGATCCCGTTCGTCGACGGCTCCCAGCCGAGCGCGTCAGCGACGTGTTCCAGCTTGTTCGTTCGCCCAGGAAGCGCTGCGTTGCCGCCGTTCTTCTTCGTAGCCCACCACAACGCATCGAACTGATAACGATCGGTCCAAGCCTCCACGAGATCTGGGTGGTGCTGCTGGAGTTGTTCGGTGATGACCGGAAAGTCGAATCGGTACCCGTTCCATGCGACAACCGGCCGGCCCGACGCAGCACCGGTGAGCCACGTCATAAACGCCTCTAAGTGTGACCCGTCACCGACCGCCTGTTCCCGGAAACTCATGTAGTGCCCATCCTCAGGGCCGCCGTCGAGAACTCCGATCAGCCACGCCGTCGATGGATTCAACCCGTCCGTCTCAATGTCGATGAACACCGGATCCTGATTCGGTAACGAATCATCACCCGTCGGGAGGACGGTATTCGTGGACTGTGCCTCAGCAGCGGTCTGGATCGTGCTCGCAGACGTTCGCCCCAACCCAGATAATTCGGTGAGTTGCCGGAGCGGAGTGTCAGCGAGCGCCTCAACGGTAGTGGTGCCAGCATCACGCAGCGTCTCAAACCGTGTCGGACCGATCTCCGGAACACCGCGCAAGCCGAATTTCTGCGGATCAATCTCGGACACGTCGATCGCTCCGTTCGAGTAGAGCGCAACGAGCGTTGCCTGTGTCGTATCCGCCGTCGTACCAACACCGAGATCGGCGTTCGACATCCCGACACCAACAAACTGCGCGTCACCATCGTCTCCGTGACTCCGTGTCGTCGTGAACCCAGCCCGTAGCGCCGTCGAAAGATGAACTGTACGCGCCGTCCACCACTGATCCGGAACCCGGCCGCGATAGCTACTGATCCCGTCAAGCGTTGCTGACCGGGCATACGGATCCACAGATAACGAAACAGACTGGTCAATCAGACAGATCTGAGAAGTCGTCGCTACATCAGCCGGATCTTCTCCCACTGAAGACATCCCGACTCTGCTCGCAATCCGCTCTGGGTCGAGCGGCTCCTCACCCATCGGCAACGCTATGACAACACACCGATCCTCGTCTGTAACCGCCACGTCCGGCCGCATCCCGGTGCCAACTTCAAGAATATCGAGATCAAACTCCCGACTGAGTGCCGGACCAACGATGCTCGCCTGCGGCTCCGTCGCAACAAGCACATCAGGATCCAAGCTATCGACTACCGCGGTGATAGTATCGCGGTGAGAGGCGCTCACAGCGGCCCCAGAAAGCGCAAGGACTCGAGTCGGCGATTCATCTGGAGGCGGCAACGCCGGCAGTTGTGGACCCGCTCCACCACCGTCAGTATTGAAGCGTGGTGGAGGGGTGGAGTCGGAGTGCCGAGCGGAATCCGGCTCGTTAGTCATCTCAACTGATACGTTGACCCGGGAGCATATTAAGCTTCGAAGAGCGACGTGAAAGTGATCAGAAGAAGTCGTCACTCAGTGAACTCTGCGAGCGTCTTCCGCCGCCGATCCTCAGGTTGGACGTTTGTTATCAGGACTTCAGCAACCTCGCCACGATTACTCGCGTCGCTGTTAATCGCTCGCGTCGCATCGGCGTACGTCACTGAGAACGCGTCATGCTCCTCATACAACTCTGTGACCGGTGGTGAATTTGAAATGAGAACTGAGACGTTCTGTTCTGTGAGCTCAACAGCCGCGTCTCGCAACCGACGCTGATCGTCTCGATCAAATCCATCGGGGTGATACGAATGGCTCTTTTGAGATCCTCTTCTTCAGACACACTCACCTTCGAAACGGCTGTTCGCTGAAAACTGCGTAGTGAGTATATGTTCCTTCCATCATACGAGCGAGATCTGGAATGTATGTAAGAATTAAGTACTATCATACAAAAGTAATAACAAAATGGCGAAAGGTAAGGTTGACTTTTTCAATGATGAAGGTGGATACGGATTTATTGAAGTCGAGGATACAGATGAGGATATATTCTTTCATATGGAGGATGTTGGCGGTCCGGATCTTGAGGAGGGTCAAGAGGTAGAGTTCGAGATCGAAGAGGGTAATGGAGGAATAAAAGCAAAAAGTGTTGTAGCGTCGGGGTCTCTTCCGGAACCAGAGTCCGGGGACGCTGGCATAGAAGAGATAACCTCAGAAATAATTGAATTCCTTGAAACTCATGCTCCGGATGATAACGAGACTGTACAAATTAATATAACAGATTCTGAGCTAGAAGGTGAATTCGAAAGGATGGGTGATGTATTGGATATACCTGAAGCAGAGGTCAGAATGCTAAAAAACCTCATTTTAGAACTAATTGAATCTCGACTTGAGAGCGAACATATTACTATGGATATCGAAATGAAGGAAGCCACTGCAAACGTTATAGCATCTACACTCATTCAAGAATACACTCAAACTGGTGATGAAAAATGATCGATATGATCTATTCTATAGTATCGGGAGCAACTAGCAGTGTGACCTCAAAGCTGTTAGGTCTGTTTCTGGACGTGGAGAACAAACCGGAGAACCCTGATTCAAAAGTCACCTCTCAAGCTGATGAATTGATAAAGCAAATTGGTGAAAATGCTAGCGCTCCAGATGACATCCCATCTGCTTTGAATGGATTTAATTTCACTTACCAAACTGCTGATGGTGAAGTGAACAAACAGTATGAGTTCTCTGACTCTGAATAAATGTAATAATTAGATGGTTTATCTAAAGGGGACAAACAATATTCTGTAGAATTTAAATATTTGGTACCGATCGCTCAATCTCTCTCGCAGATTAGCTTCGGTTCGCACCACATTCGTGCTCTTTACTGAGCGATTCGTGAGTTACCTGTATTGAGCGATTGGGGTAAAAAACTATCAGATACTGAGGATTTCAACAGAGCCGGTGTCACTCTGCTGGTATGGATTCGACTCGTTCGCCGTCGTCCGTTGCCGCGTACTCGTAGCGGTAGTAGCCGCCGGTCAGGCTGCGAGCCGTTATCCCGTACTCTGCCAGTACCCGCGTTGCCATGTAGGAACTCTTCCCGATCTTACAGTACGTGAGTACCTCCCCGTCCGGATTGGCGTCGGCGGCCCAGTCTCGGAGCTCGCCGAGCGGGACGTTCTCGTCGCCGTCGATCCGTCCTTGGGCCTCCCGCATCTCCGGAGGGCGGGTGTCAATGACCGTTGCCTCGTCTTTCCGTTCGAGAAACTCATCGAGATGGACGACGTCGGCGATGCCTTCGACGACGTTCGCACCGATCATTCCTAACATGTTTACCGGGTCTTTCGCGGCCGAGTATGGCGGCGCGTATGCGAGATCGTAATCGCGGATATCGAACACGGTGTCCCGGTGTGCGATGGCCGTCGCGAGGACATCGGTTCGCTTGTCGACGCCGCTCTCGCCGATAACTTGGGCACCGAAGAGCGTTCCGTCGTCGGGATCGAACAGGAGTTTGAAGTCGATCTCTGACGCCCCGGGGTAGTACTCCGCGTGGTTCGGCTGACTCGTGTAGACCGCTTCGTAGGCCTGTCCCGCCTCGTCGAGCGCCGTTGCCGTGTCACCGACGGTACCGATGTCGAGATCGAACACCTTCGCGATCGAGGTGTCCAAGACCGGATCGAGGCGGTCGTCACGTCCGGCGATGTCGTTCGCGGCGACCCGGCCCATCCGGTTGGCCGGCCCACCAAGCGGTACCCACGCGTTCCCGTCGGTCCGAGCGGCCGGCGGAGCGGCGACATCGCCGACGGCGTGGATCGACGGCGTCGACGTTCGCATTCTATCATCGACCGCGACCGCACCGCTGTCGTGTAGCTCTACGCCTGCCGACTCCGCCAGCTCCGTTCGCGGCGTGACGCCGGTTGCGACGACGACGAGATCGAATGTCTCCCGCGAGCCGTCCGTCGTGGCGACGACCGTCCCGTCCCCGGGTTCCGCCAGCGAGTCGACGCCGGTTCCCAGCTGGAGATCAACGCCCCGGTCACGGAGCCGTGACTCGACTCTCGCTGCCATTTCCGGACCGAGTGTGTTTGGCATTACCTGTTCAAGTAACTCGGCGACGACGACGTCGTTCCCGGCTTCAGAGAGGTTTTCGGCGACTTCAAGGCCGATGTAGCCGCCGCCGATAACGAGCGCTCGCCCGTCACCGGTTATCCCCTCGCGGATAGCCGTCGCGTCTGGGACGCTCCGGAGTGTGTGACAGTGTTCCAGTTCGGACAGGTCGAACATGGGCGGGACGAGCGGCTTCGCTCCCGTCGCGAGAACGAGGCCATCGTAGGCAATCGCCGCTGGCTCGCCGTCGGCCGCAGTGACCGAGACCGTCTGCGTATCCGGATCGACATTCGTCGCAGCGACGCCCGTTCGGATATTGAGGTCGAAGGCGGCTGCGAGCTGCTCGCTCCCCATCACTGTGAGATCGTCTTCAGCGACAGTGCCGCTGAGGTGATACGGCAGTCCGCAACTCGCGTACGAGATGTTCTCCCCCCGCTCGAGGACGACGATCTCGGCGGTCTCGTCAAGTCGTCGGAGTCGCGTCGCGGTGCTCATCCCGGCAGCGTTTCCCCCGATAACGACGTACTGCTGTGACACGCGTGGACGTTGCGTTCATACCAGATATATATTGAGCCGAATTCCCAATACCGGGGACTATCGACGGCAGTCCACGTTGTGTCCGGGTGGTATCGATGTACTGTCGCTCACATCGGACGTACAAGGAAGGCTACGTCAGTCAGTGACCCACGACTGAAGTCGCGCGCGTCCTCCGTACTCCGCTGTGAACACGGCGTAGGGGATGCGTCACATCCCGGCCGCGCCGGCCAACTTTTTGCGGCGGCGGTCTTGTTTAGACGCGGTGCAGTTGTGTTCTACAGTCGCGATCCCACGGACGAGATCGGGTAGAGAGCTACTTTGGGGGTGATTCAGTTCATCCAACAGAGCAACTAACCGCAGCCGTCGGGAGCGTCTAAACAAGGCTTGCGGCGGCCAAATAGGGAGCTCCTTAGGGAGGGTTAACTGAGTTCGATTGTTCGATCAGTCTAGCCTGAGTTTCACCGGGACCGGGCTACGGTTACCGACCTGGATAACTGCCTCACCTACATCAAGCTGAGAAGCAAACTCCGCCTGCCTCTCAGACAGGTTCATCGAATCCGTGACCGCTTCAAACTGCTTCCGGTCGCCGGTAGGAAGCAAGGCCTTGGTGTAGGTATTCGCCTTGATCGAATCAGTCAGTTTGGAAGCCTCCTGATCACCCACCACCAGGCCTTCACCAAACTCCCTCATCTTCGCGGTCAATTCATCGATCTCTGGGATTCCCGAAGCATCCTGCCGCTCCTTGTAAACACTGAAAACTTGCTTCCCTTCATCCAAGAAAAACAGGTGCCTCAAATCCTGGCCACGGTGGTTCTGCGCTAAACGGTACTCGTAGACATACGCGAACAAAGATTCCATGAGAAAATTCTGTAGATCCCGGCTCAGCCCGTCAAACTCGAAAACCACATCCACTTGAAGAAGATCCTCCACCGAGTGGCGATGTTAAGTTACGAACGAGGCGGTTGGTGTTTCGAATGCTCTATGTCCGAATCCAACCGCCTCGACGGCTGTACTGATTGGATTGACTTGGAGTTTGTGGAGCGAGAGCGGACACCCCACGGGATCATTGAAACCGGTATTCAGCTCCACCTTGCTGGCCCATCACTGTCGAATACCAAACAGTATCTTGAGAGGTTGGGTGTCGAGAGAAGTCGAACAGCAATTCACAACTGGGTTCAAAAGGCCGATCTACAGCCAGCTGACGGTGCGAGCCCGAATCGCGTTGCGGTCGATGAGACTGCGATTCAGATCGACTCAGACCGATTCTGGCTGTACGCCGCCGTCGATCCTCATACAAACGAATTTCTCCACGTTGACGTATTTCCCGTTCAAAACCAACAATTTACTTTGGTATTTCTCCGCGATCTCAGAGAGAAACACCAGATTGACGACGCGCTCTTTCTGGTTGATGCTGGCGGACATCTCACAGCTGCGCCCTCACGTACCTCGCTCCGATTTCAAATTACTCGTCATGGAAATCGGAATGCTGTTGAACGTGTCTTTAGAGAAGTAAAACGTAGAACCTCTTCGTTTTTAAATACATTTAGAAACGCGGAGCCGACGGCAGCAGAATCATGGCTCCGAGCCTTCGCCGTCTGCTGGAACCGATGCTTAAGTTAGCACGACCGTCCACTCGTGGGGAGCTAAATATTCGGAAGTTGGATAGCGATCGAGCGTACTCTTAACCAACAAAGTTGAGGACCAAAAGCATGTGTTGGTTAATCGTGCTGGTGGTCTACCCCACCGGAAACCTGGTGCGTTTGGCCCGCAAAGCCGCCAAAAGCTTAGGTTCAAGCCGGGTGATATTCATTTGGAAGGAACTGTCACACGCTCCTTCCACCCCTTCGCATGAATGCTGACGAATCGCCCCTCGGTCGGTGCCCGAAATGTGGTGAGGACATATCCGAAGCATGGATCCTCGTTGAGTACGAGAAACAAGACGGTACTGAGGGGGTGTGGGCAGAATGTCCGGTATGTGAAGACGTTGTCGCGCCGGAATAGAGGGACAGCAGAATGAGTGGCTTTGTTGAAATCCTCTTCTTCAGACAGGTTCTTGTCTGAAACAGCTGGTCGCTGAACGTACCTATTGGCCATAAGATATTCATGAACTCGTCGGGTTTGAATCGACTATGGCCCTCTCTCTGTCAGCAACTATCGCCTACAGCTTTGTCGCGTCTGCTATCGTCGGCCTCTCCTTTAGTTTTCTCACCGATCGTGTCTCCGTGAAAATGGGGCTCCTCTTAGCGGTTTCTACTACAGCTGGTCAAGTAGTCGTGAGAATGCTGTGATCAGTATATCGAGCGCAACCGGGTCAGAATATATCACTTCTTGAGGATTTCAACAGAGCCGAATGAGTACAACTACTGAGTTGTACTGCGCTTCTGTCTCATCGAGATACACCAATGACGGAGATACTGTGATCGCCATCAATGCTAACGGTGAAAGAATCTTAGTTGGTGCTAGACGTCGGCCAGTCGGGTGTAATGTCAACCAGTTCGGCACTCATTCGCCAGAGCTGCCGTCGCACCGCCTGGCTCGTCGCCTCGGGCGCGGGGTCTGTGGGCCCATCACCGCCGATATATTGCCCACTCACGGAGCCGTACGTCGGCTCCACGAGAAGCGTTTGGAGGCGTTCAGCAGCTGCCTGTTTTGAGGTAGCGACACCCGGAACCAGCCCGGCGATCCGAACCAGCAGCCGCGTTCGGAGCGACGCCTCACGGAACAGGTCCGTCGACGGAACGAATCCCGGATGAACGCAGTTGACCGTGACCGCAGAGTCATCTGGAAGTCGGTCATCCAGTTCGACCGTGAACGCGATGTTCGCCAGCTTTGAGCGGGCGTACGCGTCGAGTGAGTCGTACTCGTCCGTCAGCTGGAGGTCGTCCAGATCGAGTGTCGCTCGTCGATGGATGTCCGAGGCAGTGACGACAACACGCGGATCGGGTGCGTCACGGAGATGGTCGAGTAATTCGTATGTCAGAAGGTAGGGGGCCAAGTGGTTCACCGCGAGCGTGATCTCGATTCCGTCTGGACTCTCACGACGTGACCCAGCCGAGAGTCCGGCGTTGTGAGCGAGGACGTCGATCTGGCCGTACTCGTGTTTCACGGTTGCTGCGAGAGACCGGATGGTGGATTGGGAGGCGAGGTCGGCCTGATGGAACGCGATCGTTCCGGCAGGGTCGTTGGATTGTTCTGTGAGGGTGGCTCCCTTCGACTCGTCGCGGCCGACGACTGCGACGGTCGCACCCCGTTGTGCGAGGTTGACCGCCGCCACCCGCCCGAATCCCCTCGTTCCGCCGGTGAGGAGGATCGTCCGGTCGGAGAGGTCGTCGGTCATGCCCCCATTCGACGCCGGCGGTCCAAAAGCGCGAGGAGCACATACACCGCACCGATCACGCGGACGCCGTCGGTGAGGTGTTCGTTCCATTCCACCGACTCGGGGTCTTCGTACACGAGCGGCCCCGCCATTTGCTCGTACAGTCGTGGGACGAAAAGCAAGACGGCACCAACGATTCCGGTGACATTCAGCAGCCACGCGTAGAGGCGACCGTCACGAAGCGCCGCAAGCGTAATGACAACACCTTCCGCCCGAATTAGGGGACCAAACCACGAATGGACGGTGTTTTGTTCAGGGTTCTCAATCGCAATCGCCTCGAATACGTCCACGATCTGGTCTGGGATGAGCGCCGTGAGAACGCCGAGCGCGCAGAGGAACTGCCGTAGCATACGCCTTGCTTCGCTCTAACGGTGCTTAAGAGTCGGTGCCAGTGGGACAGATATCTCACAGTGTCGTAGCGGCTGATAAATAATTTTAATCAACAGAGTTGGAGAGAGAGAGTGCATGTTGGTTAATTCAGATTTACAATCTCCTGAGCTACTACTCCACTGTGCTCGATGGTAACAGAAAAGCCATTATTGAAACATCATTTCGAAGATCAGTAGTTATTTCAAAAGCTGGATACTCTAGGTGAAGTATGTTTGATCTCACGGGATTTCAGCGGGATTTGTTGTACGTAATTGCTGGCCTTGATGATCCACACGGACTCGCAATCAAAGACGAACTTGAGGACTACTACGAAAAAGAGGTCCACCACGGTCGGCTCTATCCGAATCTCGATACGCTCGTTGAGAAAGGGCTTGTCGAGAAAAGTCAGCGAGACAAACGAACTAACGAGTACACAACCACTGGTCGAGGCACCAGAGAGGTCGAGGCCCGAGCTGAATGGGAAGCCGGGTATATCAACCACGACCGGTGATCGAACCGCTACGTTCGAGGACAGTTTGACTCTCGGATTTCACGTCCGGCTTTGTTGAAATCCTATTCTTCAAACATTTTTTCGCATGAAACAGCCGGTTGATGCGAGCCCCAAATCGACCGTATCTCGGCTTGTGACAAGAACTATGCTCGCAGGAACGGTCCGTCAAATATGGTCTTCGTACCTGATGAACTCCCGGATCAACTCTTAGTTGATTACGAAAACGCGACCGTATATGGGGATTTGGAACAAGAGAAGGTGCTTCACCAAGGCAAGGTTCGTGTTCTCCCGAACGGGTGGGTTGCGTTGCCCACTGACCGACTCCTGTCTCCTGAAGCGGTACACCACATCGATCCATAGAGATCCGATACTGAGCGATCAGGGTCGTGAAACTATCAACTGTTGAGGATTTCAACAGAGCCGCGAGCTTCAAAATACACTAACTGCCACAGAACTTGCTTGCGTCCCGCCAGGTGTCCAATCCACAAGCGAGGACATCTACCCAGCAATACAGACCACGTATCCCGATCTGTGTGACGAGGACCTACGGTGCGACGACATCTGTGCTAACGGAGCCGATCAACCCGAGTGGAAACACGCCGTGCGCCGCGTCCAACAACAACTCGGGCGACAAAATAACACGCGCATCACTCCTCACGACGCACACGGAAAATGGCAGATTGAACGACCAAACCAGTATCTCGTCCCCGTTAACGACGACTGGACCGAACACTTCAGAAACACCGTCCATACGCCCGTCGAACCCTCGGATACGGACGCTACGCCAGAAACGATCGCGTCACTCCTTCCAACCCGGCTCTGGGGCGCGACAGCTGGATCACAAACAAAAGGATACTTCGACGAAATGCGCCCCCACGACTGCGTGTTATTCTACCGTGACGGCGACTTCTTCGCCGGCGGCATCGTTGGGCGAACCCTTGAGGACCCCGGCATTGGCTCATGGCTGTGGAACAATCCGGACAGCCGCTTCATTTTCACCATTGAGGAGTACCGTGACTGTGCGCCAGCAATCACGCGCATCTGGGACACACTCAGCTACAACGGAACCCCACGCGTCCAAGGCTTCCGCCGCGTTAAACCAGAGCGCCTTGAAAATCTTCGCAGCGATGAGAGAACGCTTGAACGGGCACTGTTCGGCACAACACCAACACAGGTAGACGAGGATACGAGTACCTCAGTCTCAGACACATACAGTATCGTTGAGCCGGAACGAACAACGACAGTCCGAGACCGAATCCTCCGTGACCAATCCCTTGTGACTGAGCTGAAGTCACAGTACGACCACACGTGCCAAGTCTGCGGGCACCGGTTACAGAGCGCTACCGACACCGGGTACTCCGGCTTTGTTGATATCCGAATTTTCTGCTCTGTTGAATACCGGTATTGACCGAGGTGGTCAAAATTTGAGTTGGCTTGTTAGCGGTTGACGCTAGTGGTCTCAAGATCGGTATCGTCTCACCATGGCTCAAAGATCGCTATTCAACACAGCAGAATTTTCGGATATACTACCCGACTGAACCAGAGGGCGACGTAGGTGAAGGCCAGACTGATCGGCGCACACTGGCTCCCAACGGAGGCGGCGCGCGACCAATTCTGACTGGCGTCAGAAGGAACGGCACAAAACGCAGGTGGCTGTTCTCAGAAACTCGCTAGCGTCTCGTCTTTCGTCTCACTGAGGTACTGTCTGATCTCTTTTTCCCGCCAGCCGACCGGCGCCAGCACGCTCTCAACGGCGCGTACAGCGATGTCCTCGTACCACCCGGTGTCGTACCGTGGTACGGCTTCGAACTCCAACCTGACCCGCGATGCACCTCGTGCGTCCGCATCAACAACGACATACCGGACAGTTTGTCCAGGAGCCAATCCCGACCCTTCGATTTGTGCCCGCTTGAGGGCAGCGACGGTAAGCGTCTCCATTGAGTACTGATCCACATCCTTCGACACGTGATTGTCGACGACGAGCGTACTGGGATCTACCCGACCCTCCCGTAGCTCTCGGAGGTGCCGCCGGAGGACATCACACACCGCCTCTGGCGAGCGCGTCTCGTCGAACACGCGCAACGCCTCGCTTTGGACCTCTTCGACCCACGCTGGCGTGGATCGCTGCCGCCCCTCAATGCCTCGCGTCTTGATTGCATCGCCGAGTCCCGCCTCAGGATACGCCTCACCACGGCGCTTCCCGAAGTACCGAGTGAGCGCTCCCGACTCACCGTTTCGCGTCGGGCAGAATGCGACCCACTCGAACGCGCATTCGTACTCCAACTCGATGCCCGCTTCTTCGCTGATCTCGGCGGCGACCACCTTTAAGGGGCGCTGCTCGCGATCGTCGGCGGGTGTTACCCAGATGGAGTCGACGATGCCATGCACCACCCGCCAGCCCGCTTCCTCCAACGTGCTTTTGGCGTCAAGGAGGAGCTCACGAGCGTAGGCGTTGATCGCCTCATGGCACTCGATCCGCCCAAACTTGGCGTTTGAGAACCCCTGATACCCGAAGCAAGACACGAGGATCCACTTGATCGCCGAGGAGGCCGCTTCCAGTCGCTCGCGTTCGTCGCCGGCGACATCGGGGATCTCTCCTTTGATCTCGCTCCGGGCGTCAATGAGTGGGCCGAGCACCTCCGGTAGGTAGCCGTCCCGATCGCAGACGGAGTAGCCGAGCCCCGGCACGTCGTCGGTGTCACAACACCCGCAGCGGACGGTTTCGGGCGAGATGTTCCGGGTCCGGATGATGTTGGGATACAGCGAGGCGAAGTCGAGTTCGTGAACGTCCTCGTGGAGACCGACATCGGGGGCGAACGTTGTGCCGCCTCGGTCGGCATCGTCGAGCGTCGACGCCCGCTTGAACAGCTCCGGGCGCCACGCGCGCCACGGCACGAGTACATCGCGATCCCTGGCTTCTCGGATCTGCATTGCCGTTAGCACTCGCCCGATTGAGGCCCACCCGAGTTCCTGTAGGGGGAGCCCAGAGCGTTCAACGAGATCAAGACAGCCCTCCAGCCCGGACTCGTGGTAGAAGAACGAGTTGGCCTCGTCGACGATGACCCGGCCGGGGACCGTGTATCGGGCCGGCGAGTGTCCGACGTTGCCGTACGACGTGTACGTCGACTCGCCGGCAAGCTTGGTGTAGCCGTCACGTCGACCGAGTTTGAGGTCGACGCCGTAAACGTCGGCTGCTTCGAACAGGAGTGGCACGAGCGCTGCCGTCGAGACGACTAGGACATCGGGATCGTGGTCGTCGAGCGCCGCTTGAACGCCACTGATCGTTTCGCCGGGCGATGACCCGACGCGATCACCCTCGACGGCGAGTTGCGGTAGCGACTCGATGTCCGATTCGTGGCGTGGGAAGTTGAGATGGAGCGTCCGCAGGTCGCGTATCGAGCGGTCCGGCGCGGCTCGGGTGTCTGTTTCGAGGCAAAACCGTAGTTGCCGAGTAAAATCGACGTTGTAACACGTGTAGGTGTCGGGCTGTCCAAACTGTCGGACGCGGTTTGCGACCGTCCGGACCGCCTCGATCGAGGCGGCGTCGACGCGGAGCAAGGGGCGGGCGGCAGTCCGGAACGTCTGTCGGTGTGCTTCGACGCTGAGCCGCTCGATAGCCTCCTGTCCATCGAGGAACGACCAGAGTTCGCGGAGCGCGTCCGAGAGTCCGTCCCGAGACGGCGGCGCCGGATCCGGACCACCCGATCGCCCGTAGAGATCGCCCACCGAGTCACCGACGAAGAGCGTCGGGTGATGGGCCTCGTGAACCTCGCGAGCGGCGCCGTCCGGGGTGAGCGTCCATCGGGCGACGCGGCCGTCACCGAGGTACTCCAGCGTGAGCGTCACGTTATGTGTCGGTGAGCGACTCGACTTCGTCTTCCAGTTCGGCGATCCGGCGTTCCTGTTCGAGCGCGATCGCCATCCACACCGGCGCCAGTGGGTCGGCGGGGTTGAGGTTCCCCGCGGCGTCGGCGTGGTCGCGAGCGTACACGAACAGCCGGTCGAATCGGGGCTTGTCTTGCCGGCGGAGGACGCGTCGAAACGCGCGCCAGTCGTCTTCGATCGCGCTCAACTGGTCCCGGTACGTCGGGTTCGTCCGGCCCATTACTGGATGCTTGGTGCGGCTGCGGCGCGGTTGACGGTCGCTCCGTCGTACAGCCGGGCGCGGTGTTCGAGCACCTCCTGCCAGTACGCGAGCGTCGTTTGGAACCAGCCGTCGTCGGTGTGGTAGACGAGCGTCTCCGTGTCGCCGGTGGCGTCCTCGAAGCGCGGCCCGAAGGGGGTCTTTTCACACTGGAGGTGCGTCGTCGCGGCCCGGCGGAGCGGCGTCGAGAACTCATCGTCGCGGTGCCGCGTCACGACGACCGGCGTGTCGTGGACGCGAGCGATGCGTGCGACCGATGCGATCGCGCGGACGAACAGCTGCTCGGCGAGTTCGCTGTCAACGTCGGTGGCGCGGTACATGCTGTCGAGTCCGGTTGCGACGACGACTGAGGGCGACTCGCAGGCGGCGAGCCGGCCAGCCAATCGGTCGAGCAGCGCGGTGTGTTGGTGGGCCGTGAACCCGCGAGCCACCTCGATCCGGTCGAGGACGCGGTCCGCCGGGGCGAGTTCGCGGAGGCGAGTGGTGTTGGCCCTGTTCGCGCCGTCGACCCAGAACGCGGGAGCGTCCCTACTGAGTACTCGGTCGAGCAGGAGTGCTTGGACGGGCGTGACTCCGAGTTCGTCGTCGACGTCGACGAGCGTGACGCCCGGCGTGAGCTCCGGGAGGTCGGCGGTCGGTCGTTGGGAATGGGTTTGCATGGTAGCGTGGATGGGGAGATCCGTAAAAGGGGTGAGCCATGGATGGGCGGTGAAAGTGGAAGTGACGACGGCGCAGAAGTCGTCACGGTGCGATCACGGGATCTGCGGGATCGCCGCGGTCGAAATCGCGGAATCAAGTCAGCATTCGGTCGGCCGATCGCCGACAATCGCGGCGCGAAACAAAAGCTGGAGAGGGACGGATTTCAACAGAACCACTCGCCCACCACTAACCACTAAGTCATCCTGACTATTACTCCAGATATCACGATGCTTTCTCTCCCTCCGTTGGTCGATAACACCGAGAGGACCGTTGAGGATGTGTATAAGAAGATAATTCCACAGATCGAAGAAGCACGCATCGCCACTGGGTACTTCTATCTCTCCGGTTTCGACCTCTATCGGGAAGACCTCGAACAATTGGCGGACCCTGAGGAGATTGGCCACGCTCCCATTCGGATCCTGATGGGTCGACAAACGAACCGTAGTACAGCAGATGAGATCGGCGAAGGTCAAAACCTGCGTAGTGAACTCAAGGAGGAAGTTGAAGAGAGTATTGAGGAGCTGAATAACGCACAATTAGATCGGCTGGACCGGTTACGAGATTTCATAGCGGAAGGCAAGGTCAGCGTCCGCGTGCGAAACCCAGAGAACGGATACTTCCACGCCAAGGGCGCCTCGTTCCGGGCACCACACGACGATGATGATTGGCTGGTCGACGATGATGACACAGATACCCGGCCATGTGCGACCGTTGTCGGTTCCTCGAATTTTACCGCTAGCGGGCATCGGAACAATATCGAACTGAATCTGACAAGTCAAGATCGACCCGATGCGGAGGCGTTCGAGAGCTGGTACGACAACCAGTGGGCGAATGCTGAGGACTTCAGTGAGGAGATCATCCGGATCATCGAAAACAGCACGAAATACCAAGACTGGCAAAAGCAGCAAGAAGAGGAGTCTGATGATGACAAGACACTCGATGACTTAGGCACGTACATCGAACCGTTCGAGATGTACAAGCTCCTCGCGTACGACGAACTAAGAGGGAACGTCAACCTTCGCGACAGTCCGCTGTACTACTTCCAGACGCTCGGGTACGAGAGCGCGAAAGAGAAACTCTCCCAGTTCAACGGCTGTCTCATCTCCGACTCAGTTGGTCTCGGGAAGTCGTTCATCGGCGGTGAACTCCTCCACGATTACCGCCAGCGCGGGGATCGCTGTCTCCTAATCGTGCCCGCAAACCTCACCGAGCAGTGGGAAGATCTCCTCCAAGACGACACTGATGAAGACGGTAATCCGTACTTCGGGCTTGAGGTCGATGGAACACATCTCGATGTAATGAGTATCAGTAAGTTCCAGAATCTCGCGTACGACGAGGTTCAAGACCTCAAAGACGCGTTCGACGTGGTACTTGTCGACGAGGCTCACCGATTCCGGAATCACGGTAAGTGGCGGCCGACCCCGGACCACGATGACGACTACAAGGGGACTCGCCGCCACGCCAATCTCCGTCAGCTCCGTGGCAAGACGATGATAATGCTGACGGCGACGCCGATCAATAACTCCGCGACCGACTTGGAGAATCTCATCAGTATGTTCACCAGCCCCGAGGAACTGCGGAACAAGGCGTCATTGGACTTCAGCGCCTTCGAAGAGTACATCGAACTCTCAGAGACACGGAAACAGATTGCTGCGGGAAAAAAGGAGGCCAGCGATGAAAAACGAAAGAGTATCACCGAGCAACTCCAGCGCCATTCAGAGGAGATCTCGAAGATTCTGAACGAGGTGATGGTGCTTCGAACGCGGAAGCACGTCAAAGACCAGATCCAAGAGGACGAAGACTTTGAGATGAGTTTCAAGCCGCCGACGCTCAACAAAGAACAATATACGCTTCCGGCGGCGTACCAGCCGGTGTATCGCATGCTGCCGGACGTGATGGACGCGCTCCACCTCCCGCACATCACGGTGAAGAACCCGAAGGCAGGCGGGACGCTGAAGGCGCTGTACAAGCTGAATTTGCTCAAGCGGCTGGAGTCGTCGACCTACGCGTTCGTTCAGTCGATCCAGACGCTACACCAGAGCGAGCGGCGGCTTCTCGGGCTTCTTGATGGACTCCCCGAAGAGAAAGAGATCGACCTATTGCGCGCAGCGCAGGACGAAGAGCAGGAGGAAACGCTTGATGACTTCGTGGAAGGAGGCGACGCTGCCGAAGATCTCGAACAGACGCTCGAAGAGTTCGGCTTCGACACCACTGCAGTTCGTGCGGACGAAGACACGGAGACCGATGCACCGGACGAATTGGCGGACGCGACAATCGGTGAGGTGAAGACGTACATCCGAGAGGACCTGACGCTTATCGCCTACTTCCTCTCGCAGTTCATCGGCGATATCGCACAGGACTCTGGGGACGTGAACGACCAAGCCGTCTCGACGAGGCAGTGGCTTCACGAGCACAACGCTGGAGTCCTCCCAGACGTTCCAGAGGAGGAACTGAATCCGATCCTCTACCCGCGGAGCGATCTGAGCAACGTCGACGGAGAGACTCGCGAGTTCTACGAGGCGGTGTTCTCGCTTCGGGAGTTCCGCGATCCGAAAGTCGAGCGGCTCACGGACGTTCTCAACGGGTACGACGACGAGAAAGTCCTTGTTTTCACACAGTACCGTGCCACCGCAGACTACGTCCACAGGGCGCTACTCAACGACCCCGACTCGCCACTCACGGAGGCGAACAGCGCGGTCGTCAAAGGCGGCGATGACAACAAGCAAGACGTTATCCAGCGGTTTGCCCCGGAGGCATCGGGGTACCAGCAGACGCTAGCCGAGTCCGGTGAAGACGAACTCCAGTACGTCATCGCGACCGACACCCTCTCAGAGGGGGTTAACCTTCAGGACGTATCGGTCCAGATCTCCTTCGACCTGCCGTGGAACCCGATGCGGATCGTTCAGCGTGTGGGGCGTATCGACCGGATCGGGAGTACCGACGAGAAGTACGTCCACAACTTCTACCCCGACGGCGACATCGAGGCGGCAATCAAGCTGCTGAAACGGCTTCAAGCGAAGATCAACGACATCGCGCTGATCGTCGGCAAGGAGAATAACATCCTCGATCCGAACGAGGACCAGATCCTCGAACAGACCGGCGTGGAGACGGAGAAGACGATCGGCGAGCTGCAGGTCGACGAGATCGAGGACTCGCTCCAGAAGTCGCGGGAGGTCGAGGACGTAAACGAGCTCGATGACACGAGCAAGAATCCACTTCTCCGTAACGCGGGGAGTAACGAACACGCCGCCTATGAGCGGTTCCTGCTAAAGAAGGAGCTGAACGAGGAGTTCGGGCTCTCCGAAGACGACTTCGAGTACGCCGCGGACTACTTTGAAGAGTCGCCCGAGGAGCGTAAGCGCCTGTACACGAACGTCACCGACCACGACTCCGGGCCGCGTCCGGGCGTGTTCGGGCTCGCACACCTCTGGTTCGACGACGACGATCACGAGTCCCCCTTGGGTCGCGTTCGGCGTGCCTTCTACTACAAGCCGTTCGCGGACGAAGTCAAGGAGCGCCCCGTCGGGACGCTCAAAATCGATCCCGAGGTGAGGGGAGAACCTCTCACCAGTGACGCTGAGAACGTCCTATCCAACAGAGGATCGATTCAGGAAGTTATCGACAATCGGCTAGAGGCGATTCGGGGTAGCCAGACCGAGCATATATTCAAGAGCGGAGAAAAGTTTTCAAAAGAGCAGGAGACGATTCTAGATTTCATCGCGCACTACCTGCGACCCAACCACGGGAAGGAGCAGGTACCGAATCGCGAGTACGAATCACTTGATAAGTGGGCCGAGATTCTTAGCGAACGCCTCCAAGACGTGAAGTTAGCCAATACTGACGAAGACCGCATTCTCCGGGATACGTTTCGGGACACCACAGAGTACGACTCATTCCCGGACTGGCCACCCGGAGAGTTCTTATCTGAGTTGGAAGCGTTCTTAGAAGAGAATGTGAAAACCTCTACAGAATACCAAACAAAACTGATGGGAGAAAGCGATGTACAAGCAAAGCTCGTATGCTGGGGAATCATCGGGTAATGTCAGTGGATCTACGGTAGGGGCCCTTTCCCGTCTACTAGATCATACTTTTCCAAGACCAGATCGAAGTACATCTCGTCCATCAGCTTCGAGTTCCCAACCCGATGGAAGTCGTCAAGGACAAACTTCACATCACGACGTTCGAGCCCATATGCGTGGAATGCGGCTGCATCGATCTCAGCTTGTAACTCTCTACGTTCTTGTTCTTCTACTGCTGGCTTGATTCCGCCGAGTCGCTCGCGCATTTCTTTGAACTTCTCCCCGTAACAGTTCAATCGGGCAGCTCGTTCAGCGATATAGTGGAACCAGTCATCTCCGTCGGTGAGGCGGGGTAGCTGGGATTCCAGTAACTCGCGCTTGACGATGTGCGTCTCTACTTTGGTCCGCATTAGGAAATCGAATACAATGCTGTTCAGAAGTCCCGTTGCCACGAAGAGCTCTTGATCGGTAAATCGCCGGACGTAGGGTGACCGGAGTGGGGACTCTGTGAGATGTTCCTCTTCCGGCTCAATAGCGAACGGCTTGAACGTATTAATGGTGTGGAGACAGATGACTTCTTTCGGAAGTACCGTCGCTATTATTGTTCGCTCGTCACGGGCACGAGAAACATCCCGAATTCCGATTCGGTACTCAGTACAATCGAGTAGAACGTCCTCTTCCTCAAGTCCGTGACCACGGTGTTCTTCGAGTAGTTCATCTACGAATTGAACTTGAGACTTGCTCGTCTTTGACCCTCCAAAGGCGTCGTAGATTGCCCGTTTGAGATTACCCTTGTTGAATTTCTTCTCTCGAACACGGTACTGAGCACTATTCACTGGATCGTACATCCCCCGACTCCAGTACTTTGGTCCATCTAACGCATCTGTGTGGGTATTATCGTACTGGAACTGATGGATATTTTTGCCGCCGTAGACGGGATAGTCGGCCTCCTCAGCCGATGTCTGGAGCCTATCCTTATCAGTCGATTCAACGAACTCCTTAGTGAGCATATCAACTGTCCAAGTCTCGTCTAAATCTTCACCCAAAGAAGGCTGCTCAACTACCTTCTCCAAGACGCTTACTTCGATCTGCGAAGTGATGGATGGGAAAATTCCACCTTCTGGAGAATAACTGACGAGTACGTCGCGCGGGATGTTGACTGCCTCATTTTCGATCCGATAGACTATATCCATGTCACGTTGGTTGAATATCCCTCGAAGAGCTGATGTCTTTCCCCCATATTCGAATGTCAGAATCGCGAACCGGTATCTATCATCGATAGCCTCGAAGATGCCCTTGTTCTCGAACCCGATGAGATTCTCCACATCCGTGTGATCCAGCAGATGCATTCGGAGATCTTTCCCCATTACTCCCCCAAAAATAGTACCGGGAAGGAGCAGACTCACCTTCACGCCGTCTCTGGAGAGTCTGAAGACCCGCTCAAGAAAAAGAGCCGAAAGTTCGTTCTTTGTCGGCATCGTTCGACCGCCCACCACGGGAGATTGGAGCTTGTAGACATCTCCCTGCGTGAAGAAGTCTGCCTGAGTTTCCATCGATTCCTTGTAGTCCTCCCATGCCCACGCAACTTCAGGGCTTGAGAGGAGGTTCTCCATCACACCGTCTTTCTCCTCCGACGGATAGGTACGGAACTGCTCATCGTAGCGGATGAAGAAGTCGTCGCGGTTCGCGTAGAGCATGTCCCATGGTGGGTTCCCAATGAACACGTCGAATCCTCCTCTCTCAAAAACATCAGCGAACTCCAATGGCCAGTGGAAGGGGGACCACTCTCGGATCTCCTTGATCGTAATGTCGTCAAAGCCAGCATCTTGGAATTCTCTCTGGAGGATTTCATCAAATTTGTCTCGGTGTTCCTCTATCCTGCCTTCTGCCTCTTTCCGCCATTTTTGTGCCCCAACGCTGGTCTCTGCTTCCTTGTGTTTCTTGATAGCCTCTTTCACGTCCTCGAAGCGAGTTTTAATCTCCCAAGAGTCGAGGTCGCTATCTCCGTCTTCGTTGCTCTCAATGCCTGTATCAAGTTGACCAATTAGGCTGTTGCCCTGCCGCACGTTGAAGTCGATGTTAGGGAGTGGCTCCACCTCGTTGGGCTCGTCTTCGATGTCGGCGACCATCGAGAGCCAGAGACGAAGTTTACAGATTTCGACCGCACCCTCGTCGATATCGACCCCGTATAGATTGTTTAGGATGACCGTTCGCTTCGCGTACAGCGATGCGCCGCCTTGCCCTTCGTTGATTGAGTCCAATTCGTCGCGAGTGCGAGACTCCAACTCCCAGCCTTTCTCCTCCGCTTCGAGCTGCTGGAAGTACTCAATACACTGGAGATAGATGTCCACCAGCACGTCCTGCGCGGCGAGCAGGAACGCGCCACTCCCGACCGCGGGGTCGAGGACGTGCGCCTCCTTCAAGATGTCGTGGTATAGCGTTTCTACGTGCTTCGTCTCCACGCTCTCGGTGGCCGCCTGCTGGGTCATCGTCCCGCCATCCGCAACCGCTGTCCCGCTTTCGGCAACCTTGACTTCGGAGAAGCCAAACACGTTATCGATCTCGTCGTACTCGGTGTCGATGGTGTCGTTTAGCTGGTCGAGAAGGTATGGATGAATCGTCCGGCGGGACATGAAACCGGTGATCTCCTCAGGCGTATAGTACGCACCCATCTCCTTCTGATTAACCGTCTGCTCGAAGATGTGACCGAGTATGGCCGGCGAGAGGTTCTTTGGGTCGACTATGTCGAGTCGCTCGTCCACGTTCCAGTTCCACCCCGATAGGAATTCTAAAATATCGTTGAGGAGTTCATTCGTCTCCTCAGCGGACGCTCCGACCTTTGCGTCTGGGAACTCCTCCTCGACAGGGTCTTTTGCGAACAACCCGCCGTTCAGGTACGGGAGGCTCCCGAATTCGGGATTTTGCTTGTCCTCTGCTAGGTAATCGAAGAACAGTGGCCGGTAGAATTTCTCGTACCGGTCCTCACCGTCGTTGACGACGTTGCCGGGCTGCTCGTGGAGGTAGTTCGGATTCCGGTCTAGCAGCCGCTTTTCCTGAATGAAATACAGGAAGATCATCCGGTCGAGGATAACCTGAATGTATCGCCGTTTCGCGTCGCCGCGATCGTCGGGGATCCCAGACACTTCTTGAACGAGGTTCGTCCGGAGTTCTTCGAACTCCTCGTAGAACTCCTCAACGACCTGTTGGGTGTCGTACAGGGTGTCGTAGATCGCAGCAGAAGACCCGTACTCGATAGAATTGAGCTTCTTCAGAACGGTGTTCTTTTCGCCGCTGTCGCTCGTGAACTGCGCTTTGGTAAACGAAATCTTCTGGTGCTTGATGCGTCCGTGCTGCTGACCTTCCCAGCTTCGCATCCGCGTGAGGAAGGTGAACTCCTCGAAGTCGTTCGTGGCGACGAGGTTCGTGTGTCGGGAGCGGTTGTCCGGCTTGAAGTCCGTCGCCGTTTCACTAGGGCCCGCATTGACGAGTACGACGAACTCGTCATCGTCGAGCTGAAGAACAAACTGGTTGTTTTCTCCGAGGTCAGGTTGCGGTTTCAGACCACGTTTTGCGAAGGAGTCGGCGATATCTTGGAGGGACTCCCAGCCCGCGATATCCTTCGCAGTGATCTGCTGGACAGACATGGCTATTGAAAATTCACTAACTCTTATCAATGTAGGGGAAGCGCAGGAAGGAGCCGCCTTGTGAGAAAGGGTGCTGTCGGCAAAAGCCGGAATACAGCACCAGTAGTTGCGTCATCCTTGCTTTTTGAGAGCTAACTAGTGATTAACCCGGCAACGCTCTGGAGCCACTTCTAAATCAGAGTTCTAATACGATATCTGGTTTACTGGAAGGCGTTACGTTCGACTTTTTGCTCAATGTCCTCAAGCTTGTTCTTAGCCTTCTTTGCCCTCTTCACATCAGAAATTATGTTGTTGATATTTTCAAACTCTTGATGACGGTCCGTATGCGCTAATTCGTTTCGTCGTTTTCTCAGACGAGACAACTCACCCTTTAATCCCTCATCAATCATACCCAAGTAGAACAACATGTCTTCTTTGTGCTTTTGAGTGAATGATTCGGAAAGGAACTCGTAGGATCCTTTTCTCTTCCTGCCATGATCAAACACCTCAGCGCTGAGTATTAATGTGCTAAGCGTCTCGGTTTCGGCAACTATGCTAATATAGAAAGATAACAAATTATTAGCATCCTGTTCTGGGAGTTTATACACCTCTTTTTTAGGGATCTCACCAAGATTCTCTACATTCTCCCAGTCTTCAACCTCAACAGTCCCATCTTCTTTATAGTCCTGAAGACTCTCTAAAAGTTGCTCATACTGAGAGTCTGTTCTCGGATTTCTATTTCGTTCCTGAGTCATATCTACTACTTCTAAGATGCGTATGTAGTCCTTCAATAGGCCGTACTTATCAATCCGGTTGACTGTAAATTCTATTCTACAGTTTAGATAGCGGGTCACTCAGAGATAGGTTCTGCCCAGATTAGTTGCCTAATCCCCGGCACTATTAACAAGGCGGGCGGCTTCACGAACTTCCGCGAGACGGCGACGAAGACGAACTCGCTGATCGACCGGCTGAAAGCGATCGAGGTGTCCGACGTCGACGATGTGGCCGACGACTTGGAGAACTACCTGGAGACGAAGGAGCGCGCCGAGGAGCTCGACGCGAAGATCGAGCAGACGGACGCGCTGATCGATGAGATCGTGTATGAACTGTACGTGCTGACCGACGAGGAGATCGAGATCGTTGAGGAGGCTGTAAGAGAATAGATTTCGAAAGGACTCGCTCTATCGCGGTGGCCCTAGAGCCTCAAAATGAGTGCTCTGTTGAATAGCGGTGTTGACCGAGGGGGTCAAAATTTGAGGCGACTTGTTAGGGCCGTGTTGAATCGCTGTAAGGCGTAGAGATTCACTGTTTGACGAAGCGTTTGATGTTATAGACGACACACATCAGCGCGATCTCGCGGAACTCACGAAACCATGACCGCGCTCGCACGGCGAAGCCGAGCGAGCGCTTCACAGCCGAGTTCACAGTTTCGGTCATAGAGCGCTGATTGTAGCGATTATCGTCGATTCTGGCGTTGTGTGCGTGGTCGTACGGTGCGAAGATGCGGTGCTTGATCAGCGGTCTGATCCCGAGATCGCGTAATCCTTCGCGGAGCGATTGCTTGTCGTAGCCTTTATCGGCCGCGAGAGACCGCAGATCGCCCGCATTCCGGCGGGCGATCTGCTCAGCAAGATCGGCGTCACTTCCCTCCCGGTTCGTTGAGCAGTGAACGTCAAGGACGGCTTGAGACGCTGTATCGACGAGTTTCGTGACTTTGAGCTTCTGAACGCGGTAGCTGATTCGCTGGCAGTAGTGGCGGCTGGCTGGTGAGCGGTCGTAGAACGTGGCGTCGATCGCGGCGTGTTCAGAGAGATCGTGCAGCTGCGCCGACTGGCGCAGCAGCACTCGACAGACGTTCATGCTGATCCGGTCGAACGCCTTACACAACGTGGACGGCGCAGGGAGATCGGCCGCGTTGAGGCCGATCTCCCCGGTTATTTGTGGCATCTCTTTGAGCAGGTCGATCGTCATGCGGTACGATGAATCGAGGTAAATCCGCAGACAATGGAGGGAAACGAGTGCATAGTCGGCGAATCCGCCGCCACCTTCCGGTGCGGCGGATTCGCCTCCATCGCCAGTAACTCTTTGAGCAACCGGCACAACTTCCCCGATGAAGCGGGAGATCTGCGTCATGAACAACCGCATTCTCCCGCTTCAACTCCTTTGATTTAGCGGCCTACCTCGCTGCTGTATGGCGATTCAACACAGCCCTTGTTAGCGGTTGACGCTAGTGGTCTCAAGATCAGCATCGTCTCACCATGGCTCAGAGGTCGCTATTCAACAGAACAAAAATGAGAAGTTTCTATCCTTGTTTTGATTCGACTGACTTTCCGATATCTTCAGCACTAAACGCGCTCACGAAGTTGTAGCAGCGACGCCGCAATTCCGATCGATCACGACGTGGAGATTTGTCCACTGCCTGCTCGCGAGCGACATCACGGATAACCTTTCGAAGAGAACAATGGTCACTGAACGTCGGCTGGTCCCCCTCTGAAGCCGTGTACTTGATCCATGTCCACCCGTCAGAAGCGATTCCGACGAGAGGCCGGTCTTCAGCTTGATCAAGGTAACTGATCGACTCTGATTTAGCCTTCTTGATTCCGTTCGGAGCCTTGAGTTCGCCTATTACAGTAACGTTGACGTTAGTAATCGTAAAATCGGGAGTGTCGTCACCGAGTCCGTCGAATCCCTTCGGTTGTGGCCGATATTGGTAGCCGAGAGCATCAGCAACATCACGAATGAGGTGTTCTTCTATAAACCTTTCTGGCCCCTGACGTATCAATTCTCCTTTGAGAGCGACTGAACTGTAGAGGACTTCGTTAGCGTGTTCTCTCGGGACACGTCGATCGAACTCGGTGGCAAATCTCTCGATCGACCGTATCACACGCTGAGCACGTGGATCGTTCTGTGGTCTGTCAAAATCAGACTGGTCCATTAGTTTCACTACTTCAGTCGTCCTACTTCATCCTTCTCTGTAGCAATTCGCACCACCGATCCCCTATCTACAGTAAAACAACAAGTGCCCGCTAACAAATATTTGTGAAAGCATGAGTACAATAGGTACCATCTTCGGCCCGGTGGTCGGTGCGCTTATTAGCGGTCTCATTGGTGTTGCCATAGTCGAATCTCGGAATTACCGCGATGAAGTTGCAGAGGTCAAAGGATGGTACGATCAGGTAATTCGTCTCGCAGACCAAGTTGAGCGGGAAACACCGGATTCCTATTTGCCGGAGATCTGCGGACACGACAAGGCGCGTGGCACTCGTGAGCAGAAGAACGATATGTCGGCAGCGTACGGAAAAATTGGGGATCGATTGCGAGATCATATACACCGTGCTCCGCCCGATATCACTGAATCCGTTTTAGGTTCAGCAAGTGAGACAGCACGATACTGCCAGATAGTCGACCGTGAGGATCTTCGATCAGGTGATTTTATTCCGATGGTAGCGAACGCCGTGGAGAGCGCCGATAAGCTCCAAGAAGCGGCTCAAGCCGCTAAAGAGGACGCGGGTCTGTTCTAACGGCTCTCTTCGTGCCGGTCACTATCGACAAGGCGGGCGGCTTTGTGAACTTCCGCGAGACGGCGACGAAGACGAACTCGCTGATCGACCGGCTGAAGGCGATCGAACTGCCCGACGTTGACGACGTGGTCGACGACCTAGAGAACTACCTGAAGACGATGGTGCGCATCAAAGAGATCGAGATCGTCGAGCAGGCGGTCGACGAGTAACCTCAGGGAACGCTAAGCGCCCCGCTGATCTGCCTTCCAGTTTCAGTTTCGCTCCGGGTCTGGCGTACTGACTTCACACGGGCTCACGTGAGTCGGCGTATGTCGAAGACAGACAGCACGAACGAAGAGTCGCTGGAGGAACTCGTGCGCAACCCCGACGGTACGATTCCGGACCCGGTCGGCTTTGAGCCGTCCGAGAGAGTCACGATCGAGACGCGGTACGTCGAGAAGACGATGAACGCGCTTGAATTCCCGCTCACTTACATCTACTGTCTGTACGAAACGGACTGGCCCGTCGAGATGAATCCCGACCTGGGCGTGAGTGAGTTAGTCATCACGAGCCACGGGACGTGGGAGGAACACCGGTTTCGCGTGGCGATGCCCGACGTGGTGACTGACGAGTTCTACGACCGACTGGAGATGTACGAAAAAGTGAGTTCGGAGCAGCTCGACGTTGAGCGGGAGTGACTGGGGAGAGTGGTCTGAGTCATAGCTATCAGTCGCATTTTGTACTAAGGGAGCGCGCCGAGGAACTCGACGCGAAGATCGAGCAGACGGACGCACTGATCGACGAGACCGTGTGTTGTACTGGCTGACCGACGAGGAGATCGAGATCGTCGAGGAGGCAGTCACCAGTCATTAGTCGCCTGTAGCTGGGAGCGCCTCTATGACGGGAATATACACATTCAGGGCCTCTATATGCTCTTAACAGGCTGTATTGCCGGAAGGCAACCTTAATTTGACAGACGGTGGAACATATGTTCCATGGCGGAGCTCACCGAGCGTGAAAAAGAGATACTCAGCGACGCTTTGGACGGTGTCGCTTTGGCCCTTCTACGCATCGGTGATGTTGATCGGGAGTCTCTCTCGAAGTTCACAGAAACGAAGCTTGAGAAGTTCATTTATTATGGGCTGAAGGACCAAGGCGAGCTACCGGAGGTTACGCACAGCTGGTACCTCGCTGGGGCGAAGACAGACGATGTTGATGATATAATCGGCGTCGATCAGTTACAGGCGTCGTTTGACCGTCTTAGCGGACCGACAAATAAAGATCAGAGCAAATTCGCAGATACACAGCCTGAAATCCACGTCAGTGACCACATTAGAGACTACGCTGAATTTTACGAGAATGATCTCGATATAGAGGAGCTGCGGTACCAGCGTGGTGGCCAGTTCTTGCTTGAGTTCTACGAAGAGGAAGCGGTTGGTGACTACAAGGATCTGTATTTGGCTTGCCAGAACCTTCGCAACGAATTGACTCAGCAGAAAGGGCGACTCTGGGATATCATCGAAAATCGGAATCACGGGCACACTCTCGCGGACTTCGGTCAAAATGCCGATGTCATGGGTCCAGATCGGTATGAAGAGATTGCGGACCTTGTCTCAGAATTACACTTGGAGATGAGCAAAGACGACGATCTTCGAGAGCTCCTACCCCAATTTAGACAGTTCACGGATCTCCTCGAAGACGCGTGTCTCGCGCTCGGAAAAATGGAAGTTGAACGGATAGACGAATCACATCTCCAGATGATTAATCGGTTCAATAAGTTCTTTTACCACCAAGCTTGGAAGCTTCCTGCTCTCGTAATCTCTTCAAAAACTGCGACAGGACCGCGACGTGATGATCTGAGGGTTAAACACCTCCAGAAACTCTCTGAAAAGGAATCAGAGTATGAGCGAAAGCTAGAACAACTGAGGACTGCGGCTGCAGATGCGACACTGATTCCGACGGAACGGGACTACCCGTCAGTCAATTCAGATACCGAGTCAGTTGATGAGTTCGTTCGAGCATACCTCGAAGAAGAGAACTTAGCGAAAGAATGAGCTCGGAACCCTCAGAAACTAAGGAGGAGGTGTTCTGTGACACGTGCGTCCTCATATCGTATATTCTGGACCAGCAAAACGAAGGAGCGAGGAAACTGCTTCTGGAGTCTGAGTTTGAGAAGGCGATCAGCGAGAAGGTCGAGGAAGAGTTTCAGCGAGTTCCGGATCGGAAAGACGATATCTACTACGATTTTATACAGGTGATCACGTCTGATGAGGATAATATTGGCGAGCAGAAAGCCAACGAACGGGACTATCTAAGACATAATGACGTTGGCTTCTTCAATCAGCTTCGGAACGATATTCAGCAGGGAGAGTCACAAAAGGAGAAGATGCGGATCCTCCGAGAGAAGCAGAAAGTGGCTGATCGAAGATACGGTAGAGTTCAGGAAATTGTTGGAGAGCCGTACCCGCGAAACGACGATATCGGGCTGTTACTCGGTATTGGTCAGGAGGTACCCAATGAGGATGACTGTCAGGTGGTCTGTGACGCTGTTAGCTGGAATCTGAATGGGGGAAGTGGAAAGTTTGCGACGCTGGATAAGAAGGATCTCCTGAGTAACGAGCGTGTCATCAACGAAGCTATCGAGGAAAAGAAGGGCTCTGAAGGAACTTTAAAGATCTCGCTACCGAAAGCGTACGTTGCGACCTAATTATCTCCTACCCAGACCTATTGCTAGGAACCCATAAGCCAAACCGAGCACATACCCTACAGAATGAGTCACTTTCGCACTCGGAAGCCCAGAGACAAGATCAAGATACCCCAGCATTGCGAGAGGGATTGCTGCTGTCACGCCAAGAGCCACCAACCCGAATGTACCGAGTCCATTCTCGGTAGCACGAACCTCCTGTAACACTATACCGAGGAGAGCTGGAGGGAATGCGTACACCGCACCACTGAAACCCAAGGTACCAGCCGAACCGGTTGTCGCGACTGAGTAGACTATCTGTAGATACGTCGGTAGGTAAGCAGCCAACAAAATGAATCCAAGAAACGCTTTGTTGGAGAGTCGATCTTCCATCGGCCAGCCGATCAGCAACAATAGCCCTATGTTTGATAGGTAGTGTCTGAAATTCCCATGGGAGACGGGTCCTAGCAGTAGTCCCGGTGATACTCCGCCAGAGGCAACGAATAGATATTCGAATAGACTAGACGAGTGTGCTAATACCTGTATTTCAACGAGTAACACACCGCCCATTAGAATTGCGAGGAGGGGTGTCACCGGATTGTGGCGGAGATAATCTAAGACTCCAAAATCTGGAACAGAGCTAGAAAAAGTCACTTGATGTCTATCTGCTCAAAAATGTCGACTAATCTTAAATTCTTGGTCACGATCTGAGACTGTCACCGCAGCGCCCGCCGTCCAAACACAGCCACGAGCAACGCGATCAGAATCCCACCGATAAGGGACTGTACGCTAGCGAGCAGTTGCGTCGTCGTCGTGGTCGGCTCGATGCCGCCGTAGCCGAGCGTCGAGAAAGTGACGGCGCTGAAGTAGATGTAACCGATTAGGTCGGGCGTCTCACCGCCGATCACGATCCCACCGACGACCGAATAGATCGCTGCGAAGACGGCGACGACCACGATCGAGGTACCGACGACGCGGGCAGGGCTCTCACCGTAGAGCATCACCCACCGATACGTGGAGTGCTTGAACCACTCCCAGTACGAGACCGTCACGAAGGCTCGCTTTCGGCGGGAGTGCTGCTCTCTCACGTAGGGCTGCGCGACATCGCGTGGGCGGCTGTTCTCGCGCTGGAGGCGCTGTCGGATGCGATATACGCTGGTCGCTTTTTTCAGTCGATCGCCGACTTCTCGCCGATCCTCCGTGCCGAGGTTGCGGTGGCGACGGAATCGTCTGATGGCCTGTCGGACCTTCGCTATGGATTCTGTGGGCGGGCTCGCGTCGGCGCTGTGATAGCGTGACTGAAGGATCTGACCGCTTCGCACCGCGAGAGCGAACTTGTCTCGGAGTGATGTTGGGATAGTCGACTCTCCGTCGAGGAGGTGCCACGGGTCGCATGGGTCGGCCTCCCGCTCGTACACGGTCTGATCACTGAAGACAGTCTGATCGTTGATCGACATCCCCTGAGGCTTTGTATCGTAAAATCGTGTGCCTGTGAGATTGGTACCGTCGAATTGGCTATCTTTCAGAGATGCTCCTTCCAAGTTTGCTCCGAGAAGATCGGCGTCGGTGAAGTTCGTGCGGATAGCGGTTGCGTCTTTGAGCGATGTCCAACGCAAAGTGGCATCTGTAAGATCGGAATCGGTGAGTTCGGTATTCTTGAGGTTGGCGTCGGTGAGATCAGTAACACGGAGATCGGCGTCGGTAAGATCGGCGCTTTGGAGATCGGCATCGGTAAGATCAGCATCTGCGAGGTGGGCGTTCGAGAGGTTGATTTGATAAAGGTTAGCGCCGGTAAGATTAGCACCCTCGAGGTTGAGGCTGGTGAAGTCGGTCCCGAAGAGGTCGGCATCGGTGAGATTAGTATTCACGAAGTTAGCGCCGGTAAGGTTGGCACCACAGAGATCGGCGTCGGTGAGGTCAGCCAATGCAAAGTTAGCACCGGTAAGATCGGCACTGAGGAGGCTGGAATCGGTGAGGTCAGCTTCAAGGAGGTTGGCGTCGGTGAGATCAGCATCGAAGAAGTTGGCGTCAGTGAGGTCAGCACCGAGGAGGTTGGTGCCGGTGAGGTTGGCCCTGGAGAGAACAGCATTGGTGAAGTCGGTACGCCCAAGGACGGCGTCAGTGAAATTGGCCTTGGAGAGGTTGGCATCGGCGAAATCTGCATTGTAGAGGATAGTTTCAGAGAGATCTGCATCTCGAAGGTAATATTCTTCTAATGCAAAACTAGGATCAAATTCGATTCCTGTCAACACTGCTCCGTCAAGTAATTCGCCCCCCGGTTGTGTTTGCTCTCGGATCTCGGCGTCGACCAAAGATTGTCGCAACGCTTCTACAGCCTTTTCACCCACCTCGTCCGGATCGGCGTGCCAAACACACAGATCTGAGTCTTGGTAGGTATCACGCCAGCAGCAACTCTGATGATTCAGTTGATCGCCCGCTCCGTAATCCTCTCCCCACGTGTACCCGCACTTCCCTTCTGGAACCTCGTTCATCACTACCCGAACCCGGCCCACCAGCCGGGACGCGTCGCGTGCGGCGGCCGAAGCGCGGGAAGCGGGCGGATGAGCTTGGCGTCGACATAGCCGGCGAGATAGCCAACGCCACGTGTCGTGATCGACCAGTGATCGTCGAGGTCGCCGCGATCATCGTTAGCGACCCAACCAGCCTTCGCGAGGACGTTGAGGCGAGTACGAACGAGACGACCGCCGAGGTGGAGATCGTGAGCGATCTGCCACCACGACGAGGGATCTTCTCGGCTGTGATACTCAAGGATTTTCTCGTCCTCCTGCACCATCCAGTTTGCCGATTTTTTGTACATAAGTCAAGTTAGACATGCGCATTTTCGTCGCCGTTCTCGGCCTCGGATCCCTCCTCAATCGACTTAGCATCGAGTTCACCTTCGAGATACGATTCCCCAGCTGGTGTGATCGAGTATACCCCGTTTCCGAGTTCTTGGACTAACCCGTGGTCCTTCATCCGATTCAGACGCTTGGAAACGCCCGATTTACCGATATCGACATATTCGTGCTTAGACAGCGGAGTTGGTGAGGTAGGGCCTTCGGCACTCATAATCTCCAAAATTCGATCGTCCCAGATGGTCATCCAATCTGCGCTCTTCCTCATAGACACGAAGTTTCCGCGAAGAAACTTTGTTCCCTGCATAAATGCTGGAAAGACATATCAGGTCTTTCTAGACCCGTCGTCAACTTTAAGACACGTCGTTTCTTTGTGTGGACTACGGAGCCCGAGTGACGAACCCTCGGCTAGTGAGAAAATGTAGGATCCCGGTCGCGGTGTCATCAGCACCCGACCGGGTCGGGTTCTGTGCTGAAACCACAGAACCATGCCAACGATGGCAACTGCGGGGCTTAAGCCCTGCGCGACGACCGAGGAATCGATCGAAAACACCGGCAGCTGCGAGTTGTGCGAAGCGTCCGCGGACGGCTATGACGCGGCGTACGGCGGCGCGCTCTGCAGAGAGTGTGTTGACGCGTTCGGCGCGCTCCAGAGCGATCTGCGGGAGGTGCGCGATGTGTAACCCGGTGGGGAGTGAGACGCCCGAAGCCGATGAGACGGTCGCTGTCGCCACCCTCACCGCTTTCCAGCGGGACCTCCTCCGCACACTCGCAAAAACCGACGAACAGAGCGGGCTCTCACTGAAAACGGATCTTACCACCTACTACGGTGAAGCGATTAACCACAGTCGGCTGTACCAAAACCTCGACGAGCTCGTCGCACACGGACTCATCAACAAACGCCAGCGCGACGGCCGCACCAACAGCTACAGCCTGACTGACGCAGCACAGACAGCGCTCACAAAGCGCGACGCGTGGATCCGAGGTGAGACCGCGTGAACTTTACCCGTCCACACATCCGGTTTGACGCCCGCGAACGCCTTACCGGCGACTACGACGATATCACCGTCCAGCAGGCAGTGGAGGCCTACACACAATGACGAAGCTGTGGCGCTGCCGTCAGTGTGACCGGCTCGTTAATCGGTTTGTCAACGGCTGGATCTGCCCTCAGTGTGGCTGGTACTGTGGCCGGTCTCTCGCACACGTGAACAAGGGACCATGAGTCGGGAGCAACACACCAACACCGGCTCGACGCCGCCAGTCCATCCTGCAAGCGAGGTCACCACGCGTCTCGATCAGCTGTCGCTTGCGTCCACGTCGGGTGCGTGTCAACACTGCGGGTGCTCGTTCACCGAGGGCGACGACGTCGTCGCGTACGTCCACAAGCCAGCCGAACAACACACCCACGAAGTTGGCCATTGCGTCTGCGCGCACAACGAACACCGCCAGCAGGAGGTGTTCACGCTCGGCGTCCACGAACTGCTGGTCGCCGGGCGCATCGGAATCGCCTCCGACGCTGCGACCCAATCCACCTGGCCGATTCTCGTCGACCCGGTCCCACTCGGTGTGAGCGCACCAGCGACGACGACGATCCGCTGGCTGCCACCGGAGACGCCACTCGCCGAGCAGGTCGTCCCGAATGCGACCCACCGGCAGCGACGGCGCGACGCTCGGGCGCAGGTGACCGTCGGTGACTCACCGATGACGGAGGGAGATGACTAATGTGGTCGTCGTCCCGCACCGAACCACCGCAACCGAAGAGGTCCGGTCACCAACCAACGCGCCCATCCACACAGCCAGCAGCCGATCCGGACATCACTCTCGCGACGATCGCACACCTTCGGCGGGCGCTCACCGCGAGCACCGCCAGTGACGCGGCCGGCGTGACGGCGGCGCTGTTCCGAGCGACCCGGACTGTCGACGAGACACACCATCCAGACATCGCGGCCGCACTCCGGATCGCCCGCAGTGTCGATCCTGTCTCGCGAACGGTCCGCCAGTATATCCGAGAGCTGCTCCGGCGGCTCGTCGCGATGGTCAACTGCTGGGAGCCGCACAAGTGATGCCAGCAGACGAGCAGGCCCGCCGCGGGCACGCACAGCCCGCCGGCCAAGGCCACAAGCGCGGCGTCCATCTTGTGGGTCCAACCACACAGTATGATGCCGCCGGCAGCCACTGTGGAAGCGTCTCGCCGCGGCTGACCGAGTGGATACCCGAACTCCTCGACCAGCTTCGTGAGGCGACCACAGAAACAGTCCGAACCCAGACACCCCACAGCGACCCGTGGCGGGCGAGTACGTCACTCCTCGATACCACCCTTCCGGAGTGGACCTCCCTCGAGAACACGTGGGACGATGCGACCGCCGAGGCCGTCGCGTACACGCAGGCGATTACCGAGTTGGCGCTCGTCGACGGCGACACCGAGTCGTCATATCACACACAACGCCACAACGAATTACGCGACACCGTTCATACAGTCGGCACCGGGCGCGGCGCGGTCAACGCCGGGCTTGGCGCGCTCGCTAAGGGACCAGTCGCGCTCCACCGCGAATTCGACGCGACTCCCCGAGCGATTACCCTCGCACTCGATGGGGCGGCGTGGACCGATCTCACCGACCGCCGAACTGGCGTCCGCGCACTCGCGGCCATCGCCGTGCTCGCAGCCGGGTTCGACGTTCGCGTTGTCGTCTCCCCGGCGCTCAAACGCCACCTCACCCGGCGGTACCCACAGTGGTGTGAAATCCACCTCGATCTTACGCAGAGCCGGGATCGGTCCCACCCGCATCCCCACCGCGTTCAGTCTCACGAGCCGACCACCGACGAGTGCCACCCCGCTTGGGAAGCGCTCGATGGGCTCGAACGCACACCGAAGAAACGACGTCTCCTCACCAATCTCGACGCCACAACCGGGCGAACCTACCAAGATCTCGAACATGATCATGCGATCGACATTGAGGCAGGGACGGTCAGCCGGTACGTCCTTGATCTCGAGACGCGTGGGCTCGTCGACGTCGACCGTCGAGGCACCCACCACAGCGTCACCCTCTCTGAACGCGGTCAGACGGCCGTGGCTGGGTATCTCGACGCTGCCGGCGACCTCGTCCACCCCGAACAACGCCGACTGACTGACGATCTTACTGCGACCACTCACGAGTCTACAGGTACAGTGTCGCCCCGCCCGGAGGGCTCCACAGGTGACACCCCACCCTCACTCGAAGAGTGGCTGGCGGCGACGGGTGACCCCGACGCCGACGGGGAGTTCGTCCAGTGGCTCAGGGGGCCCGACACCGTCGATGAAACCCACCTCCACCAGCGGTTTCGGACCCCTGCCCAAGACGATAGCGTCACACTCGTTGATGACACCCCAACGCCGTTCGATGACGGCCGGGTTGGGTATCTGAGCCACACCTCCGGCGAGGCGCAGGTCGTTCTCCAGTGGGGTGGGCCCTTAGCCACTCTGGGACGTCTCGCGGCTGTCTTACTCAGCGATAAGGCGCTCTCGAAGATCTTGACGCCGTCGCGGTTCGGCCGCGCATTCGAGGCAATCCATCGCGGTGATCTCGAACAAGACGCCCCACGAGTGCTGTGTCGGGGCCACCAAGTTGGCTGGTACAGCGAGGACGAGCACACGTATGCGGCGTGGCGTGACCGCATCACGACTGTTCGTGATACACTGCTCGCTAAGATCGGCGAACACACGAGCAGTACCAATAGTGCCGCCCGAAGCAAACTCTTCGAAGACCTCCACGGGTTAGTCGCCTCGGCCACTCACCTGTACCACGCAATCGGCGTCGATCTAACGACCACAATACGGTTCCCGGACACCGCGGCGCTCGCGCGAAACTCGACGCAACGCCGGCAGCTCTGTACGTTCCTCGCGAAGACGGTGCCCAAACAATCGGTGTATGGCGTTCACTCGGGCTACCGCATGTTGTTCGAAGAGCGCCCACCCAAACTGCGGCGGCGGCTTCCCTACGACGTCGAGCCCGACGCGACGATGGATCTGACGATGTCGTGGGTGCTTGCGGGCCCGACGATCACCGACCTCCGCGATGCGATCCACGAGGCGCTCACCGCAGAGCTCACCGCCGTCCGAGAGGCGATCGCGGAGGGCACCGAAACCGCCCCCACGCTCTCGGTGCCGGTCGTCGACGGGACGACCTACCCCGCCATCCGGCGGGTGATCGACGAGATTGCGATGACCCACGACACCCAGTGGACACCCCGCGAGCGACAGCGGCTCGTGCGGCTGTGTCTGCGCTCGTTCGGCCCGGCGGACACCACTCGCCGTGCATGTCCGTACGATGTCGTGGTGAGCCTGCTACGCGCGCTGAACGAGTCTCACGCTCCGACCGTGGCTGCGGTTGAACGCGCGGCGGCGACGCTCTCTGTCGCACGGTTCCGCCCCGATCTCGTGCCAACGGCGACGGCGTTGTATGCGACCTTGCTTCGAGCCGACGAGCCGCTTGGTCGCTCAGCGTTACTCGAGCGGGCCGATATTGCGGCCAGTAGCTATGATCGCCGGATTGGCACTGTCCAAGCGCTTGACCGGGTACAGGCCGTTCACGTGGATGGCCACCGACGCTGGCTCACCACTGACGAGCCCAACCACCCGTCACCACAGCCGTCGCCGTACCTCGGTCACCCCCCTTCTTTGCTCCCGCTGTTGACGCACCGCTCACGAACACGTTCAGTCGGTTTCGCCACCAACCAGTGGGTGCCACTCCGAGTCGGCTGGCGACACCCACACCGAATCCTCACGTGGGGTCAACACGCCCCGACTGTCACTTGCCTTGACACCGCTCTTCCGGTGAACCAGTGGCGACTGCGCCGGGAGGACTGGACCGCAATCACCGACGCACCAACTCACCACAGCTACCACCCAGCCGCATTGCTTGAAACCACTACCCATGAACCACGCATGACACCACAATACTACGCACCGACCGTATCGCTTCTTGACCAGCTACGCCCCCTCTCACCACGGGGTGCGTCCCAATGAGACACCCAGCAAGCGATCGAACAACCGCCGCCATCCGCGAGCGACCGCTCACCGACGAGGAGACACAAATCCGCGTCGCCCGCTGTGAAGAGGCCTCATCCCAACTCACGTGTAGCGTCGAACAGCGGAATCAGCGCCTGTGTCCCGCCCTGTACAAGAACAATGCGTAACACTACAAGTACACGACCGAAGATAATTCGAGTAATCGACAAGTACGACCTCGACGGCATTGGCGACCGAATGGTTACGGAATGGACAAAGCCCGAGAGTACCCGGCGCTCTTGTCGTGAACTCGCGGAATTCTTCAACATCCGTGTGCTCGATGCAGCACTCCGCGAAGCGGGTATTATTTGGGATCGATCACTTGTGGAGGAGTGTACCGAGATTGTCAAAGACAAGGACAAATCTCTGACAGGATTCGATCTCGATAGTAGGGGAGTAGACACCGACGAAGTCAGCGGCGACATGGTATCATATCAATCAATACATACATACCTAACAGAGCACCGTGGCACTGAGTACGAACGAGAGATCAATGATATTCACTCGCGAGTAAAAAATTTACAGCAGATCGAGACAAGGACAGAAGCGATTGTCACTGGAATCATCGCACAATCTGTGACACACGACCAAGTACACGGAATGGAGCCTGAAGTAGAGGTCACGATGGAATGTATCTGTAACACATGCGGGAGCAACACCGAGATGTCGGTGTATCTGCGAAACGGCGGCTGTCCTGCCTGTAGCCGGTCAGGCTAAGCTGTCGACCGGCTGTTTCAGGGAGGAAGATGTGCGAAGAAACGGCTTTATTGGCTCTGTCGAAATTCTCAAAAAGTGATATATTCTGAGCCGGTCGCGGTCAATACAAGATCCCGTCCCAACATCTAATACAATAAGCGTACAATTCTCGTATATGCCCGTCGATTTCGAAACACACGAACCCGGAAACCCACGCGTTGACCTGTCAGAGGGGACCAACGCGAGGCGGTTGTTGGAGTTCCTGTTGACGACACCGACCGTGGGGTACACGCCAGCGGAATTAGCAGAGGAAACAGAGATCCCACGTGGGAGTGTTGGACCGACAATGAACCGGCTCGAAGCTGCGGGCCTCGTTCGTCACAAGGAACCGTATTGGGCAGCCGCAGAAGACGACCGGATCGCAGCAGCGACGGCTGCCTTCATCGGGGTCGAAACAGCATCTTCTACATACAGTGATGATTGGTACGCTCAGAACGACGGGTGGGCTGAGGAGTTGCCCGATCTGAGCGACGAAGAGTCATAGCGAATGGTGTTTTCGCAAGGCGCTATCGTCATCTCGGACGACCCGTTTGGAAACAACCCAAAGCGCCCGTACCTGATCCTCTCGAACGATCACGTCCCCTTCCACGGCCAAGAGTACGTTGCGGCAGTGATCACGACGACAGCTCGGACTGAGGCCGTTGAACTCACCGCCAACAGGCTCGAACGGGGACGGCTCCCCCGGACATCCTACGTGTCTCCGTGGTCGGTCCTCACGCTCAAGGATTGGATGATCACGAAGCAACCCGCAGAAGCGACTGACGCGACCGTCGATGAGGTGCGGCAAGAGTTGGATACATATCTACAGACCAGATGAGTATCTCTTTTACTGGCCCTCCCGAAAGCACGGGTTATGTCTTCGCCTGACGATAGCAAGCCCTCCCAAGTCGCGACCCGGGCGAAACAAACCGGGCAATCTCTGTACACGCGCGCATACAATTCGCTGATCACGGGTGTCGCAATCATGATTCCCGTCATCGTGACGCTATATATTGTCAGCATCGCAATCGGATTCATTCGGAATGCGCTAGACCCGCTGATTAGGGTCCTAAGATGGGCTGGTGTCATCCAACGTATTGAATCGGGCGGATTTGTCCAGTTGCTCATCGAAATCGGGATCTACACCGACGTTGTGGCGTTCGTTTCCGAGCTCATCGCGATCGCGGTTCTTGTGCTTGTTATCGCTATCGTCGGGATTGTGGGGCGTAATCACTATGGTCAGCGGGTCGTGGATGTCTTCGATCTCATGTTGTCCTCAATCCCAGGCGTCGGAACAGTGTACAAGAGCTTTCGGCGGATGGGGGACGTAGTCCTTGACGAGCAGGACGACAAGTTTC
Source organism: Halorubrum sp. PV6 (assembly GCF_003990725.2). Lineage (NCBI taxonomy): Archaea > Methanobacteriati > Methanobacteriota > Halobacteria > Halobacteriales > Haloferacaceae > Halorubrum > Halorubrum sp. PV6. Next base: position 142,601 of record NZ_CP030065.1, read on the forward strand.
AGGAGGTGAAGCTCGTCCAGTGTTTCGACGAGAACGTCTACGTACTCGGATTCAAGACCGGTGACGCTCCGGTAACGATTGAAGACTCAACCGATCACGAGGAGATGGTCTCGATGTTCCTGCCGTTAGCACCAAACCCAGTGACTGGCGGGCTGTTAACGTATATTCCTCAGTCGGACGTGTATGACATAGACATGACCATTGAACAGGGGATTCAAAGTATTCTCACGAGCGGGGTTGCGACCGACAAAGGAGCCTCGGGGACCCTCAATATCGGTCTTGAAGACTTACAGAATTCACAGCGATACCAAGATATTCGCAGCGCGGTGGTTACGACCGACTACGACGATGACGACATAGATTGACATCCTCCTCCGCGTGAACGCGGAGAAACCCCGAGCGGTGGGAGTTTCAGGTTCGCAACCATGTTTCTGCCACTTACCGGGAACTCATCTAACCCAGCCATCGTGAACAGCGGCTGACTGGCGGTGCCAAACCGTCGTTACACCTATCCTCCACATCCAAATTAAACTGTGCTGTGCGCTAGCTGATCTGGAGTAGATGTCTCCTGTGAGTGTCTTCTCTCCTAAGACAAATTGCGTTCGACAGTTACACCAGAACCGTATTCACTCTATAAGAAGAACTATAGCTATGAAATCTGAATCTGACTCCCATTTGATATCGCGTCGACAGGTCGTTCATACAGTCGGCTTGGGAGCCGTAATTGGAACGGCTGGCTGCGCTGGGGGATCCCCTGAATCAAGCCCTGAACCGGTGGATTTGTCGGGCCAAAAGACTGATTACCAAGGTGGGATGGTCATTGGAGACCATGGAGGCCCTAATGGGCAGGTGTTCTACGCCAATACAGAACCCGAGCCCAGACAGGGGCCCGTCCAAGGCTCCGAAGGAACTGAGAACCTTGCTTGGTTTCACACGCTCGCACATGGCCTCTTCCCGTACCATCTTAACCTGGTAGCTGACGGCGCGGAAGCGACGGCGGTCTACGTCACGGACTACTCCCGTGTCGATTGGGAGATCTCTGAAGATACTGAGCGAAAGAAGATGCCAGCACCGACCGCCCCCGAGACATTTGCCGATGCGACGGGCTTCACATACGTCATCGAATCGGATGTCATGGGTGGAATGGGGCCAGATCTCATGCCGTTCTCGGAACCCAGCGAAGCTGAATCGTTCGCTGATAATTACGGCGGACGGACGATCGGGTACGACGACATCGGTCGGTCACTCGTTGATGGAATCCAGATGACTGGGATGAACTAATTGACCCTTCTCATAGTGGAGGTGACATCCTCGCCCGCCGTGAACGGCGGGGCTTCCACCGCAGGTGGAATACCAGTAAGATACTGGATTGAGGTTTCAAGACGTGTTCGCGTCACCGGTCTCTGGCCTCGCCCCTGCTCCCACTACTGGTGAGCTAGACGAACCCTTGTCATCGGAAGCCCGCTTCTCAGACGGGAGTCCCTCGCTCGGTGACGTGTCTTCGTGGGCCTGCCACTGGCCCCCGCTCTGTGGCGAGTCATCGCCTACCGTTTTCCAAGGCAGGCTCTCTCCCCACGGATTCAGCCGGTTGGCTATGTTCGCTGCTGCGTTCAGATCTGCTTGGTACTCCAACACCCAGCACGCCTCATTCGTACACTTGAATGTGCCTTGATGCGGTCGATAACCAACGTGTTGACACGCGTGGCACGTCTTCGACGTGTGGTGCGGATGCACGCATTCCACAGGAATACCGCGTTCCGCTGCCTTATCCTCAATACGTGACTGTATCTGGGAGAACAGCCACTTGCCGAGGCGTCGATTCCAGTATTCTCCGATATCCTCGTTGGTGATCCCGTCAAGGTATTCGAGAGCGATGACCGGGTTTTCAAACTGAGAGGCGTATTCGACGGCCCGATGTGAGGCTTTCTCTACTTCGTCTTCGATGGCGTCTTGCCACCGCCCCCACACGAGATCGTCCAAGAGTTTTGAGGCGTACCGTGGTTTCAAGCGGTCTTCGGCAGAGGCTTGTTTCTGTCGAAGGTGTCGGACACGACCACCATCAACGAACAACGGATCAACAGGCGTGTCGCCTCGGAGGGCACAGCCCACCAAGAGTTTGGATTCTCCCACGTCGAACCCGACAGGGGTCACGTCGTCACTGTCATACGAACACGAGTGGTCTGATTCCACTTCGTAGTTCGCGGTGACATGCAACACCCATCTGTCACCATCGAGTTGTAAGCGGATTTCACCCGCCCACACACTGTCATCTTCGTCATCAATCAACGAGTGCCACCACTCTTCTTGCTCGGGATTCAGTTGGAGTGGTATCCAGAAGTTCGTTCCGTGACCGGGAAGTGGGACTTCCCAGCAGATTTCGTGATGGCGATCGTCGTCGTGGTCAAAAACGGCTGCAGTGTTGGCGTAACGGATGGGGTGGTCGTCTGCGAGTTGCTTCGCATCGTACGTATCCTCGTCGAGGAGGTTTGGTACGTACTTTTTGAGTGCGTTTTTCGAGTGCCAGTTGAGGTCTTCACCAGTGACGATCTCGTTGACGGCAGTCATCGTGTCGCACTCACCGTTGAAGCTGCGACGGAGCAACGATTCGTATCGATCGTGTTCCCCGTGGAGCTTGCGCTGCTTGTGCTGAGTGGGTGGGGCAAGATACGCTTCGAGCGTCTTGCACTCCTCACTCATTCTTCGGCAGTGTCGAGTCCTTGTTCGACGAGTTCGGCGTATGCGTAGTCCATTCGCAGGCCGTTCTCACGGGAGTATTCTTTCACCCGTTCGTGGAGGTCGCTTCCACGTTCAATGGCTATATCAACTCGCATCCAATATTCTGTACGTTTTCTCGTATCTAAAAAATTTGTGTTGGCGTGGGGTATTCAGAGAGTTGTCGCGCGTGCTGTGTTGAATAGCGGTAGTTGGTTGGGCGGGCCGAACCTGAATCCCCTCGTTCGTAGATAAGTCGCGTTGTTCCATAACCGGGATCGCTCTAACCCCTTTCAGAGGTCGCTATTCAACAGAGCAGTCGCGCGGGGTTTGCGTAGTGGGGCGACGCGATTCACGCCCGCCGTAAACGGCGGGATTCTCTCGCTAATTATAGATAGTGAGAGTCACACCGGTTCTGGTCAACGAATCTGACACGGTCGATCAAGAGCTAGAAGCCTTTTGTCCGGCGAAATCGTAGCTATTACACACGCGATGGCAACCTCAGAAAACGAATCGAAAGACACGATGACCGTGTACCAAGAGCGGTTGGATGCACTCGACGCGACACTGGCATCAAAAATGGACCGTTGGAGTGTTCCAGCGTTGCGAGCCGCTGTCGGAGCAGTGTTCATCTGGTTCGGCGCACTCAAAGTACTCGGCGTCTCGCCGGCCGGCGACCTCGTCGCCTCAACGGTGTACGTTCTTCCGCCTGAGTTTTTCGTCCCGGTACTTGGCGTGTGGGAGGTGATCATCGGAATCTGTCTGCTCTACCCGCCGCTTACTCGTGTTGGATTGCTACTGTTGGCACTCCAGCTTCCGGGGACGTTCCTTCCGATGGTACTGCTCCCTGAAGTCGTCTACACCACGTTCCCGTACGGCTTAACGGTTGAGGGTCAGTATATCGTAAAGAACCTCGTAATCATCGCTGGCGCACTCGTTCTGGGAAGTACCGTCAGGGACGAATCTGTGTCGGTGTGAACCAGACACTTATCGGCTCGTGGTGTCGGATTCATCCTGATCCTAAAGGGTCAGGCATTCTGCTTGAATCTCTGTAATTACATGCTCGGGAGTCGGTCGGGGTGTGTGGTTGTGTCGTCCCATGTCGGTTTCCTCCCCGACCGACTCGCTCACTCCGTTCGCTCCTTGAGGTCGGGGGCTCCACCTCGAAAATGCTGAAGTCGTGCGAAACTGTCTGAAGAGTAGGTTTCAACAAAGCCATTATGATTCTCACCGACCGGCTGTTTCAGCTGAGAAATTGTCCAAAAACTAGAATCCCAACTGAGTCGAAGGGGCCGATAGTAATTCGTCTTGCAAGTCTATCAGAGGCGATAATTTCGTCAAAAAACAAATTACCCCTAGTAAACGTCTCCCGATATGGCCACGGCCACAGACAACGACCAGCTTCAGCAGAGTGGTTCCGAATCTGGCGAAGATTTCTGGCGGCACTCGTTCGAGCAGTTCATCGCAGATCTCCCTGAACCAGCATTCGTCGTCGACGTCGATGGTGACATCACACAGTGGAACACCGCTACAGCCGATCTGCTTGGCCTCCCAGCACGCAAAGCTGTCGGGATGAACGCATACGACGTGTTTGGTACCGAGGGCAAAGACGAGACCCTCGCCGAAGAAGTCGTCCGCACTGGAACACCGATACGTGAAAACGAGTTCCGATCCGCCGAACGACCAGATGGAACAAAAGCACATGCCCGCGCAATCGGGACCCCGATTCAGACACCAACCGGCAGGATCGTTGGTGCTGTCGAGTTGCTCTTCGACGTCACCACCGTCGTCGAACAGCGGGAGACGCTCGCCGACCTCCAAGAGGAACTCTCGGACAATGTCGAGACATCGATGGAGCAGTTGGGCGAGTCGACAACCGAAGTCGCGAATCGCTCGAACGAGATCACCCAACTCGTCAATGAGCAAGCAACCGAGCTTGAGAGTACCCAAGGTGACATCTCCGGATTCAGCGCCACTGTCGAAGAGATCGCCTCCAGCGCCGAGGAAGTCAGCAATCAAAGCGCGGAATCAAGAGCATTCGCTGAGGAGTCCGTCGACACCGCGACCGAGGTTATCAGTCAGGTAGACGATACAGCCGAGAAGTCAGCCACCGTCGCAGGCAATGTTGCTGAGCTAAAAGACGAGATTGAGCAAGTTGAGGAACTTGTCGGCGTAATCAACGATATTGCCGAGCAGACAAATATGCTCGCGCTGAACGCCAACATCGAAGCGGCACGAAGCGATAATGATGGGTTTGCGGTCGTCGCCGACGAGGTGAAGAACCTCGCCAATCGCTCACAAGACCAAGCTGACGAGATCGAAGAAATCGTCGCGAGGATCAAAAGGAAGGCTGCTACGGCAACTACCGAAGTAAGAGCAGGAAACGACGAGATCCAGTCTGCGAGAGATGACATTCAACTCCTTCTCGAGAACCAGAAGCAAATTCTGGCTGCGGTTGAACAAACCGAAAGCGGAATCAACGAGATTGCAGCCGCGACAGATGAGCAGGCGAGCGTGGCCGAAGAGATATCGAGTGCTGTCAATGAAGTCTCCGAACGGGCTACTGTCGTGAGCGAAGAAATCACAGAGATTGCGGACGAAAACGACAATCAGACAGAGATGGTTTCAGGGCTGACCCGGCAGGTCGAGCAGATTGATCATGAACTCGCGGAGGTCATGAACACGTCTGTGTGAGAGACTGTATTGCTTTGTTGAATAGCGGTGTTGACCGAGGAAGTCAAAATTTGAGTCGGTTTGTCAGCGATTGACGCTAGTGGTCTCAAGGTCGGCATCGTCTCACCATGGCTCAGAGGTCGCTATTCAACAGAGCATATTCTTCAGACATAATATCATGTGAAACTGCCGGTCGATGAGAGATGCGAATTGAATGACCATGCCACCGATATCTATATTAGTATGAAAAAAGTATGAACTGATATGACCGAACACAAACGGAAAGTCGGAGATCGGGGGCAGGTGACGATTCCGAAGGACCTTCGGGACCGTCGTGGCATCGAAGGCGGTGACGAAGTTGAATTCGTCGAAGTGAATGACGAGATCATAATTAAACCGCCGAGAGATGAGGAACGGCTTGCTGAAGGATATCGAAAGAGAGCCGAGCGGTCTCGTGAGTTGGCTGAAGAAATGGAAGACGCATCCGCAGAAGCAACTGGGCATCTCGGTGACGCACCCGACTGGAGCGAGTGAATTCTGGAGTCAACTGTGCAGGTACGCCGTGGCGACATTGTTATCGTTGAATTGAATCCCACGAAAGGGAGTGAGCAGCAAGGAAAGAGCCGGCCCTGTGTTGTCATCCAGAACGATGTTGGGAATCAGTACTCACCGACAACTATCATCGCTCCATTCACAACGCAGTACACATCTGGAGACACGTACCCGTTCGAGGTGGAAGTACTGGCTTCGGATACTGCCCTCAGTCACGATTCAGTGGCAGACCTAAGTCAAATCCGGGTTATCGACATCGCCGGACGTGTTAAGAAGAACATCGGATCCGTCCCGTCATCAGATGTGGCAAAAATCGACTCGGCAATCAAAGATAGCCTCGGCATCTGAGCGAAACGTTCCGTCAGTGTATAGTCTGCATTGACCACAAACGGGTCAGAATATATCACTTGCTAATTATTCAATAGAATCGGAGATTCATTACTAGATACTGGATTACTACTGATAGACAGTATCTCGTGTGTCGATCTCTAATACCCGCAGTTCGTCTTGTTGATCGTTCCAGTAGATAATCGCTCTACGCTTCCCAATGCGGAGAGAGTACTCATCACGGCCTTTGAGCGGTTTGAGGTGTCGGTCTGGGTTCTTTCCGGCTTCCTTGAGCTTTGAGCGGATCCGGTCCTCGATATCGTTCGGGAGATTCTCCAGTTTTTTCTCCACATCAGGATGCAACAGAACCGTCGCCATGTAGAGTTACAGTTCCGACCAATCGTCCGATCCACGACGCGTTTCGATACACTCGGCAGTTTCGTCGGCTAGTTCGGGGGCGACCTCAGCCCACCAGCCAACTGCCCGTGCCCCGAGTTTCTTCCGACTCACGAGTCCCTTATCAGCCATCTCTTCAAGCCGATTTCTGACTCCTTCAGGTGTGATCTGCTTCCCGAACCGACGCAGGCCATCTGCAACCTCCGGAGCGGTGAGAACTGGATCGTCCTCATAGTCGAATATCTTGAGAATATCCTGTTCAGTGACGGTTTTTTCGAACCGTCCTGCCTCGTCACGTCCTTGGCTCATAGTTCATCATGGGATCGCGATCTACATAACCGTTTGGTACGTGCAAATCGGAATGCTGTCAGGGGATCGCTGACTCTGGCCTCTTTAGAATCCTCAGTACGTGATACGTCATGCCTCGGTTGTATTTAATACGCCATCAGCAAAATTAAATTTGCATTCAGGACTGCTTTACCGGAGAAATGCGTAGAACTTCTTTAGGCAATGTTGACAAGTTATTCTTCTTAAACGAACCAAGCCAGAATATATCGTCTTCTGAGGAGTTCAACAGAGCCCACTTTCTCATGATTTCAACAGAGCCGATACGGCGGCTTTGTTACGAGATATTTACACAGGTCACGGAGACCGTAGGAAGCGTTCTTAACTTGATTTGGTAAACCGGTTGAGACACCTATTTTCTCGCCGCAACGGGTTTATACGCATCCAACCGCTAGTAGAATTAGTACCGTGTCTCAATTTAATCCGAACCCTCACGGAGAGACGGGACTGTCGATTTCGATTGATAACGCTCCCGCCGAAAAAATTGTGAGTGAACTCCAGATCGGCACGGATTATCTTGGGGTTTCGACTGGGTTCCTCACTCGCATTACTGACGGGACACAACGAATTGTTCAGTCAACCGGTGACCACCCGTTGCTCCAGCCGGGCGAGGAGTGTCCGCTTGAAGATGCGTACTGTCAGCGGACGGTAGAGATGGACGGAGTGTTATCCGTGCAAGACGCTGACGCCAGCGGTGAAATCGCCGACGTGGCTGTAGAGACATTCGGGTTAGAAACGTACATCGGCGCGAAGATCACCGTTGGTGGCGAGTTGTATGGAACGGTGTGTTTCGCCGATCGTGACGGGCGCACCGACCCATTCACCGAGTTAGAGGAGTTGTTCGTGGAACTGTTGGCTGAGCGTATTGGGAAGGCGTTGGAACGGGAGTCGTATGAGGTGGAGCTCGCTCAGCAGAATCGCCGGCTTGAGGCCGAAAAACAACGGTTCGAGGGGATCGCCGACGCGAGCACGGACATTATTTTTCGTATCGACTCATCCGCAGAGTTCTCCTACGTGTCATCTGCCGTTGATCGGGTGCTCGGGTACGACCCGGCAGGGCTCGTCGGCACCTCGTTCCTGGAGGTGTTCGTGAGCACAGACGTCGAGGAGTCACTTGAGTTGTACCAGCGCGTGCAAGGGGGTGAGGTGATCGAAGGCGTCGAACTAACACTTGAGACGGCGGGCGGAGAACCGCGTGTGTTCGAGGTCAACGCGCAGCCGTTCGACAACGGGATTGGCGGGGAAGCCGGAATCCAGGGGGTGGCGCGTGACGTGACGGAGCGGAAAGAACGTCGCCGCGAGCTTGAGGTGAAAAACCGGGCGATGGACGACGCAGAGGTTGGGATCGTGATCGCAGATGCGACACAAGACGATCTCCCGGTGACGTACGTAAACGAGAAATTCTGTGAGTTGACCGGGTACGACCGTGAGGCGGTGATCGGGACGAACTGTCGGTTCCTCCAAGGTGCCGGGACAGACCCGGAGTCGGTCGCGGCGCTCCAAGAGGCGATCGCTGCTTCCGAGTCGGTGTCAGTTGAGATTCTGAACTATCGGGCGTCAGGTGTTGCGTTCTGGAACGAGGTGACGGTGACGCCCGTTGAGAACGCCGCTGGCGAGACAGTGCAGTTCATCGGATTTCAACAGGATATCACGGCTCGAAAGCGTCGTGAACAGCTGTTAGACGTGATGAACCGTGTACTGCGTCATAACCTTCGGAATAAAATGAACGTCGTACTCGGCGGCACGACTGGCACGACAGATGCTGAACAGGTGGTCGTGTCAGCGGCTGAGGACGTGATTTCGCTGGCAGACCGCGCACGGGAGCTCCACGCAGCTGCACAAGCGGACCGCAACCCCGAGCGGGTCGATATTGGCGACGCGTTTGATGATCTCCAACAACAGTTCGCCGACGAGCATCCCGACGCGACTGTTGAGGGAGTTGTCGACACATCACGTGATGTGGTTGCTGGGAGTGAGGTTGCCGCGGCACTTTCAGAGGTGGTACGAAACGCGTTAGTTCATGATCCGACGGATGACACGGCAGTAACGCTCGCGGCGCATGATGATGGCGACGAAGTCACTGTGACGATCACTGACGACGGCTCTGGGATCAATGAGATGGAGCGTGCCGTCGTTGAGTCAGGGACGGAGTCACCGCTCGAACACGGATCGGGGCTGGGGATGTGGTTCGTCAACTGGGTCGTCACACGGTACGGTGGGGTCTTCCAGATCGCGTCTCGAGACGATGCAGACGGGACCGTCGCAACGATCCGTCTGCCGGCAGCTGGTGCTGATGACGATGTACTGGCCGTCGCCAGACGCCCCACGACCCTCGGTTCATGAAACCTGCTGAATTGACCCAGTTGAACACGGATCTCTTCACAATATGTCCGTAACGGCATACGAGATACAGAGTTTGACATCCTCCTCCGCGTGAACATAGAGGCCCTGTTGAAACCCTATTCTTCAGACATAATATCATGTGAAACAGCCGGTCGATGAAAATGTGTATTGAGTGTCGAGTATTCCACCGGATCAGAGAGGTATTTCAATAGTCGTACGGGATACACCGCGCGTCTCCGGCATGCCACTGTTGTCTCCACTACGAGTTACGACAGAGTCTTCGAAGTTCATTCCGACAAAGTAGCCCCTTGAAACCGTGTCTCTCGATCTATTGAGAATTTCGAGGAGTACCGAGAGACCGCCCGGCGTGCCAGATGGATCGCCTTCTTGGTAAACCGGAGAACCTGCGACTTCGGGAGTGACTTCATCCTATAGAATTACACGGCAAATATGTAATTCTCTGAGGATTTTAACAGAGCCAAATATCAATATCTGAGGGGTTCAACAGAGCCTGACGGTTCCTTCCGTGGGAGTGAGATGCTGACAACAGTCCCGGTCGCTTCCGTTTCGCTAAACTTCACACGACCGCCGAGGAGGTCGGTTCCCCATTTGATAATCCATAGTCCGAGCCCACTCCCATGGTGGAGCACAGATTCGGTTCCTTCAGATAGTACCGATAGTTCGTGCTCGGGTATCCCCGGCCCGTTATCGCGGATTTCGATCTGTATCTGCTCGTCTACGCTGGCAACAATCTCAACATGTGGACTGTCACTGTTGTTGTGTTCGGCAGCGTTTTCGATAGCGTTCGAAAGCACCGGACTAACGAGCACATCGACGGCTACATTCTGGTCAGGACACTGTAGCTCAAATGTAACGTCCGGAAAGCGTGATCTGACCTCCCTCAGTTGCTCCTCAAGGATTGTCTGCATCGACCTGACTTCAGGTTTTTCTCGAGCACGACTGAAAAGCTGGATCGCCTCACGACCCTTCTGTCCCAACTCATCGATTTGCAGTGCGCTTTGTTTTACCCGATCTGCTGCTTCCGTTGGTAGGCCCTCGCTGTACCCAAGTATCAGGTTTGTTTCTGTCTTGATGTTGTGACGAAGCACGCGATTGAGGACCTGCAGACGCTGTTCTTGCCGCAAGAACTCAGTCACGTCCTGTAACGTCACCATGCTCCCGGTGACTTGCCCTCCCTGTGTCGTAATCTCGACGGTTTTGATCTTGAAATTCCTCTTGCCTGACTCGGTTCGTATCGTTAGAAAGTCCTCAAACGACCCGGAATCTGGGAACGCCCCATACTTGGGGATCGCTTCGGGCGCAGACGACCCGAGCAGTTCGTCTCTTCGCACATTGAGCATCTCTAATGCTGGTTCGTTGACGTTAATTACGTTATCATTCAGATCAAGAACAACTATGCCCTCTTGGGCACCGTCGAATACGAGTCTCTGGGCACTATTGTTCGGTGCTGGGTTCGTTCGCAGCAAACTGTACCGTCGAATAGAGATCAAGTAGATGACGCCAGAAGCTGAAAATGCGATTGGTGTCGGATCAATAGGGGTTTTGAGAACGCTTGTGAGGTAGCAAAAGTTTATCACCCAAGGGATAAGCAATGCTCCAATCAGTGTATATGCCTGATTCCGAAACGCAGTCATCTGGTTCAGAGCCAACCCGATCAACAGAGCGCTGCCCACGCCACCCAGTAAATACGTATAAGCGGCGACGACCCAATACCAGATGCCCCCGTTGTTGTTCTGGACGACGCTGAGATCTGGGGTTTGTACAATACTGATTTGGAGAAGATCTTGAGCCGGCCCGAGAATGGCCAAAATCACGGTCACCACCGGGACGACTGCGAACACCGACACATATCTCCAGTTCAAAAAGCGATCGCGACCAGTGTATGATAACGCAAACAACATCCACCCGAGTGGGATTGCAACGACGCCGATCCACATCATGTGCATCCAGAATAGCTTCGCTTCCACAGCGGGTGCTCGGAGTCGAAAGACGAGCATAAGCGACCAGAATACCTGCCCAGCAAGCAGCAGTACGAGAGGTCTTGCCCCTGGAGTGTGTCCCTCCCTCCACGCTAAAATAGCCGAAGCTGAGCCAAGAACGACAGAGATGTGTAGCACAAACAGCAGAAAGGTAGTATTCGACACAATCTTACAAGGACATCTATGTATACGAACTTTATGTCTGAGAAATTTAATTTTCTGCGAGTGAACTACCCCGACCTACTCACTCGCCGCTGGCGCGGCTCGTTCCTTGAGGTCGGGGCTTCCTGTTTCCACGACGCGCTTTGCAGGGACCGAATCGGTCCCCGTAGGGAGCGCAGTCTCCGCAGGCGTTGTTTCGGAGCGTCCCTCTCCTAACTGCTTGATTCCGCGAGAAAGAATATTCCATGCCGCGTTCCAGTCCCTATCGGCGGTGAAGCCACACGAGGGACAGGAGTGTTCCCGGACCCACAACGGCTTGTCCGTCTTGACACCGCAGGCAGCGCATTCTTTGGTTGTCCCTGCTGGTTCTACCGATACGAAGAACGTGCCTTCACGTTCACACTTGTACTCCAGCATTCGCAGGAACGTACCCCACGCCGCCCCCGCACGGTTGCGTGAGTTACCCGGGAGTTCGACTAACCCTTTCGTGTTGAGGTCTTCCACAGCCACGAGGTCGTACTCACTCGCGTAGTAGTTCGACAGCTTGTGGAGAAAATCGCGACGTTTCCGTTTCAGATCGGCATGACGCCGAGCGACAGTCTTTCGCTGTTCTTCCCAGTTGTTTGACCCGTGGTCCTTCCGCGAGAGATCACGCTGGGCGCGTTCCAACCGTTTGCGATCGTCTGAAACGTTGAGCGACCCGACAGCCGTGCCGTCGGTGTCGCTTGCGTAGTTGAGTATGCCTACGTCGATTCCGACTGTCTTTGTCAACTCGTCGGGTTTCTCAGGTGGATTGTCGGGTGTTTCCAGCTGGAGCGAGGCGTACCAGTTGCTGGTCGGCTCACGTTTGACGACGACACCTTTCACCTCGGCGTCGGTTGGAAGATCGCGATGGGCAACAATGGGCACGTCGCCGATCTTGTTGAGGTACAACCGATCTTGACCACTCGTTTTCTTGAGTTCGAAGCCAGATTGGTTATACTCGAAAGAGTGGTAGTACCCTTTGCCCTTCCATTTTAGTTGCCCGACCGTGTGCCCCTTCTCTTTCTTTTTCCTGAGATTAGAGCGGTCGGTGTAGAGCCGTCGGACGACCATCTGAAGGACTTTCGAGTTGACATCCTGAAGCTCGGTCCACCATTCTTTGAGGTCGGGGAGACGGTTCTGTTCAGGGGTGTACGTCGGGTTCTCCACACGGTTCATGCGGTGGAGAAAGTGATTACGGACTTGCCGACAGATATCCAACGTCCACGCTAGCCGCTCCTGCTGGCTGGGTGTGGGGTTGAGTCGGAACCTGTAGGCGAAGTCCATGTTGCGTTACTCCTCTGGTTCGGCAGGCTCAGAGGTGCGGACTACTTTCACGTCTGCCCCGAGCCACCGCTTCGGGATGGTAATATGAGCACCACCGCTTCCGAAGGGCTTCACCTCCCGGTCGAGAGCTTCTTGACCCTCAACTGTGAATGATGCCATGCTAATTTATATGCGAGACATATAGGTAAATGCTTCGGCGCGTTGGCCTGCGGGCCGTCTGTATCGGAGGAATGAACAGGTGATGACGGCGCTGTATCCCCTCCCTACTCGCTCCCTTTGGTCGCTCCTTGAGGAAGGGGACTTAGCGCCTACAAACTGTTAATAAAAAAAGAGAGCGCCGTGGGTTACCCGAAGATAGCGATGAACAGTCCGCACGCCACGAACACGTAGTTCATCTCACCGAGCAACTCTAGGCGACGGTAGTCATCACTACGCCCAATTCGACTATTAAGGAAAACCGCCAGCACTCGTCCAGCAAGAAGGACTAACGCAAAAAGTGCTGGGAGGAATCCGCTAAGAAACGCTCCAACGACGACGAGAATTGAGAGCATGTTGATGACATACAATAGATGCCGCGTCCGTTTGACGCCGACGACAGTCGGAAATGTTGAGACATTATTTTGCGCGTCATCTTCGATGTCGCGGACGTTCGGAATTTCAGTGTTGACAAAAATGTCGGCGAAGAAGTAAATCGCCAACACAATCGCAAGTGGCGTGATCGCGGCGTCAGCAAACACAATTGGCAGGAGTACCATTGCCGTCGCCCACGCTAGTGCCACAAGCGTAGAATTAAGCACAAAGATAGTCTTCAGGCGCTTGAGCGGCACAAGCGATCGTTCAGACAGATCCGCTACATACAAGATCCACGTTACGCCTGGCACGAGGGTGACCGCAAGCGCGAGTGGGCCACCAAGCGCCGAGAGAGTAATTGCAAGTCCGTATGCTCCAGCAGACGTGATCGAAAGCAGACGCCTGTGTCGCCCGATAAACGCACTTCGCTCGGACGTCGCTTGTGGGTCGTATCGCACATCGCTAATTCTGTCACCGACGTAGACACCGTAAGCGACCAATCCAACGACGACGGGTGCTAAGGATGGCTCGAGTGACAGGATCACCATCGTGACAAGTGTTCCCGCGATTCCCATGCCCACAATATCGAGCTGGAGAAAAATACAGGCCTTTCGTATGCGATGCCACAGTTTGACTGATGGACGAAAACTGCTACCGGTTCCGGTAGATTGTCTACCGGAACTCGTCCGTTCTGGTTTTTTCTTTGACATTCTGTTGGGGACACCACAAGAAAACACGCTGTTGCTTCCTGGGTGCCAACTATAAATTACTTCCAACTGACAATAAAGATAGATAGAGACTTTTCAGCAGATTAACAGGCTGTTTGCGGGTTTCTCAAATATTTGTTTTGCTGACATACTGCATGTGCTGTTCGTACCTCTCAGCGGTAGTTGATGAACACCCCAAACCAGCGGTGCGGGGCCGTAGGAATCTTCGCCCTTCAGGGCGGAGAGGATGTCACCAATTAGTGCTGAAGCGGAGAGAATACCTACGGCAGGCTTTGTTGAAATCCTCAGCGGTTGATAGTTTCACACCCCCAATTGCCCAGTACAGGTGACTCAGAAACCTATATCGGTCGTCACCGATTCTCGTCGATCCACTCGCAGAACGCTTCGAAATTCTCCGCACCGGCGTCGTCAGCAATATCATGGAGCGTTCCGATGCTGATTGAGTCGTGGACCGGAACAGTCACCGTACGCGCATCCGTGTTCTCATGGCTTTCTGGTGGGTCCCATCGAAGAATCAGGTGATCCCCTGTGGTACGGACGTGCTGAAACCCACCAACGTTCACCAGCACTTTGTACACGTCTTCACCCGAAAAGTCCCGCGTCACCATTGCTACTGTAAGACATCGGGAAGCTCATCGCTCTGTGATTGAGCGACTTCAGGATCAACACCGAGGTCACGTATCTCCTCGTCGGTTGGAGGCCGCCCGCCATCGCCTTCTACCGCCTCAATGACGGCATCAAGATTGTCAAGTGCTACGTCCCGGCTTTTACCTTGAGCAGTCACGCCGACACGGAGATCACGAGCCGTCCACTGGCCATCCGGGTTCTTCACTAAGCGGATTTCCCGTTCAGGAGGGTCCGAATTCCCAGAATCAGCTCGTGCCATACCTCCCGGTACTTCACCGAGACCCAAAACGCTTCGGGAGACCTAGCGTCTCACACAGACCATTGATGCTCGATACGCACCTTTCAGTGACCAGTTGTACCAGACAAGAACCTATCTGAAGAAGAGGATTTCAACAGAGCCCTACGGCATGAACCGCAGAGCAAATTCGAACCGACGAAGCGCTTAGTCGCTCGTCCTGCTATACAGGTAAACCGACACGATCGCAAGGAACGCTTCCGCAATCTTCGTGATAGTGACAATTGGATTAATTGCCCCGTTCATGTAGAATGCTTCAATCCCCCACCCTCGGAACGGGAATAACGCAAGAATCGTCACCAAGGAGTATGCTGCAGCCGCAAGGAAAAGTGAGCGTCGCCAAAACCGGGTGAAATACAGTGCTGCTCCGCCGAGGAACCCTAGTCCGTTAAGCACGAAGAGGACCGCCAGCACAACGCTCATTTCAATCGCTCGTGTTGTCGCCACAAGATGGATGAGTCCCGTGATGAGGGCGAAAAGAACTGCCAGATACCCGATCGGTTCCGACGGCCACTGAAACATACTGTCTGACTTTGTTGTATGGTTTGTACCCATACGCACAATACTGACTGGATGTATAAAAGTAAACGTTGTAATGTAGAACTGTGGGAATTAGCTATTTTCTTCAACACGGGGATCCCGCCGTTTACCGCGAGGGGGATGTCACCGAGATGGTTCACTCCGTGGAAACACTCCAATAGTTCATGTATGTTGAGCGGTAACATATCTGTATGCGACTCCCAGAAACGCGTGATCTGTTCGCACGAGAGTTCGAGTTCCCCGTGTCACGCGAGACCGTTATTGAGCGGGTCGGCGAGACCGACCTCGAAGCCCCGACTGGACAGAATGAGACCATCGAAGAGGTCCTCTCCCGCTGTGAAACTGAGGATTTCAACTCGCCCGACAGCTTATACGGCTCACTAATGACGTTCGTCAGTGACGGCTTTATCGGCCGGAAGTATTACGACGACCGCGGCGGGTTCACCGACCCCGAAGACATGGAGGAGGTGCAGTTCTAATGACGGTCACACTCATGTCCGGCGTCACTGGCGTCGGGCTCTCGAGCATCTGTCAACAGGTTCGTCGGCAGCTTGACGACGATTACCTGTTGCTCAATTTCGGGGACGTGATGCTCGAACAGGCGATGACACATAACATCACCGTAGACCGAGACGAGTTGTCAACACTGTCACACCGACAGACGCAGCGACTGCAGCGCCGAGCGGCCGAATACGTCGCCGACCAAGCCGAGACCAGTGACGTCATTCTCTCGACGCATCTTGCCGTCAAAACGGACGCTGGTTACATTCACGGACTGCCAGAGGGCGTCCTCCGTGATGTCGCTCCAGCGACGTTTGTCCTCGTCGAAGCGGCACCCGACACGATCGTTGAGCGCAGGGGCAACAGCGGCCGTGACACACCGCAAGCAACCGAGCGAGAGATCGAATTCGAACAGGACCTCAACCGGACGGCGGCGCTTGAGTACGCCCGTGAGCGGAACGCACCGATCCAGTTCGTTGAGAACGAAGGGAGCGTAACCGAGGCCGTTGAGCAAGTGGTTAATACCCTCAACGCCGTATCCGAGTAGCTGACGGAGGCACCGGTCGAAGCGCGACTGGATATCCAGTAAACCGGAGGATCTGCGACTTCGGAAGGGGCTTCATCTCGTCGAATTATCCGCTCGCAATTGGGAGTTGTCGTGGTTGACGCAGGAATGTTTACCACGATTCACCACTAACAAATTCCATGGATTCACTCCCGGATTTGAGTGGACGAACAGCCCTTGTGACCGGCAGTGCGAAACGGGTCGGTCGCGAACTGCTGCTGTCAATCGCCGAATGCGGCGCGGATGTCGCCGTGCACTACAACGAAAGCGACGCGGCGGCGGCCGCCACGGCCGACGAGGTCCGCGACCGTGGTGGGGTTGCGATCACCGCTCAAGGCGATATCACCGATCCGGCGTCCGTGGATGAACTGTTCGAGACGATTGAGTCAGAGCTTGGGCCAGTGGACATACTCGTTAACAATGTTGGGGACTTCGACGCACGTCACTGGAGTGAGATTGACTGGGAGTCGTGGCAGAACGTCATCGAAACAACATTCTATGGCACTGTACTGTGCTCTCGTCGAGCCGTTCCCGCGATGCGTGATCAAGAATGGGGGCGGATCGTCAACATCGGGTTTGCCGACAGCAACCGGATGCACGCTCACCCGGTGAACTTCCCGTACTTCGTCGCGAAGACTGGCGTCCTCATGTTCACGCGCATGCTGGCAACGGACACGCGCAACGACGGCGTCACTGTCAACGCCGTCTCTCCGTTCGCGGTCTCAAATACAGAGGCAGGCGTCGACGCGTTCCCGCGTGGGCGTCCTGCGTCGTTCGAGGATGTTGCTGCTCCGCTTCAGTTCTTCCTGAGCGACGCGGCCGACTACATCAGCGGGCAAAACGTCGCCGTCGACGGCGGACGGATGCCCGAGTTCGACGGCTGAACCGACCGGCGCGCCTCACGCCGCAAGCGAGACGCCCTCACCGGTGTAGCGAGCAAGTACGTATGCCTGACAACACGTCGGACGACTACTCGCGGACGATTCCTGTCGATCCGGTGATCCACATCGAAACGTTTGCGACCCACCAGACGCTGACGTGGAAAGCCGGTAGCCGGTCGCAGTTCGTCGAAGCGGTCCGTGTGCTCAACGCGGTGTCGCCGACGGCGTCAGTGGTTGTCGACGACACGGCCGTAGCCGGACGTCGAGATCGCTCGCTCGCGGATATCGATAGCGGGAATGACACCGTGACGTATCTTCGGATTGAGCCGGACGCCCCATGGACGGTCTCGTGGGAACAGCGAACACGACCGATCGTCTCCGTGAGCGGCGCACCACCAGAAACGCTGTGCCGCCGTATCCACCGCCGTACGACGGACTGTTCAGATTGGAGCGGCGAGGCGATCGCAACGCTGCACAGACTGTTAAACGACGAGACTTCCTGACGCCTCGTCTGCGGCACGGCCGTCTGACGCGTCGTCACGGAGTCGAAATACGGCTCGTTCCTTGCCGCCGGCTTCGATCATGACGTCGCTGTTCGCCGCCAGCCACGTCGGCAGATCCGCGACGAACTCGGCGTGCGCCTGCGGACGTGCGGTCGGATCGCGCAGACGCGCCGGCTCAGAGTAGTGCGTCATCGGCCGGACGTCTCCCCACGTCTCCGCCGCGAGTTCGAACGCCTCGCGGTACGTGTAGCCCCGGTCGGCGAACGAGTGATGGTGGTAGTCGAATACTACCGGGACGCCGGTCGGCTCGCTGACCAGTTCCACGAGTTCCGGAACGCTCCACAGGCTTGCTTTATCGTCGTTCTCGACGGTCAGCCGCGCCCGTGCGGCGTCCGATAAGCTATCGGCGAACGCGCAGAAGCGCTCGGCGGTCGCCTCGATGTCGCCGTACGTCGCACCGATGTGAACCGTGATCCCGTAGTACGGCGTGACCGGGAGCCCCAGTAGGTCGAACCAGTCGGCGTGGTACTCCAAAGCCGCCCGAGCGCGATCACGGGTGTCCGGCGAGTCGCTTGCCGGCTTACACCAGTAGTCGGGGTGAAACGTGAGTCGCATGCCCGCCTCCTCAATGAGCTCCCCGCAGCGACGCGCGAGACGGCGGACCTCCTCGTACTCAGGTAGTTCGGAGAGCTCAAACTGCGAGTTCCACGGGATCAGTGACGACGTACAGCGGTAGGCCTGAATGTCGTGCTCGTGATTCCACGCGAGCAACTCGTACAAATCACAGAGGTTCTGTTGCGCGAGCGTCGAGACGTACGACAGTCCGCGCTCTTCGAACGTCTGTCTCTGCATACCGCGCGTACACCGCACCGGAGAGTCGCGGTCGCGAAGCGTCCGGTTCAGTCCCGGATACCCAATCATTACGGTTTCTAACGACCGTATTCGTTTATGTTGTTCGAGTAATGTTAGATATCCTACTTTCCTCGCTTTCTCCGGTTGCTCTCTGAGGGAAGACTCGCGCTTACAAAGTATTAAATTGCCGCTCACTTTATTAACTAGTAATGTCTGAAACAGACACCGAAAGCACAGAGAAACCGGCTTTCTTCGGCCGTTTACTGTTTGGGGCTGGCCTTGTAGCGCTTGCTGTGCGAAATCTCACGAACCTCGATGGGCGGATTGCATACGCCGATGCCAAGGGAGTGCCTGAGGCAGAGACGCTTGTGCCGGCAGGAAGTGGTCTTCTTCTCGGCGGCGGTCTGGGAATCAGCGTCTGGAAGGCTCCAAAACTTTCCGTGAGTGCTGTGGCTGCGTTTTTGATTGGTGTGACACCACTGATGCATGACTTCTGGGCTGTCGACGAGGAGGAGCGCGATGGGGAACTTACAGCGTTTCTTCAAAATGTCACACTCCTTGGCGCAGCGCTCGCATTCTTCGGTCGTGCGAGAGAAGAGTGAGCTACCTCACCTTACCCGCTCATCGCTGACGCGGTTCGCTTCTTGAGCGTGGGACTTCCTGTTTTCGCGACATGTATTGCAGATATCAAATCGGTACCCACGGAAGATGCGAGCGCGTACCTAGCTGGATTTTGCTGCCTGACTTTTCTGTCGAGTCGAGTTCTTAACCAACGTCTCACCCTTGAGAGCAATTTTGTTGGTTAACTATCCCGCTCTCCGATGTCGGTTGATCCCGTGCTCATGGTCGTAGTACGTCCGTGGCCGGTCTGTGACCACTCCGAGAAGCACCACTGGCCGTTTGCGCGTCGACAGTCTGTTGCCGCCTGCGCTCTTTCCCCAGACACGAATGGCCACGAACACCACACCGCAGCCGGTGACCTCGACGACGTCGAGTTCCCCGGAATGGAGGACCGGCTTGTCGAGTTCTGGGCGAGCGCGGACGAGTACTGGGACGCCGTCAGCGGCGATCCACCCCGGCCGCACTGATCGAACACCACCCGACACACGATACCCCGACCATGACCACACTCCACATCACCGTCGACAACCGAGAACAGCTCCGTCAGGACGCGCTCCAGTTCGTCCAAGATGTCGAGGCCGACAATCTCGACGATCAGGATGGAACGGCAACGCTCCAGTTCGGCACCTACGACGACTTCGTCGACAGTCTCACGCCGCTGCGCCTCGAGCTCATTCGGGCGATCGCAGAAGAGGTGCCCGAGAGCATGCGCGAGGCAGCACGTCTCGTCGAGCGTGACGTGTCCGACGTCCACTCGGACCTGAAGCAGCTGGAAGTACTGGGCATCCTCACGCTCGAAGAGGGCGGGCCCAGCGGTGCGATTCAACCCGTCGTTCCGTTCGACCGCATCGAGGTCCACATCGACTACCCGCTCACCAATAGCGGAGACGCCAATGGTACACCCGCGAGCGCGTAGTCACCACCCACCGCTCTCGGAGTGTTGTTCCCGGCGACTCCAGCACACCGGAACTCATATATTGTAAGCGTTGTAAATATGTACAACGCAGAGAATAGGTCACAGAATGAGAGGCGGAAGGGGCTGAGATCACACAGGGCCTCGAAACGTCCGCGGCTCAGCGGGTTAATCGCCTTCTGAGTCGGTCATCATGTCGAACGCATCCAAAAGAATACCAGTAACCGAACAACGATGGGAAGAACTGAACGAACTCAAAGGCGCAGGGCAGACCTACGACGAACTGCTGAAAGACCTTATCCAAGAAAAAAACCGGAGTCAGCTCGCCGATCGAGTCCGATCGGTGCGCGAGGCCGACGAAGAGGAGCTGACTCCGCTCGATGAGCTATAATATTCTGCTGTCGGAGGAGGCCAAAAACTACTACCAGTCGCTCGAGGAAAAGAGCCAGCGGATCGTACGAGAAAACCTCGAAAAGCTCGATTCGGAGCCGTATCCAAAGCCGGGTGCTGGCACGGGTGACCGAGAGAAAGTTATCGTCGACGGCGAGGAGGTATACCGATTGCATATCGGGAGAACTCATACCGCGCTGTACGTGGTAAATCAGTCAGATGAGCAAGTCCGCGTTGTCGAACTGCTCACAATAGACGAGGCCCACGACCGGTACGGGTTCTAAACAAGACATAGACGGTAGTTGCCGAACCTGACTGAGGCTCCTCATCCTGGGCTGTGTTGGTCGACAGATGGTCCAGATAGCTGAGGCGAAACAGGTTTCCTGTGCTTCGTCGACCGGGTTGTTTCCAGAACTCGAATTCGGCGTGAAACCGTATAAAAAGTATACCAGAGAGGATTTCCAAGAGATCCTCTCTCGGATCGTTTTTGATTAGGAATTCATAAATACAGGTGAGAAAACGCTCCAATTCGATCGTGATGAGTACGTCGATATCACCGCTACAGCGCGTGAGCACGTCTGGTTCGTAACGAGTTTCGACGTAGACTCATCGACAGCGAAAGCATACGCCGCGGCGCATCCGTCTTTAGCTAATACTCGCGATAATACTATCTAGCCGTGATCTGTGGTCAAATTTCGCTCGTACACCTCGACAAAACGCCGAAAAAACCAATCTTAGCGTTTCTGATCGCCTGATTTCACGATGAACAGCGTCTCACCGACTGGAATTGTTCTTCCCAACGCCTCTAGTTATACTCTGAGGTTTGAATATTACTATCAGTCTTAGCTAAAGACGAATGCGCGGCGACGCTCCACCACCGCTGGTGGATCGAATCGTTATATCGACATCTCGGTGACTTCCTCCCGAAAACGTCGTCGCCGACGTTCTCGGTGCGACTGTTCTACTTTCTGTTCGCACTCTCGTTGTACAATCTGTGGGTGATAGCTAATGTGTTGGCTTCGATTGAAAAAAGATAGTTCCAACACGGCTGTCTTTACTCAGATATCGCGAACGAGAATTGGTCCAAACAATTGATTAGAACACTCTATTTATATTAGATAATGCGTCATATAGATAATCAGGTATCCGAGTCTATTCACGTGCTGTATGTAAATGACGATGCTGACTTTGCCGAGATGGTTCAAACCAAACTCCTGAATATTTCATCAGTTTTTGAGTTTACAGCTGTCGACACTGCGGAGGCTGCTCTCAAAGAACTAGCCATTTCTTCTATCGATTGTGTGGTCACCTCCTATTCACTACCAGATGGAACTGGAATTGATCTCTTGGAGCAGTTACGAGCCGAACGAGACGAACTGCCGAGCATCTTGTTTACTGGTAGAGGCAATGAGCAAATCGCAAGCGAAGCCACGAAAGTTGGCGTCTCTGATTATATTCCGATCCATGCCGAGCAGAACAATTTCAAGTTGCTTGGCCGCCGCATACAGACCCTGACCGAGGCGGCTCGTAAAGAGGAAGTCGCCGAACAGATGTTTGACCGCTTTCGGCGGACACTTGAACGCGCAACTGACGCGATTTACGCCGTCGATAGCGATTGGCGCATCGAGTATATGAACGAGAAAATGGCTGATCGAGTCGGCTGTAACTCGGACGCGGTCGTCGGAGAAATCATCTGGGAGGAGTTTCCGTCAATTGTTGGGACGGAACTTGAAAGTAAATATCGAACGGCGATGGAGACTGGTAGACCAGTATCATTCGAACAGCACCTGGGAGAGCCGTTTGGCTACTGGGTCGAAGTGCGAGCATTCCCAGATGACGGCGGCTTGACCGTCTTTTCACGTGAGGTTACTGCTGAGCGAGAGCGGAAACTGGATCTAGAGCGCAGTGATGCGATTCTGGAGAACATCCACGACATCGTGTTTATCCTCGACGAAACGGAACGCGTCGAGTTCGCGAATACGGCTACAAAGCGGTTACTCGCAGGAGATCAATCGGCTCAGCTCACGGGAAAACAGTTCGAAACGGTTGTTGGTGACCGTGTTAGTGATTCCGGTGTAACGCGATTTGCTCAAGTAGTCGAATCGACGCTCGACGAGATCGAGAGCGATGGTGGGTCCACCGGGTTGTACGATTCAGACCTCCAACTCGATGTCGTGGTCGGGACCAGCGAGCGGACATTCGACGTCCGGATAACTCCGTTCCAGAGTCAAAATGGCAAACAGGTGCTCGTTGTTGCTCGAGACGTGACCGAACAAAGCGAGGTAAAGCGGCAACTGGAACGAGAGCGGGACGCACTCCAGGAGCTTCAAGCGGTCATGGCAGAAAGCGATGTCTCGGCCAAGTCGCGCCTCCAGAATCTTCTTGAAGTTGGTTGTAAGACGCTCGGACTCGAAATCGGTATAGTCTCGCGGATCCAAGGCAGCGACTACACGGTCGAAGCAGCCCACGCACCGGAAGCCGATATCGAAGCTGGCGATCAGTTTAATCTCGAATCGACGTACTGTGCGGAAGTCGTCGGCACGGATTCGGTCTGTTCGTTCGCTGACGCCGTTAGCGACGGGAAAGAGACGCATCCTGCCTACCGTGACTTCGAGTTAGAATCGTACATTGGCGTGCCACTCGTCGTTGATGACACGCGTTACGGGACAGTCAATTTCTCGAGTCCGACGACGCGAGTCGCGCCGTTCGGAGCACTTGAACAAACGTTTGTCGAACTAGTAGCACAACTCGTGAGTACCGAACTCTCGCGTCGTCGTGACCGTACCGAACTCGAACGTCAGGAGTTCCTCTTCAACCGCGTTCAGGACATCGCGGATATCGGCATCTGGGAATTCATCCCATTGAGCGGCAAACTTAGTTGGTCTGGCGGGGTCCGCCAGATCCACGGTGTCGACGAGGACTACGAACCAACTCTCGACGACGCGATCGAGTTCTACCACTCCGACGACAGAGAGACGATTACCGCAGCGGTCGACCAAGCAATCGAAGACGGAGAACCGTACGACCTCGACCTCCGTATCGTTCGGCCCAACGGCGATGTGCGTGACGTCCGGGCGTGGGGGGGATACGTTGAGAACACAAAGCATGGTGATACAGCACTTCGGGGCGTTTTTCAGGATATCACGGAGCGAGAAGCGGAACGTCGACAGCACCGAGAACTTGCGGAGGAATACGAGGCGTTGCTCAAAACGTCCGGGGACGCAATATTTTTACTCGACGCGGATACTTCTGGTGAGAACCCGTCGTTTGAGTTTGCCCGAGTTAGCCCCGGATACGAGACACAGACCGGACTTTCGACTGAAGAAGTCCGCGGCAAGACACCCCGAGAGGTGTTCGGCGAGGAGGAGGGTGCTGAACTCGAGAGCAATTACACTCGCTGCGTCGAACAAGGCACACCAATCTCGTATCGCGAGAAACTCGACGCCGGCGACGATGCTCGATTCTGGGAGACCAGCCTCGCACCGGTCGTCGTCGATGGCAAGACCGTTCGAGTCGTGGGCATCGCTCGAAACGTCACCGAGCAGGTCAAGCGAGAGCGTGAACTCAAGGCGACGAATCAGCGGCTGGAGTCACTCATTGAGGCCACGCCACTCACAGTCATGGAGATCAGCACCGATGGCAGCGTCATCCGCTGGAACGACGAGGCCGAGAATATGTTCGGCTGGTCGCGAGATGAAGTAGTTGGTGAATTCAACCCGATCGTGCCGGACGAGCAGCAAGAAGAGTTTGCCTCACACAAGCAGCGCGCCTTGAATGGCGAGCGGATTCGGGCGAAAGAGATACGGCGAGAGACGAAAGGCGGAGACGAACTGGACCTTCTCTTGTCGGTCGCGCCGGTTACAAGCCCTGACGGAGAGACTACGAGCATCCTCGCTGTCTTGGAGGACATCACCGAACAGAAGCGGCTGGAAGCTCGCCTCCGCTCGCTTCAGGACACCGCACAATCGCTTAGCGGCGCTGAATCGAGCGACGAGATCGGGGCAATTGCTGTCGATGCCGCGGCCGAGATACTCGACCTCGATATCACCGGAATCTGGGAATACAACGAGCGAGAGAACGCGCTCGTTCCGATCACGGAAACGGCCGCAGCACGAGACCTGTTTAGCGAGTCTCCCCGATTAACTCCTGGAGACAGCCTTGCGTGGAACGCGTTTGAGTCCGGAGAAACTCAAGTATATGATGATGTCCAGGCTGAGGGGCAACCCTACAATCCAAACACAGAGATTCGGAGCGAGGTTCTCGTTCCACTGGGCGAGTATGGGGTCATATTGACGGGGTCAGTTTCCACGCAGGTCTATTCTGAGACGGACATCGACCTGTTCCGGATTCTTGGTGCGACTGTCGAGGCAGCACTCGCACGGGCGAGCAGAGAGGAAGAATTACATCGACAGAATGAGCGACTTGACCAGTTCGCGAGCGTCGTTGCCCACGACCTTCGGAACCCCCTCTCCGTCGCAAAGGGATTCCTCGATATCGCAGCGGAGACCGGGAAGGCAGAGCACTTTGAAAAAGTAGAATCCACACACGACCGAATTGAACGGCTCATCGAGGACCTCCTGACGCTGGCACGTGGGGAAACGACGGTCGAGGATACA
The DNA here is from genome assembly GCF_003990725.2 of Halorubrum sp. PV6. Taxonomy (NCBI): domain Archaea; kingdom Methanobacteriati; phylum Methanobacteriota; class Halobacteria; order Halobacteriales; family Haloferacaceae; genus Halorubrum; species Halorubrum sp. PV6. Next base: position 168,021 of record NZ_CP030065.1, read on the forward strand.
GAAGAGATCGACCTCAAGAGTATTACGACGGAAGCGTGGGGATACGTCGACACCGGGGAGGCAACGCTTACACTTGTAGATGGAATTCCGACAGTCACCGGGGATACAGGGCGGTTGACCCAACTCTTCGAGAATCTCTTCCGGAACGCAGTCGAGCACGGCGGGGCTGATGTCACGGTAACTGTGGGTGGGCTAAACGGAGACGATGGATTCTACGTTGAGGATACCGGCACCGGGATTCCCCACGAGAAGCAGGATGAAGTGTTCGAGCATGGCGTCACGTCCAGTGACGGAGGAACTGGGTTCGGGCTCTCCATCGTGGCCGATATTGCGAAGGCACACGGCTGGACGGTTTCGGTGACAGACGGAACCGATGGCGGGGCACGCTTTGAGTTCAAGCGGTCCAAATGAGGGTCCGAATCCGGCGTGCAAGAACCGCTGGCGGAAACTGTCCATGCACTGACTTTCGGACACACCCGAACGTCTCGACACTGGTGTGAATTGTCGCTGCCGGGCCAAGCTCTTGGCGGAGGATGTGTTCGTAGGCGGCGATCTGGAGTTCGTACCGCGGTTTCGTTGCGTCGACATCGTCAGTCAGCGCAATTTTGAGATCGGCCAGCTGCCACTCCCCACCACCCATATCGATGAGGATATCGGCCTCACCATGGACTTCAACCTCAACCTCTCCAGCAGTCACGAGTCCACTCAAATCGTGGTCGACATAGACAGCTTCTGCTGCTTGGATCTGGGCCCACAGGTCGGACGCGAGGAAGGCCGACACGACCGAGTTGTGGAAGAAGCTGACGAGGCCACCACGTTCAGTATCTGGCAGCATCTCGATCGACTGCGGCGTTATCTGTTCCATCGCGTGCTGAAGCGCGCTTTGGACCGGCTTGCTCCACGCATCGATCTCGGTGTCTGGCACGTCCATCTCGATAAGGGTGAGTACTGCCTCGTGGAGGCAGGTTCCGACTGCCTCTGGTCCAAGTGTCTCGAACATGATTGGGAGGCTGTCGGCCACCGCCTCAGTGTCGGTGTGAATGGCCTCGTCGAGAAGGTGGGCACCCACGGTCCCGTCGACATCTTCAGTCAGCGGATAGGCCGAACTCGGGTCGAGAAAACGTGGGACCCACGACGCCAACTGGTCGCGCCGAGGCGGGACGGCACTCGTCAGCGATCGCGGCGTGTCGGGCGTCACGCGCGTCGCACCGCCGTCGACGTCATTCACCCCGATCGTGAGCTCGCCGGCACTGGACGGCTCGTCGATCGCGTACGTGGCTGTCCGTCCGGGCGAAAACCCGAGTGTCTCATCCAGCGTATCGAGCCAGCGGTCACGCGGCTGGGCTGTGCCGGGCAGTCTCTTCGGAAGCGGGATGACGAGATGGTCACGCGCCCGAGAGAGCGCCACATACAGTAATCGCCATGCTTCCCCTCGCATATTGGCCGCCACAGACTGGAGATGCTCGGGCCCAAGCAGGTGCGGGGGCCCACCGGCAGCGTCGTCGAGCCAGTGCTCGCTCGCCCATCGCAACCCGACATCGCGTGATGCGACGCCTTGTCTCTCTCGACCGCCACCGCTTGGCGTGTAGAGGCCCCCATCGAATGGTGGCAGTGCGATATCGGGTGCTGTCTCGACGTTTGTCGGCGGGGCCAACGCCGCAACGTCACCCTGCGTGATGAACCGCTGGGAGAACGGGCCTGTGTCCCAAAGCTTGAACCCCGGCGTTGCAAGCACAATCACGTCGTCTTGATCCCCTTTGAGCCGGTGGACCGTACTGAAGACGACGTCGGCATCGTCGGTCACACTCGGGATATCTGGTCCCTTGCGCGGGGCTGCCCGAAACGGCGCAAGCAGGTCACCGAGGTCGCTCGGTGGATACTGACTGTCAGTTTCCCACTCTTCGACAGTGTTCGTGAGCGCGTCGAGCGCGGCCACCCGTTGTGCTGTCGGCAGCTCGGTGAACTGGTCGCCCGGGTCAGCTCGAAGTCCAAGCTGCTCGATGATGTCTTCGAGATACACCGATGCAGGAACGCGGTGAAACCGCCCCAGCTGATCGCGAAGATCGCGCAGGCCACAGAGAACGTCCCGCGTGTCGGCGTCGAGGTCGTCGGCTGCACAGATGGCGTCGAGGTCGTACCCAGCCCGCTCGAACCGGTCGTGAAACGGCGCAAAGTCGAACGGCGAATCCGTCAACAACGCGCGTGTCTGGGCCCGATCGGTTGGCGCAGTGAGCCAGTCACAGACAGCAAGCACCGCCTTGACCACGGGACACGCAAAAAGCCGCGAACTCGCGTTTTGCACGGTCAAGCCCGCGGCCTCGAACGCGTCTTTGTACGCATCCATCCGCGTTCGCTTCCGAAAAACGACGGTTATCGACTGTGGCGACCCGGTCTCGTCAGTCAACGTCCCATCAGCGAGTCCCTGTGTGAGGTATGTCGCAAGGATGTTCGCCTCGCCAGCACGCCCGTCGGGGTTGACCCACTGTGCCGTGTCGGGTGCTGTCCCACCGGTGAACGCGGCGATGTGGATGCTCGGGTCGACGGTTGGATCCCGAGATGCGTCGAGGCCGGGGTACGTCGCCTCGAAGTCGCTGAGTCCACCCCGCGCCGGGTCCTCAAAGACGGGCCGCATGATCGTGTTGATGCCGGTGGCGATGTCTGGGGTCCCCCGGTAGGTCGTCGCGGCCGTCACCGTCGCATGGGTGTCCCAGTCGATCCCGAGATACTGTCCATTGCGACAGGCGCTCGTGAACAGCGACGGGTCGGCGTGTCGCCAGCCGTAGATGCTTTGGAGTGCATCTCCGCACGCGAGGACGCGCATTGAGGGGGCGACAAGCTGGGATAGCGCCGCGTGTTGGATGGTGGAGATATCCTGTGCTTCGTCGATGATCACGCTGTCGAGGCGCGCGTGGTACCGCTGACGAAGGGCTGTGTGCTGGTCGGTGGTCGGCCCGTCGCCATCGACTGGCCAGTCACGCTTGAACACACTGGTGATAAAGAAGGCGACATCGGTGTGAGAGACCACACCATACTCGCGGATCAGGGCTCGGTACTGCTCGCGATATGCCTCGAGGACCTCACTAAACGCCGTCAGCGTCTTCTCCCACGCGTCGTAGAGCCGCTGGTCAGCAGCTACAAGGTCGTCCCACTCCGCTGCTGAGAGGGTTTCGTCGGTGTCGGCTGCGGCGTCGGCGTCGACGACATCCGCGATCGTCGCCACGATATCCGCACGGCTGGTGGTGCGTCCCTCAGGGTACACCGCCCCCTGTGTGGTGTGCAGTTTGCGTTCGAACGCTGCTGTCGAGAGCCGCTGATCGCGACAGTACTGAACGGCATCAGCAAGCATCTCCTCGGGAGTGGCTGACCAGCCATCATCCAGATATGCCGCTTCCAGCTCGGCGATCGCATCCGCGTGGGACGGATCGCTCGCGACGGCGTCGTAACACGCTTTGTGCACCGTTTCCAGCAACGCCTCATTCCCAACTGTTGGCGTCTCCTCGAACCCGAGATCGGTGGCTAACTCGTCGAAGACATCACGCAACACGCTGTCGACAGTGCCGATAAACGGCGCGTGCCGGACCCGCGTCACAAGATACGCGACATCTGTCTCGGTGAGTGACGCCGCTTCGGGTATCAACTCGTGGGTGACGATCTCCCGAATGTGCTCACAGACCGCCGGTCCGATTGCGGCCGCCTCGTCGGTGTTGAACGACATGACGGCCACGCTCTGGACGGGTGTCCGATCGCCGCTGGCGTACCGCCGAATGATGGTTTCCGCCGCAATTCGCTGGACCGTCATCGATTTGCCAGCGCCGGCGACACAGTTCATCGCGAACAGCCCCGACTCGGCGTCGACGAAGCGGTCCCTGATCGTTGCCTGTGCGTTCCGAAGCGTGCGTGGATCGTTGTTGTTACTCATGAGCTGTCTCGCTGGGTGCTGTGTCAGACTCCCCACTCGGCGGGAGGAGCGCGGCAATCTCTGGGGGAAGCTGTGGTGTCGTGCTCACCAGTTGGGTGCGGGCCTGCCCGGAGACGGTCTCCATGTCTAGTGACGCAAGAAACGGCGAGGGGTGGATGTCGTCGCCGTCGGCGGTCTGTGTGTACCGCGTCACGATCACACCGCGCTCGGCGGCACGCATCGCGTCGGCGAAGTGATCGCGATCGCGGCCATCTCCCCACGCACTGCGCGGCGCAACAATGTCCGTCCCGCCGGCCCCGGAGAGCACGGCTTCCTGTAGCTCTGTGGGAACGACGCTGTCAGTCTGGGCCGGCCACTCGGCTGCCGTCGTGCCGACCGCGATAACGAATGGGACAGATAGCGCCCACACGTCGTTTGCCTCCATGATGTCGATAGCGCGGGCGTTCGAGTGTTCACGGCGGCCCGGGCGTTGTGTCGCCAGCAGCTCACACAGCTCCCGGACCGTTTCCCACGATCGGGAGACAGTCCCATCAGCAAGCCACTCGTCGTATTTGTGCGTCACTTGCTCGACGAGCCGTGTGACCCTGACCGTTGCTCGCGCGGCCGTCTCCGTCGCCATGAGCGCCGGTGCGTCCGCCCGCTGGCGGGCGGGCACGCCCGTCTCCCGGTAGGCGTCGATCGCCGGTGTCAGAGCGGCTCCGACGGTGTCGGGTGTTGGTTCGGGCTCGGCATGGGACTGTAGCCAGTCACAATACGTTGTGAGTCGCTCGTCGGTGGCGTGTGTCTGTACCGTCTCGGCCCACTCGGCGATCGATCGACGCCCGGGGGGAAGGGCCTCGAGAAGCGAGTGGATCGTCGACTGTTCGAGTGGCCACCCGGCTGTATCCGTGAGTGGTGTCCACCGCTGCGCCAATGGTTCCAACAGCGTTGCAGCAGCGACGTCGCCGGCGCCAAAGAGCGTACAAAGCGCCGTTATCAGCGCGTATGGTTCGGTTCGGGTCACACGCAACTGTGTCCAAAACACCGGCGTCACCCCATACTGGATCGCTGCCCGGGTCAGCGGCTGTTCGTACGGATCAAGATCGCGAGCCACGACGACGATATCACGGATGTCCACGCCACGATCGCGTATTTCGCGGAGCGTCGCCATCACGGCGCGCGCTTCCTCACGACGCGTCGGTGCAGCAAGTTCGACAACGGGACATAAGGGTGCCGGCAGCTCACCAGCGAGTGCTGTGCGCTGGGCGTGGGTCACAGGTTCACCTCCTGTCCGGGACGCTCAATAGACAGGAGATCCGGCAGGCGCGTTGTGAGGTACTCACCGGTTCCGGGCCGGAGGTGGAGTTCGATATCTGCTGTCGTTGCCGTACAGAGACTGTGCAGGAAGTCAACATCTGGTGCTGGAATGTTACTCACACCGACAAACGAGATCCGCTCGATAGCGGGATAGCAATCGGTCCACACCTCGCCATCCGTGTTGAGGCGGCGCGTCGCCCGTCTGAGGAATGCCGTCTTCGAGACCACTTTGTCAGTCTGGTTGCGCAACCACGTCTCGACGGCGAGGCCACCATCAACCAGTGTGGTCGCCTCGGCCGCGATCGGGGGTGCAAACTCGCCAGTGACATCGCGTAGCGCCGCAATCCGATCCGGATGGAAGTTCGTCATCGACTCGATCTCTGAGCGGATCTGTTCGAGTTGTTGGGGGCCGATGTCGTGCTGTGTGGAGAGTAGTGTTCGGAGTCCCGAAGGCTGGTCCAATTTTTCCGCCGGGAGCGACTGCAACAGCGCAAGCCGGTCGACGCGATCGAGGCTCGTCGGGATCGGATCTGTGGCGGCAAGCAGTTCTTCGGCGACCGTCTCCGGGTCGACGAAGTCAAACGCGTTCTGTGGCCGTGCACGCTCGCGCAGTCGCCGTTGCAAGTTCCGTCGGTGGAGTTCCGTCGGTGCCAACACGAGTTCTGTCGGCGTCGCTGTGCGGTCAGCACGGTCAAGGAGCCGTTCTTCCTCGCCGCAGTAGATCGAGATCTGCGAGGCAACATTATGATCAGTCGTGTGGAGGTGGGGTGTAGACATCAGCGAGATCGGGATGTGGGGTACAGCAGGGTGCATATAAGTCTCTCGCCCCGGAGCGGAAGTGGACAAGCGGGTTGTCGGGGCGGTCTGCCGGCGTCGTGCGATTGGTGGCTCACGACGGGATCACTACTTCGAAGGCCTCAGTGAAGCGTGGACCCCGTATCAGTCCATTTGCTGTCTCGGTGATGACGCCGGCCTCGTTGAGGTCGGCGATCGTCGTGTCGTGAGTGGCGGTGTCCGTGGACGCTGTCTCCACAGCGGTAGGGTTGCCCCGATCGAACGCGGCGAGGAACTCCGCCACCTGCTCGTGGCTCACGGGCTCGTCGAGCAGGGTGAGCAGTGCGAGAATCCGCCATGCATCCTGCTGGGCAACAAGCATGAACAGGTCTAGTTTGAACCGTGGAGGAGTTGAGTCGGTCATGACTGGTCGCCCATTTTCCTCCTCACAAACGCTCCACTGGACGTCTGTCAGGGGTTCACGACCGAGGGTTTGCCAACTATCTTCTTTCAAGGCGAGAATCCCGCCGTTTACGGCGGGCGTGAAGCCGACAACTACCTCACGTTCCACTGTCGGTTGCAGGCCGAATACCTCACGACTACGAATCTTTATCAGAAATAATTACTTATAAAAAGGGAGAGTCTGTTAGCCGATCGATGTCAATAGAAATATATGCTTTCCTCTAGCATTTTAGGGTACAATCTGTCATGAGTATGGCCTCCGTGACCATTCGTGTCCTCCACGTCGACGACGACCGTGACTTTGCAGATCTCACGGCGACACTTCTCAAACGTGTGGATGACTGCTTCAGCGTCGACACCGCACCGAACGCAGATGCCGCTCTTGACAAACTTGCCGATAGCCAGTTTGACTGTGTCGTCTCTGATTATGATATGCCCGGAGAAAACGGGCTAAACCTTCTCGGTGCTGTACGAGACCAGTATTCGGATCTGCCATTCATTTTGTTTACTGGAAAGGGGTCTGAAGAAGTCGCAAGTGAGGCAATTTCTGCTGGTGTTACTGATTATCTACAAAAAGAGCCCGGCACTGAGCAGTATACTGTCTTGGCGAATCGCATTCGGAATGTCGTTGATCGATCGCGGGCACAAGCTGAACAACAACGCCAACTTGATGCGATCGAAACAGCACGTGAAGGCATCAGTATACTCAACGAAAACCGCCGCTTTGTCTATGTAAACCAAGCATACGCCGATATTTATGGGTACAGTTCGGATGAACTCATCGGCAAGAGTTGGGAACTGTTGTATCGCGATGAAGATCGCGAAAAAATTCGGACTAAAATCTTACCAACTGTTGAGTCTGAGGGGTACTGGAGTGGGGAAACAATCGGCCTTCGAGCCGATAGGGAGACGTTTATTGAAGATCATGCCCTTGCGTTGACCGACAGCGACGAACTCATCTGTACGGTCCGTGATGCGACTACCGAAACTGAACAGGAACAGGAACTCGAGGAAGCACAAGCTCGTCTCGAAGCGTTGTTCGAGTATTCCCCGGATATGATCACCATACACGATGCGGACGGCATTATCCGCGATGTGAACCGGCGATTCTGCGAAGAACTCGACTACAATCAAGCAGAAATTATCGGAGAGGGTGTGTGGACGGTCGATCCATCTATCGATCAAGAAGATCTCCGTGCACAGTTAGCTGCTACAGAGACTGGTGAACGGTTCCGAGTTGGGACTGAATTCCAGCGGCAGGATGGATTGACAGTCCCCGTCGAAGTCCACGTTGTGCGGCTTGATTTGGCTGATAGCGATCGGTTCGTTGCGCTCTCGCGTGATATTACTAGTCAAAAAGAACGCGAGCAACGGTTGCAGGCCCTTCATGGGACGATGTATGAACTGCTGGCTGCAGAGTCTCGTGAGGAAATCGCCGAGATAGGCGTTGAAGCCGCCCGAGAGATCATTGGGTTAGATGCAAATGTTTGCAATCTCTATGATGCTGATCGAGATGTGTTAGTACCAGTGAGTAGCACGTCAGAAGTTGACGATCTTATTGGATCTCCGCCGACGTTTCCTCATGGAGATGGTATTGCATGGCGAGCTTTTGAACAGGGCGAGGCACAGGCAATCGACGATATCCGGACAGATCCTGACATATTCAACCCGGAAACACTAATCCGGAGTGAACTTCATCTCCCACTTGACGATCATGGAATTTTGATTGCGGGATCACCAACTGTGGCTGCGTTTGATGAGGAGGATCTCGTTCTTGGAAAGTTGCTTGCCAAAGGGATCGTAGTTGCGTTAGACACGTTCAAACAGACGCAGCGGCTCCAAGAAAGAGAAGCGGAGTTGACACGGCAGAATGAACAGCTCGAGCAGTTTGCAAGTTTCGTCTCACATGATTTGAAAAATCCGCTGGCCGTTGCAGAAGGATACCTTGAACTTGCCCGGGAAGACTGCGAAAGCGATAGTCTCGACACTGTCGCTGAGGCTCATGGCCGGATGCGTACCTTGATCAACGACATCCTCACACTGACGCGTGATATAGGTTCGAATGCGGATCGCTCGTCAGTATCGCTCAACAATCTCTGTACGGAGTGTTGGGATAACATCGAAACAAAGCGTGCAACACTGGATAACCACATTGCGAAGCCCATCCAAGCCGATCGAAGTCAACTCAAGCGACTCTTGATAAACCTCTTTCAGAACGCCGTTGAACACGGTGGAGACGACGTAACCGTTACTGTTGGTGATCTTCCAGACGGGTTCTACGTGGAAGACGATGGCAGTGGTATTCCGGCTGACGAGCAGGCCGATGTCTTCGAATCCGGATACTCAACGACGACAGATGGGACCGGATTGGGGCTAGCAATCGTAAACGAAGTCGTTGAGTCCCACAACTGGAACATCCACGCCACCGAGGACTCCAGTGGTGGGGCCCGGTTTGAGATCACTGATGACCAGCTCGGCGGTTAACAGTTATTGGTAATGCGATTTCTTTATTCAGTCTGCGCCGCGAATATTTGTCGGGCGATTCATTGTCGTTCATGGATTGACTCACGAGTGTAATCCGTTCTTTTCCTCTGATACTGTCACCGACCACCAGTAGGTCGGTGCGAATTCGCACGAAAACGTCGCGTTCGATGGCTTCAATCATGGCTTGGAAGTTGTTGGTAATCTGGTTTTATTCAGTCCGCACCGTGTGGGTGCCCCGGGTACGGACCACGGGCATTGTCCGCGCACCCTCGGAGGTGCGTTTGTCCGGGGTCGTGCGCGATCCGGTCGAGCTCCTCCAAGGACCGGGTCATTCTTCCACCGGCCGAATCGCAATCTCGTCTTCATACCGCTCAACGACGACACTGTCGCCGATTTCGATCACAAGATCCTCGGCGAACTCCGCGAAGTCGTCTGCGACGACGACTGAGGCGGATATTGAAGAAATCGCATAAAGACTAAAATATACCACCCGCGTACCACGCGGTATGAGCACTGACGCGGGAGAGAACGGCGATGGGGACATGGTCAAACTCAACGTGAAGGTGCCGAAGCGGCTTCTTGAAGAAATCGACGAGATGGCCGAGGAGTTGGAGTACACCAACCGCTCGGAGTTCATCCGTGAGGTACTGCGCGACACCACAGAGCCGATTCTGACGCCCGGCGCGCAGGAAAGCGTTTCAGAGGGCTACGCGGATGTCGCAGCGGGACGGACGATGTCCACGGACGAGGCCCGAGAACGCCTCGGAATCGACGACTGAGGGCTAAAGGGTGGCCCACGAAGTTGTTCTGACGGAGACGTTGGTCGAAACGTTGGAGCAGTTCGAAACGCAGGACGCAGAGCGGATCATCAACAAGTTGGAGGACATCGGCGACTTCCCGAACCACTTTCTTGATCGGCTGAAGAATCATCCTGGCTACAAGCTTCGTGTTGGTGACTTCCGTGTCCTGATCGACTGGGACAAGGACAACGAGGTGATATATGCCATCGACGCCTTCGAGCGGAAGAAAGAGTACCGTGAACTCGGGAAGTATCGAGAGGTGTGGGAATCGTGGCGAGATGATAAGTAGGTGGTGACAAACTGTGGCAAAGGAGAAAGACGGCTCTGTTGAAATCCTCAATAGATGATACATTTTGACCCGATTGCGGTCAATACAGGGAATTCACGTATTAATTGATTCAGGAGGTGTAGTTCGAAAACAGTAGTATGAATATTTTATCCCCAGCAATTATGTAGTAATCGTTAAATGAAATCAGTATGGCTGAATCGTCAATCAGGTCTCTTGAAGAATTCGTAGTAGGTTTCTATCTTTTCCTGCTTTGCGGAACCATTGTAGGTTTCGGGTTTCAGGGGACAGTTGGTTCAGTTCTCATCCTCATTGCTCTGTTGAATAGCGACCTCTGAGTCATGGTGAGACGATGCCAACCTTGAGACCACTAGCGTCAGCCGCTAACAAACCGACTCAAATTTTGCCCTCCTCGGTCAACACCGCTATTCAACAGAACAATCCTCATCGGTCTTCTTTGGTTTACGGTGCTTGCGGCAGGCTGGGCCTCTCTCGTTGTGCTTACGACAAATGCGTACAGATACTTCCGTGACGAATCTCCCAGTTGGAAAGCAGTGACGCTCGCCTTGTTGACATCCGTCTCTCTCGGTGTGGCCGTCTATTTATTCTTCGTCACTACACTTTATCGACTCTGGTTATCCGTTGGAGGGCTCGGATTTTTTTGCTCTCTTGGGCTTGTCATGGCAGTGTACGAACAGATGATAACGGCGCTGTATCCCCGCCCTACTGCGCTACTCGGACTACGCCCTGCGTTGCTCGTTGAGGACGGGGGCTTAGCGCCTGCAGTCAGCTAAATCCGGGCCGCTCGGTGTCCTACGGTTTCCAGATTTTCTCGTGGATTTGTGCAAAATCGAGGAGAAAGCCTCGCACTTCAGCGCAGGGAGGATGTCAATCAGCGTCGAGTAGTAACAGCACCGCGATATAACTGCTCAGAAAGCCTAATGAATACCCAAGGAAGTGTGTATACACATTTACCAGCCCGGATGCTGATAGCGGGTCTGCTGGGAATGCCGTGATTAACGCGGCGGTAATAACGACAATTGACCAGATACCGAGTTCAAGAAACCCCGGTAGCGGTTCACGTAAGATTGAGCGATCGACCCCGGATCGCCGCAACGTCACACCGTATCCGATGACGGCAAGCAACGCCACGATCGTTAACGCGGCCGCGAGCCCCGGCCGGACGGCAGCAACTGCGAGTGGTATCACGATAACCAAACCTATGAAGAACAGCCCAGCGGCAATACTGCGCCGAGCGACGCTGACGACAGGGAATCGGCGCCGGGTGTACTCGGCGAGTGCGACGGGGAGGTAGCCGACAAACGCGAGTGTCAGTCCCGACGCTCCGAGGGAAAGCGCTTCGCGGGGGAGAATAAGGTTCAACCCAGACAATACGAATGGGAACACAGCGAAAACGACGACGAAGACAGTGTAAAACAGCTGCCTGCGGCCGGCAAGCGCTGAGAGAAGATATACCGTCGGAACGACAACGAGATACGCCGTGAGGTTCCGAAGCAGGTGTACGGCATCGGCGTGGGCGAAGTTAGCAGTTAGCGCCGTCAGTACGTCCGGGTCGTTGTACGAGAATGCCAACTGCTGCCGCAGTTCCGGCGGGAGTAGCCCAACCCCGAGGAATAACGCTGCGGGGAGCAGGAATGCAACGATATCGATAGGCTGAACCACACGCCGTACCGCATCGGAAAACGACTCTTCTGTCGACGCCACAGATCCGTGTGTCGTGTTGACCCCCTCATCGGCTGCCGTCGTCATTATTCTGATCCACCCATATTACTTGCTACGCCGCCAGCAGCTACTCGGATCCGATAGACGTAGCTGAAGGTGAGGATCGTCGCGATCCCGCCTACGGCACCTAGCGAGATGGGAGTGCCAAAGCCGGCGAGTTCGATCAGGTCACCGGGGTCGGCGCCGGCACCCAAATCGCCGTCGTCGCCCGCCACCGCGCCGTCATCGTCTCTCGTCCCGTCTTCGCCGTCTTCGCCGTTTCCGCTCTCTCCACCCGGCGTATCCCCATCCTCTTCGTCAAACTCTTCCTCGTCAGCGTCATCATCAGCGTCGGTGTCATCATCAACTGCGGCACCACTACCCTCACTAGCGCTACTCCCACCTCCACCGCCGCTGCCGCCACCGCCAACATTGCCACCATTATTGTCCGCGTCATCGTCCGGGACATCAACTGTGAGCTCAATCGTGCTAGAGAACCCCTGCGCGCTTGTCGAGATGACCGCGCCGAACAGCACTGACTCGCCCGGCTGGAGTTCGACCGTCCCGTTGCCGAAGGTTTCGCCCGTGTCCATCCGTTCAAGCGTGACGCGGTCGTCGGTGCTTTCAACCCGGACCTCGGTCGCGTTGTCGCTGTCCTCGTAGCCAGCAAAGCCGATCACGAACAAGTCGTTTACCCGCGTCTGGCTGCCCGGTGGAAGGGTGTTGAACTGTAGTCGGACTCGGTCGGTGTCGTCGATCTGGACGTACTGCTCGCCGTTGTCGCTATCGGCAGCATCAAGATATACTTCGGAATCTGGCGCGACCTCGTCGCCGTCGGTGAAGGCCGCCGCGGTGGCGGTCGCGCCGCTGAACAGGACGAAGGCAGTGAGCACGATGACGACAGTGCGGTTCATTCGAATTGAGGTGGGTCGAGTGGTCGGCGCCAACCCTGATTATTTATCAGTTTTAATTTGTACTACGTGATGCGTAAGGGATGCCTACTCGTCGGCGTCCACAACGAATGTTACCTGATTAATGTCGTCTAGGTCGTTACCGTTGCCATCACCACGAAGGTCAACCTCTATGTCAACAATTATCTTGTTGCCAGTGTTTAGCTGGGTTTCATTCTTAGTACTGCTATCGCTCGTACCCTCAGCGACAATAGTGCTCCCTCCAACGAGAAAATCGAGCACGTCTTGATCAAGGAAGTTCCCATCTTTATCCTTTGGTACAACATAGATCGTCGCATCAAGACCGGAGTCATCGGTAGCGGGTCCTCCATTCTGATCGGTATTGTTCTTGATCTCAAGCGCGTCTTCAAATGTTGTTTTTGACTGCTCGTTGAGATCAGTCTGAGAGAATTCAATTACCTCGATACCATTATTGCTATCGTCGGTACCGGTACCCTCACTTGTCGTGCGTATGAGTCGGTTCGCGCCAACGGCATCCGCATTCCTTCGAAATATAATTTGTGCATTGCTGTCATTATTGACGTTGAGTTCGACAGCACGGTCGGCCTCTATCGAGGTGAACGCACCCGATCCGAACGCGGCTCCGACGCTGATGCTTGCTGTGCCGAGTCCACCAAGCAGCACTCGTCGTTTCATTATCACTCTCTACTAGCCGGAGAGGTATAGTATTGCGCCGCGTTAAGCGGGCACTCCGCGCGATGGCTACCGCCCCAGTAGTGCTTGACGGTGGCCCACACGATCTAAATGTCGCATTTAGACCGCTAACGCGGCGGATTACTAAGTGCCCGCTACACAATACTGAAGTGTAACAATGAAGATTAACCGTCGAAGTGTACTGGGTGCAATCGGGCTGGTCGGCGTCGGAACAGGTGCTGCGTTCGGGTCGGGAGCATTTAGTTCGACCACTGCCGAACGTGCGGTCGAAGTGAATGTGTTCGGTGCGGGTGTGAGCGATCCGGGGACAGATGGCGTCGTATCGGGACTTAGTGAAGAAGAAGAAGATGACCTCGCAGATGATATTGCCGGAAACTTCGTTGACGTGTTGGTTGATGCTTCTTCCCCCACCGTTGATATTTACAACGCCGCTGGCAACACTTCGGTCTCTACAGATGGGACCGACGTGTTCCCGGAGAAATCAGGCACCTACACCAATATCAGTACTGACTACGTGAGTCTTGTTGCTAATGATGTGACAATCGTGTTTGGGGATGAGGACGGACTTCCACCAAACTCAAATGTCAACTATACCGACTTCTTCGCGTTTGTGGGCAACGCTTCCAATGACTTTAACGTCACCTTTGGTGACACAAATGGCGGCAGTATTCTCAACAAGGTAGATGGTAAGACAGTTTCTAGTGGTGCTACAAAGACCGTAACCTCAGGTACCACCGGCAATTTCGTAGGTGCTAATGTCAAGACAGGAACTGCCGACAATAGTCGCGAGCAGTTGGATATCCGGATCGAACAGTCAGATTCAAACTAATCTGAGCCGCTTTTTGTGGAGAAATATGCGAATTCGTCTGGAGATACAATACTTATCCTAAAGTATTTAACAATACAAATATCAAATAAAAAGAAATATGAAATCGGACGGTTTATGCTTTTGAATATAGTAAGTAAGCTATAATTATCTGAATGCCGTCGCAGTCTCAAACTACATATGGACTATATGGAATATTCGAAGGCTGACACCTCTTCACTTTCGAGCGACGAGGTCCACGACCTGTTGAGCAACCCACGCCGTCGCCATACACTTCACATTATGAAACGCGACGACGGCACAGCGGAACTCTCGTCGATCGCCGAGCAAGTCGCAGCGTGGGAAAATGAGAAGCCACGTTCAGAGGTCACCTCTCAGGAGCGCCACCTCGTCTACACCTCCATACAGCAGAACCACATCCCACGGCTAGAACGCGCAGGTGTCATCACCCACCAGCGGGGTGAGCTTGAGCTGACGGACGAGGCCGAGGAGCTCGATATCTACATGGACATCGTCCCACGGAGTTCGATCCCGTGGGGCGAGTACTACCTCGGGCTATCGGCGTTTTCACTTGCACTTGTCGCTGCCGTCTGGGTCGGCATCTTTCCGGCATCGGTCCCGGATTTGGCGTGGGCGGCGCTGATCGGCATTCTGTTCGCCGGTTCGGCTGCCTATCACGTCTACAAGAGCCGTGAAATGCTGCTCGGGGACAACGAGAAACCGCCGGAGTTCCGGTCATGAGTGAGAAAAATTGGACTCGACGGGCCGCGCTCGGGCTGATCGGGGGTGGGGTAGGATTGTTCGCCACAGAGACGTCCGGATTCACGACAGTTGATACACCACGGAACGCCGAACTCGGAACAGCTCCGGACCCAGACGGACTCCTCGGAGTGACAAACACTGATCAGACCGTGACGGGTACGATGGACGAGGAAGTGACGCTGACCACCGTGACAAATCGTTTCGGGCTTGACTTCGACGACGTTTCGGTCACACTGGGGGAGGACGCCCCGGATTTTATCACCACCGTATCAGCCCCTGACTCACTTCCTGCGAATGAAGATGGCGGCGAAGCCGTGCGCGTAGAGTTCGTTGGTTGCCCTACGACGACAACCGAGCACGTAGATGTTGATTTTGTTGCGAGCGGTCCGGATTACAGCGTGGAGTTTTCGCGCACATTCACTGTCAAGTGCGTGGTCCCGGAACCTGCAAAATGCCCAGTTACCGTTGGCGATGGTGCGATAAACGGTGATGAGTTCGACGAAGGGAACCAGAAGGGGAACAGTGGGCAGGCAGTCATTAATAAAGGGAAGACAGACGGAGAGGTCGCCGGAGATATTACTATCGACAACCTTAATATAAAGATCAACAACGTCCGAGTCTCGGGGAACGTCACAGGCAAAAAAATCAGAATAAACCCAAACACCAGCATCGGGGGCAAGATTACGGCTTTCAACTCAGTTGTAATAAAAGAGAATTCTGTCGTTTGTGGTGCTAGTGACAAGGCAATCGACGCAGATGGAAGCGTTACGATCAGCGGGACGGTCAACGGAGATGTTCATGCAGGAGGAGATGTAACAATAAATCCGAACGGCAAGGTCGAGGGTAATAGTGACAAGGCAATCGACGCGGATGGAAGCGTTACGATCCGCGGGACGGTCAACGGAGATGTTCATGCAGGAGGAGCTGTAACGATAAATCCGAACGGCAAGGTCGAGGGTAACGTTGATGCTGGAGGCTCCGTCACGGTTAACGGTAAAATCGTGGGCGACGTTACCCCGCAAGGTAGCGTCAGCGGCAATGAAGCGGTCACTGGCAACGACTCACAGGAGCAATCTATGGGGGAAGGAGAAGACGAGGAGGAAGGAGACGAGGAAGGAAACGAGGAAGCAGACGGGGAAGAAGACTAATGTGATGTCGACGGGGCCGATAGCTTGTGTTACGGAGAATCGAGGAGAAAGCCTCGCGCTTCAGCGCGGGGAGGATGTCAAGAGTTGTCGGATTCAACCCCGGAGTCAAGCCCCGGGGCATTCTCCTTGTATTCTGTAAAGCCAACAGCCTATTTTTCATTTCAACAGCCGTTTGATCCGCATTCGGAGCGGAATATCCCGCGTCCGGCTCCGAACCCGCTTCGCCCCGAACCCGAAGACCGCACCGACAAGGGTGAGAACACTCCCGAGTACCAACGCGTTGAACGCGCCCACCGCCACGAGCGGATGGATCTCGTGTAACGAAACGATCAGCGAGGGTGGCGCGACGAGGAAGTATCGGTGTTCCGAGATTGTCACCACAGCCTGCTCTCCGGGGGGTGGCGCTATCACCTCAAGCGTCGCCGTCGCCGACTCGCCGTGGGGAATCGCCAACTCGTTGCTGTTCAACTCTCCACCGGAGCGTCCCGTCTCCAACAAAACCAACATGGCGATCAGACCACTGTTCTCGGCAGTGAGTTCGGTTTCGACGATCTCTCCCGGTTCCGTACCTCCGGGCAGATCGTCGCCGTCAATCACAACCTGTTGGGTGCCCGTCGGCGCGAATAGCGCCGCGTTAGCGGGCACGAGGATCAGAAACGCCAGCGCGAGTGCGACCCAGCGACCGTCTATCCCCTGATCGCCAAACCGCGATCGGCTTCGCGTCCTGTCCCGTTCACGTCCGACCCGGAGGTCGTCGACGAACACAAATAATAAAAGGACCAGTCCAGTCGCGACAAACAGCCCACTTATCGTCCGTGAGTCGACGGGATCGATACCTAGAGCCCCCGCAACGGCTGTTTGGGCACTTTCGCCCGCGCCAGTAATCGCCTCGACGCCGGTACCGAACCCCGGAAGTCGAAGTACCTGACCGTTCACCTGCAACGCGGTGGCGACGACCCGGTCGTCGGTCACGGGCGGTTCATCGCTTTCCTGATCGCGAAACGGGTTGTTGTCTCCCCGTGTAATATACCCCCTCTCCGTGGCTTCGACGACTCGGTGCGTTGTGAGCCCGCCGCCCTGCAGTTCGACCGCATCAAAGACGATGACGTCTCCCGATTCAATATCGCCCGATACACTTGCCGGAACAGCAACGAATCCATCACCAGCTTCCAGCGTCGGTGACATACTCTCAGACGTGACATATCCCAATAAGACGGGTTGGCCAGTGAGTTGTCCGATGACAAGGGCAATAACAGCGAAAACTGCAAGAATAGCAAAAACATCTGCCGCAGTCCGCCGTAACATAAGCTAGTTATCGGTGGTGCTTGTATTAAATTGCCGCTTGATCTCTTGGGTTTGATCGGTTGTGTTGAGTCGACATACGACAACGAGGCAGGCCGCTAAATCAAAGGAGTTGAAGCGGGAGAGTTCAGTTGTTCATGACCCAAATCTCCCGCTTCATCGGGGAAATTATCCCCGGGATAAAGCGCGAGGCTTTCTCCTCGATTCTCCGTAAAATCTGCTCAGCGAGGTCTGTGTCACTTTCTTTTTAGTTCGGGGAGTGAACGTGTATCAAAAATTTTAATTTAAAACGGTATCAAATCCTGCTCGTGGCTACCACAAGTTACGGCTTGTTAGCGTTGGCACCGCCGCTTCTGGCAATCGTGTTGGCGATGACGACACGGCAGGTGCTTGTGTCTCTATTCGCCGGCGTCTGGATCGGCGCGATGATCGTGGCGAACTGGAATCCAATCGCGGCGACAGCACTCACGATGGACTGGCTCGTCGAAGTATTTCGGTCGCCATTCAATACGAAATTCATCATTCTCATAATGTTCATGGGCGCGGGTGCGGCGTTCATTCACCGCTCCGGTGGCATCCTGGCACTGGAGCGGTGGATCGGTGATCGTGTTAACAGCGCCCGAGAGTCGCAAATCCTCACGTGGCTCATCGGAGTCTTCATTTTCTTCAGTTCTTACACCAGCACGATCGTCACAGGCAACGCGACACGGGATCTCGCGCAGGAAAATCATTCCTCCCGGGAAATGCACGCCTACACGCTTGATTCGACGACATCTCCCGTGGCGACCTTCGGGCCTGTGTCATCTTGGATCGGCTACCAAGTCTCGATGATTATCGTCGGGTTCGAGGCGGCTACGGTTACCGCCGCGGAACTCGGAATGACCCCCTTCGGATTGTTCCTCCAGAGTATTCCTTGGAACATTTACTGTTTCATGGCGTTCTTTATGGTCGGGTTCATCGCGATTACTCAGCGATTCTTTGGTCCGATGCTTGACGCCGAGTGGCGGGCGCGTTCCACCGGTCGGACTATTCGGGAAGACGCAACACCATTGTCCGACGTCTCCCAAGACGTCGGCGAGCCGAGCGACAGAAACCCGACCCTCGTGAATTTCTTTGGCCCCATCTTTGTGTTGCTCGTCGTGAGTTTGGTCTCGATGTGGTGGCTGGGTGGTGGACAAAATCCCGGCGTTAGTATCTCGAAGGCATTCCAAGAGACTGACGTGGCGCTCGGTCTTCTGTATGGGTCTTTCGCGTTCATGGTGTCCGGGTTTATCGGCTCACTCGGCTACCGGACAATGGACCTCGAAACGGCCAGCGATACCATCATCCAGGGATTCAAGACGATGAACATCGCCATCGCGATCATCGTGTTAGCGTGGTCGATCGGTTTAGCTGCCGAGAAGGTCGGCACCGCACAAGCAATTGTGGATATAATGGTCGGCAGCGGTGTTCCTGGGAGCTTCCTCCCCGTCATAATCTTCCTCGCAGCAATGTTTGTCGCGTTCACGACTGGTACCTCTTGGGGCACCATGGCTATCCTCACCCCACTCGCAATCCCGCTTGGGTATGAACTGGTCGGTCCCTCTATCCTCCCCGTACTTGTCGGGGTGCTATTCGGCGGCGCTATCTATGGCGACCACAGTTCACCAATCAGCGACACGACAGTCATGTCTTCGATCTTCTCAGGCTCCGATCATATTGATCACGTTAACACCCAAGTCCCATTCGCAGGAACTGCGGCGGGGGTCACAGTGCTCGTCCTCGTGTTGTACGGGCTGGGTCTTCAGACGGCATACTTCGCACTGCCACTGGCGCTCGTTCTGACGGCAATCGCAGTGCTCGTTCTCAACAAGTTCGACGCTAGACGTAAGGGGCTCCCCGAGGTGATGCCTTCCGCTGACGCAATCGAGTCTGGCGACGTTGATGTTGACGCCGTTGAACGCGGTGAGGTCGATGGAAACAACGGGAGTCACGACCATCTCACACTGATCCCGGTACTGGCGGTTGTCATCGTCGCCGCGTACCTCGCGCTCGTGGTCGCATTCGCGGCGGTAGGCACGTGAACTACCCTACCCTACTCGCTCACGGCTGATGCCGTTCGCTCCCTGAGGGGAGGGCTTCCTGCTTCCACGACGCGCTTTGCAGACACCGAGTTGGTATCCACAGGGAGCGCAGTCTCCACAGGCGTTGATTCGGAGTGTCCCACTCCTACATCTTCGAGGCCGCGAGATAGGATGTTCCACGCCGCGTTCGCGTCCCTGTCCGTCTTAAGCCCGCAGGCGGGACAGGTGTGTTCACGGACCCACAACGGTTTGTCGGTCCAAACGCCGCACGACGCGCACTCCTTGGTCGTCCCTCTCGGATTTACGGCGACAAAGTGCGTTCCTTCACGCTCGCACTTGTATTCGAGTAACGTGAGGAACGTTCGCCACGCGGAAGACGCCGTGTTACGGCTGTTCGACGGTGATTCGAGCATCCCCTTCACGTTCAGGTCTTCGACCGCCACGAGGTCGTACTCCTGAGCTTGACTTCCTCCCACGACTGAAGTCGTGGGATTCCTCTGCTGGGATGTCTGGCTATGCCGATTCCACAGAGGCAACATTCCCCACCGTTCGGCGGGTACTCCGGTCTGTGCGCTCCTCTTTGGGACTTGCCCTCTCGGGAAAGTCTGGTGTCTCCGACCACTCGTGGTCGTCCCACTCAAGGCACACGGGCTGAGCCATCAGCCCCACGTCCGTACCAGTCTCGCGTTCGAGGAATAGCTGACTCGCCTTGAGATCAGCATGTCCCTCGAACCCACACACACAGCGGAACACGTCGCCGTTCCGCGCTGTCTCCTCACGCGCACCGCACTCTGGACACTCATGGGTTGTCCACGACTCAGACTCCTCTACGAACTCGATGCCGTACTCCTCACAGACAGACTCTAGCCGATTGATGAACCGCCGAAACGCCCAGAAGTTGTGCGTCTTCGCGTTCACCTCCGGCTTCCAATGCGTCGAGAGCACGTCTTTGAGATCACCAACATACACAGTCGACACGCCTTTCTCGTACAGCCGGTCGACGAGGTCACGAACCAGTGCGTCTTGTGCGTGATCGCGTCGGCCGTACTTCACCTTGGACAAGCGGTCGACTTGCGTACTCGACTGTTGTTGGTCGTCGAGCTTCGATTGGAGGTCCGCGATTCGTTCGGTCGTGTCGCGGAACTGGTCAAACGGACTCGAGCCATCGTACAGGTATTGGTCGCCGGTCGTGGTGGTGCAGGCGACGAGGTTGTTGGCACCGACATCCAGAGCGGCTGTGTCATCAGCCAGTGGAGTTGCCCGTGTGTCGTCAGGAATGGTCACGGGCTGCGAGGCTCTGAATGTGCCATCAGTTTCGTCGTACCACAGTTCTAACCGGCTTTGATCCTCGTAGTCAGGCCAGTTCGGCTCGCCGACGATCTCAAGCCGGAGGCGACCTTTCGGGCTGTTGTGTCTGTCTCGGAGGTCTTCCCCGACGAGGATCTCAAGTCGGGATCGTGTGCCCCACTCGACGCTGTATGCGTCTTTTCGGATGAGGCCCTTGAGGACACGCCCATCATCCTTGTTCCCACGGAATCCGGGCGGGGCAGGGTGCTCCGTGACCGAGTCGTTTGACTCATCGTCGAACTTCTTTTCGACTCTGAAGAACGACCGCCACGCCTCGCTGTTTTTCGAAATGATTTGTTGGGCAGTAGACCCACCAAGGACAGGTTTGTATTGTCCTTCGAGTGAACCGGTGTCAGCGTCCCAGACATCGCCTTCAAAATCATCTTCGTCATTGTACCGCATGAGACGCTCGTAGTTGACCTCGTTCCAGAGTGCAGCTGACGCATCCAACAAGTCCCGCAACACGCGCTCTCCGTCCTCGGAGTGCGGTCGCACGACGAACGTGTTGGTGCGCATCATCGCTATTGGGTACGTGAACCCACAAATACAAATAAATATGCTTGTTCTATTAGAGTATGCCGAACAATATTCACATCGAAGTAGGTGATGACAACCAGTTCGAGAGGATGAAGGAGCTGAAAGACAGGTACGGTTTGACGTGGAAGGGGCTGCTAGTGCAGGGAATGAAACGAGTGGAGGAGGGTGATCTGTAACATGGGACATCCAGCGGGCAAAATGCCGTGGATTGCTTTCCAGATGACGGATTCACCCCACGACTGAAGTCGTGGGCTCTCTCCTCTGTTCTCTGTAGTGGGGTCGGACTCTGGTCAGCTAAGCGGATAGCCCGACGCTTGGGAGGCAACATTTCAACAGCACTCCGCAATCCGCACGGTACCATTGTCGAGGTTGTACTGCCTCAACCGGAGTCAACAGAAGAAGTGTAGCGGCGCCGGTCACCGCACTCCAAGTCAGCCTCACAGAAGGCTATCTCATTTGATAACCTCGGCCGAAGATTAAATTGTCATGTGGGGTCAGAACGGCTTTGTTGAAATCCTCAGAAAGTGATATATTCTGCCCTAGTTGCGGTCAATACAGTGGGTGTCAACACCAAATTGGTCAATAAGCGTCGTTAAACTCCCGTTCACGACGCATCAGCTCCTCGACACCGTACTCGAGAATCCCCCGCCCCATTGCCGTCGGCCGATAGTACGTATAAAAACCTTGATTGTCAGCGGTCCGTCGCTGGCGCTTGTCGGCGAGCCCGACATCGACCAGTTCATCAAGATGGTAGTGGAAATTGTGGGATTCGACATCCACCGTGGCCTTGAGGTCGGCAGCACTCAGTTCGTCGTTGGCCACAAGCGTGCGGAGGATCCGGAACCGCGTCGGGTGGCCGATCGCCTGTTGCATCGCGAGATACTCCTCAAGCGTCAGCCCGCTGTCTTCGGGAAGCGGCGGGTCCGGTTGGCGAACGTCTTCTGTTGGCTGGCGATCGGTTTCGGACATTTGGGGCCCTTCGAGTGACGGTTAGGACGCTACGTACTTAGTCGTTCTCGACTAGAATATTCCTTAAAATACCGGTATTTATATACTACCGTTCCGAACCCACGAGTCGAATGCGGAAACGGATTATCGACAATCTCCCTCGCGCCGTCGGTGATTCAGATGCGCTTGTCCCTGTCCGACGCGAACAGTTTCTCGTCTATCTGATGGGCCCATACCGGACGTTCGACGCCGACGCGCTACTCCCGGCGGACGCCGATGTCAAAACCGATGCCCCATCGTTTGCGACGTGGGACGAGACCACCGGCGAGTACGCCGAAGACGATGTCTTGCGGCTCCTGCAGGAGGCGCGGGACTGCCTACGCGATCGCGGCTTCAATGCATTTCTGGCAATCGACGTGGGGATCCCGCTTGACGAGATGGATGCCGCCACACAAAGTATCGCCTTTGCGCAGGCGAGTAATGCAACAATCTTCATCGCCCCACAGGTCGGCGACAACCTCGGTGTCGGGATCGATATCGGGAGCGTTCTCGAGGATATTCTATCGACAACTGGAATGCAAGGGCCGGCAGCCGATGCAACGCCACCTACGCGTGCGCGACGGGTTATGGTCGCGACCGAACCATCAGTTCGAAGTGCGATGCTTGGCGCTGTGCACGCGCGCTGGGACGCCAGTGTCCGGACATTCACCGATACCGCGGACTGCTGTCGGCTCTGCGCACAGTTCTGTACCCACATTCAGAACGAGGAAATGTATGGCTCGCTTGATCGTCTGGACTGATTTCCTTGACCTCCTCCCGCGCCTAAAGTCGCGGTAATCCCACCATGGGATTTCAGGCCGAGCGCGGCCCTAAGGTTTCAAGACGCATACGTTTCAAGCGTCTCTTGCTGGGTGTCAGCATCGGCTTGGCTGTCTTGTGGGACGGTCAAACGTCCCCCTTCCTCAGCTGAGTCATCGCCACTCGTGTATTCTCTTGAGTGACTCTCTCCGCTGAGGTAGCGGTCTGCAATATTGAGCGCGGCGTTAACGTCTGCGTGGTACTTCGAAACCCAACACTCCGAGTTGGAACACGTGAACGTCGCCTGCGTCGGACGGTAGCCCTGTTCTCCGCAACAGTGGCACGTCTTCGAGGTGTACGCGGGATTCACCGTCTCCACACAAATCCCTTTCTCAGCCGTCTTGTAGCGAATCTGAGCGTGCATCTTCGCAAAGCCCCATCTGTGGAGGCGGCGGTTCATGAACGCGCCGTAGTCAATGTTCTCACGGATGTGCGTCAAGTCTTCCAGAACCAGTACGGGGTTCTCGAATTGGTCGGCGTAGGCGATTACCTCCGATGTGACCGTGTGAAGGATGTGATCAATGTGTCGCCACAACTCGTCGCCGTAGGATTCAGCAATACGTTCGCTTCCGCGTTTCTGAAGGCGTCGAGTCGCCGTGAAATACGTCTCACGGAGTTGTCGGACTCGCTTGCCTTCGTCGTTCCAGAGGTTGGGTGCAGTCGGGGAGCCGCGCTCGTCACGGTGACACACTGTTAACAAAGAGGCTTCCCCGATGTCTACCCCAATCGGCGTCTCCGCCGAACTGGTTTCTCGTTCCTCCACGTCCCGCGTAGCGACAATGTGGAAGTACCACTCTCCGTCACGGTTGAACAGCCGACATTCACCCATCTTCGCGTCTCCTGCGTGCAACGCTTCCAACCACTCCCGCTGTTCAGGATTCGGCTGTGCGGGCACCCAGAGGTGGTAGTCGTCGTGATGCGGGATTTTGACGTACCACTCGATTGCGTTCTGTGGTTTGTGATCGAGCTTCGGGCCTTCGTTCGTGAAGCGGACAGGGTGGTCGTCGTGAAGCTCTTTGGCGTCGTAGCTCCCGCCACAGAGTTGCGGGACGTACTTCTTGAGCGCGTTCTTCGCGTACCCACTTAGATCGTAGTTGACCACTACGTCGTTGGCCGCTGACTGTGTGGTGCAGTTGGCGGTGAATGCGGCTTCGAGCGCGTCTTGGTACGCCTGTTTCGTCTCACAGAGTTTTCGGTGCTTGTGGGCGTTCGGTTCCACAAGCTTCAGTTCCAACGTCTCGGTGAGTTCGGTCACTGTTCATCCTCCTCGTGACGCTGGATGTACTTCTCGATAGTTTCACTCGAAACGTGTCCCGCTGTTCCTGCGTAGTAGCCGCGTGCCCACTTGATTTTCTCGCCGTCGTGGTCGGCGTGTCGGTGGTTGTATTTCCGTGAACTGATGCCTTTGAACCAGTTGGCGAGAAGTGACGGGGCGTGTTTCGGCGGGCTACTGACGAACAGGTGGATGTGGTCGGGTTGGACGGTCAGGTCGATGATCTCCAACCCTTTCTCGTCGGCTATTTCGTGGAGGATGTCTCGCACACGGGTTGCAACGTCACCGACGAGTACCGATTGGCGGTACTTCGGTATCCACACTATGTGGTAGTTGAGGTTGTATGTTGCGTGCCGTGTGGTCTTCATCCGTACTACACACTATACCTCCGTGATGTGTTAAAACTATCGTACACAGTCGGAAATCCAGCCGTACTATCGTCGGTGAAGATGTACGCTATTGTTCGCTTGACCCGCGCCTGAAGACGCGGGTATGCGCTCGCACTATGTATCATCTCGCACACGGGGGGTACAACCCAGATATCTTTGTGGATTTCATATCGCACACGGGGTGTGAATACATCGATATCCGGCTTGATACCTGATCTACTCGTCAGGATTGACCGGCGATTTATATTTGGACTTCACTGATGTGCCCTCCCGCCACTGCCAGTAGTAGTAGCGGTTATCGTTGATCTCCTTGATCGTGATTGTGGCCTTCGACGGGACGTCGTCCGGAAGGTCATCCGGCCGCTCGTCGACCTCGTCGTCATCCGGCTCTTCGTCAACGTGGCCGCCGCGAGCTTTGTGCGCTGCCAACGCCTCGGCGTAGCGTGCGACGTATCGGAGCTGCTCGGGGGTGTAACTGTTGAGGGTATCGACCATCTCCGTCGAGAGGTCGGCCGGCGGCGTCGGTGGCTTGTCGGACATCAGCGATCGCCTCGTGTTAACCAACAAAGCGCGTACTATCATAGATTTGTTGGTTAACCAGACATCGAACCGCCACGGGTACGAGGATGTTGTAGAGGAATCCCTACACGAAACTGGAATCGGTCAGTATAGGTGACTCGCGTATCGCTCTAAGCACGGAATTACCAGCTATCTGCTCTGTTGAATCCGATGATTGCACGTGAATTACGGTCTCTGAAGGCGGATTTATCTCGCTCTTCGTCGGTAATGGTTGGACCGTTCTATCCAGTAATCTCGCTGTCTGCCAAGATCCATCTCAAAATTCTCTCAGCAGCAACTCTGAACCGAGCACAGAATATCTCGGTACTGATGCCTTCTGTGGATCAACAGAGTACTGTGAACTAAATAGGTGCTTTGTCCAGATATTTGCCCAAAATCGTACTGGTATCTACTATAAACGTAATCCGTTATGCGGGTTCGCTTTCCTCATTATAGATTTTCCAAGTGCCGCCGTCTGTTCGGAGCTGATAGACTACTGATCTCCTCAACTGTTCATCAGTTTCTATATTATTGGCGGATATTACTGCGTTTACGGTGGCTGTATCCTCGCTTTCTTCGGCAATCTCTAGAGACTCGATTGTTAGATTGAAAGATTCACTTTGTTCGGCCGCCTCCTCGGTGTATTCGCTAACATTTCCGTCAGGGTGGATGAGAGCGTTCGCCGCCTGTACTTCCCCGGAAAATGTCGCGGTTAAGTACGAGCGAACCGCTTCTTTCGGTGAGGCTTCTACGGTAGATTCGGATGTGGTTGGTTCGGCAGTACTACAGGAACTGTATCCCAGAACTGAGCTCTCGGAAGCGACTCCAAGCTGTTCAAGTCCACCAGCTAACTCACTACGTTCCATCTGTGGTGTATAGATCTCCCATGTATCTTCTCCTGAGGAGGTATTCAAAAAAACAAAAATTGCGTTCGGAAATGCCTGTCGTACTGTGGATTCAGAGGGTTCACTAGGTATTTGTACCCAGTTCTGAATATCACAAACAGGTCCACCATTCCAAGACACACTCATAATCCCGCGGGTCTCAAGATCAGCTTCTTGGGCTGATTCTTCGATAGTGTTCACATCTTCGGTTGAAATAAAAGCGGTATTCTGTGGAGTCGCAGGAGCGACCAAAATACGGGGAATGTCGGCATTAAACGTATTTCGGATTTCTGTAGGGGAGCTTCCATCCGAAAAGTGAGCGATTGTTCCAAGCCAAGGATTTGCGGCGGCGACCGGATTCTCTGGTGTGCCTTCATCACTACCTCCCGAGCTGTCTGGTGATCCGCCGTTAACACCCAAGCTACTGCACCCTGCGAATCCACTAATTGTAGCTACCCCAGCAGTAGCCAGTAGTTGTCGCCGTTTGTACATAGCGTGAAGTTGAAAGTTAAAACAAAAAAATTGTTGTGGTATTTTCTACATTATGCGTGCCCTGTGTTTTGTACGGAGATGTATTGGCCTAGGGCTAATATGAACCCTTGTAGTCAATAAGCACGCAGGCTTTCACGGCTGATCCACCCACAAGAACGCGAAATAAATCACCGAGCCGGGATTGCCACACCACCATCAGTGAATAGAAAACTATTCTAGAATAGAACGCACGGTCAGATGCCGTCCGGACGGGGAGCGTTCTCGTACTTGACCATCTTCTCGGGCTTGTCAGTGATGGTGTCGTAGATCTGCTGGAGCGTGTCCTCTGCTGCGAGGAGGTTATGATCGTCGAGGAACGCCCGGCCGTCCTCCGTGAGCCCATAGAACTTTCTCGGGTAGCCCTGACGGCGCTGGTCGTCGTCTAGGGCGACCTCCTTCACGATGCCCTTATCGATCAACTTCTGGATGTGTTTGTAGACGGTGGCGTCGCTCACGCTGGGGTTGAGCTCCTCGAGCTCATACATCGAGGGGAGCTGGTCAGGATGCTGGAGGATGTTGTTAATCAGCGCGAACCGCGTCTGCTGGGTGACAAAGTGGACGAGCTCCCGTGATTCCGTCCCCTCAGTTGTCCCCGTTTCTGTACTCATACAACATGATACACGTCCTAGCGACAAGTAGTTTACTCTTGGGTAAATCACTCTGGAGTAAATTACATCCAACTAAGCTAGTGAGTTACTCCATAAATCATATCGCACGACGCTGAGGAGTGTCATATATGCCCGACGAGGAACCGACGGTCCCTGAAGAAGTCCTCACCAGTGCGAAAGATCAACTCGACGACGAAGCGATCTCGCTGGCGGACAACGAAGAGATCCTCCACGCCCTGAGCGAACTGACCCCCGTCTACGAAAATGAGCGCTCGTACTTCGTGCTGGGCAACTACGACCGGGAGCCGATTCGACGGCTGAACCTCGTGGTCGACCGGCTCAACCGCCGGCAGGACGCCTACGCGTTCCGAATGGTCGACATCCGTGGCGAGTGGGACAACAGCATCCAGAAGTTCTGCCTGATTGCCGATATCGTCACCTACCTCATTGGCGTCGCCGAGAAGGATCCGAGTGACTTCCTCGTCGAGCAGGGGCTCCTCGTCGGCACGACGGAGTTTTTCGCGAAGAGCCACGTCCTCAAGCGGGTGTATGAGGACGAAGAACACCCCTTCGGCTGGATGCAGGACGGCGTCTTCGAGCTGTTCGAGCAGGAGGGGCGGCTGTATCGCTGGCAGACCGAGGAGGAACTCGTCGACGTGACAGACGACCTCCCGTGACGGCAGTGGAACCGTAACTGTCCGCGTTAACCAACGTGGATATGTTGGTTAACCGGAATCAACCGCATCGGCCGGGAGTCTGCCATCCGGTCGCGGGACTCGCCCACGCTTGATTTCGTGATCGACGCGACGGAGGTGCTTACATCCGCCGGCGGGGGAGCGCTGCTGCCAGTCTGGACAGGTACAGGATTCGCCGACAATGTCGACTTCGTAGCTGTTTCCGGACGCCGACTGTACCTCGTACCGACCGCCCTTCTCCAGCAACGAAACCGACATCTCCTCGGTGACCGCGCGACGGGTACGGGATTCGAGATCGTCGACCTGCCCACCGTTCGCTGAAGCGATCATCCGATCGCGAACGTCGCCTGTACAGCCACCATCCGGCGCGACGGCGTCAGGCCCGTGAACTCGCTCCTGAAGGAGGTTCTCGACCGGATGCCCCTGTGGCCACAGAAAGTGGACTTCACGCCGCTCGTGATGGTCGTACGACCCGCAGTCGACAGCGCTCCCGGTCCAGGCCCGCCAAGCCCCAAGCGCACTCATTACGTCGACGATGAGGCGTGGAACTGACTCGTGCTCGATGGGGTAGAAGATCCGAAAGCGCGTACACTCCTCCTGCGGAGGGACTGTCGTCCACCACTCGACGTCGGTGTGCCAGCTCTCGAACATCGCCGTATCCTGCCCGTATCCGACGGTCACATTATCGATTCGCGGGAGTGTACTGTCTGGATCAGGCGGGCCCTCTTCGAGCAGTTTCAGCACCGCGTACCGCAGATACTCGTGGGCTGTATTCTCGGTCGAATGGGCGACTTGGTCGTGGTGGGTTGCGATCTGTTCTGCTTCCTCAAGAACGGCGGGGAGGTATCTATCGGTCATCGGTCGTGGTCTCCGGTGAGTGCCTCCGCCCCTCTGCGGGCACTGAAAGACGTAACCAACAAAATTTGGATGCCTTCTGCGCCAGTGTTGGTTAACGTGGCTTCGCATGCGGTAATCGGACTACCACTGGCGAGAGTCGGGCGGTTTTTGTATAGTGTTGGGCCTTCGCTCAACGCATCATTTTGCTCGCCAGAAAAATGGCAAGCCGGTCGGACCGCTGGTCACCGAACAGCCTTCTTGATCCGTTCGATGAGAGTTTCGTACTGTTTCGGGCCGACGTCCTTCTCAACGTAGTCAGTCACGTCGTCGAGGATTGCCTGCTTGGCTACCTCCTCGCTGCCCCGTCCAGTGTACAAAATAAAGGGCAGCGCCGGATTGCGGTCTCGGACAGCGTTGAGAAACTCGATACCGTCCATACCCGGCATCTTGTAGTCGCTGACGATACAGTCGATTTGCTCGACGTGAGGGTGTTCAGAGAGACGTTCGAGCGCTGCTAGGGGGCTCGTCGCTTCGGTTATCGAGAGTCGGTCTGACTGTTCGCTCAAGAAGACGCGGGTCATCTCGAGGCTCTGTTCGTCATCGTCGACGAGTAGTAACTCGATGGGACCGCTCCCGTCCGACACCGACCCGAGCGCATCGACCGCGAGCAGGTCAGCGCGAAGGTACCGGCCAAAGAGGTTCAGTAGGCGAAACGACGGAAACTGAACGCTGATCCGTTCGGTCCGGTCCGGCGCGTTCAGATACAACACGACTACCGGTGCATCGGCTCCCGAGAGGCTAAACCGAGCGATATCGTCTCGGTCAACGGTAATCCGATCGCCGCCGTCTGTCGGTTTGAGTCGTATCGCTGTGGCTGAGACGGCGAGTCGACAGGATCGTCTGTCGTCAGTTTGGTCGTCCACACGCCGGTGGGAGACAGACACTTGTACGTCGACGAGCAGTTGTTTGAAAAGCAGACGCTGGAACTTCACGAGCGTCGCCGCGTCAGCCCGCATGGCGAGTGTCTCGCGTCGGTTTCCGCTGTCGAACGCCAGCGTGACAGTCTCCGTCGAGTCGGCAGCGGCGGCCATCGATACATCTCGTACAATATCGAAAACCTCGTCCATGTCGATCCGGCGCGCTACGTCTCCGGTCTGGATGCGAATCTGTGTAGGCGTCATCGCGATACGCCCACGACTCGGCGTACCGCTTGTCGACCGACTGAGGTTGACCACGGCGCCGAACTCGGCTGTGATCGAATCTGTCAACGGTTGGCTATTACCAGAATGTCTTATAAATCTTTGCCAATTTTATATTTGAATAACACTTTAGACAATAATATCGTTGATATTCGAGGGTTGTTGTATTGATAGTCAGGTTGGCCGAGATCTCGTGTGAAAACTACATCCAAAACAATATGTCATATCATAAAATTTTTAAGTCACAGAGAATCGAGGAGAAAGCCTCGCGCTTCAGCGCAGGGATGAATCCGACACTACCCGTCACAATCCACCGCTC
The DNA here is from genome assembly GCF_003990725.2 of Halorubrum sp. PV6. Lineage (NCBI taxonomy): Archaea > Methanobacteriati > Methanobacteriota > Halobacteria > Halobacteriales > Haloferacaceae > Halorubrum > Halorubrum sp. PV6. The sequence goes on from NZ_CP030065.1 coordinate 198,473, forward strand.
GATGGCACAGTTGGATATTCCACGGTGAGCAAATACACACCTTCAAGTTAGTTTGACTACATAGATTACATATGGCGAAACAGGTCGTTACCCGAACCTATACTGCTTCCATACAGAACCAGTCTCGGGTGCAAGGCGACCTTGATTCGCTCGGATTCGCAGCCAGTAAGCTCTGGAACGTCGGACGGTGGACATGTAGCCGGATCTGGGATGAAATCGATCACATCCCGAAGCATAACGAACTCACCACGTACCTCAAAACCCACGACCGCTATGCTGACCTGCACTCGCAGTCAAGTCAGCGAGTCCTCCAAGAACTCGCTGAAGCGTTCAACGGCTGGTACGGCAAACGACGTAACGGAGACACGAGAGCGAACCCGCCCGGCTACCGTAAACACGGCGACGAACACCCGCGTTCCACAGTCACGTTCAAAGCCGCTGGCTTCAAACTCGACACCCAGTACAACCGCGTCCGACTCTCAAAAGGATCGAACCTGAAAGAGTACTGGTCGGATTTTATCCTGTGTAAGTACCAAACCCGCCCCGACGTTGACCTCTCCGCCGTGGAGAACGTCCAACAAGCCAAGATTGTGTGGACGGGCGACGAATGGGAACTACACTTCGTCTGTAAGGTCGAGATCGACGTGAATGAAGCCCCCGGTGAGAAGACGGTGGGTGTTGATCTCGGTATTAACAACTTTGCCGCGCTCGCGTATGAAGACGGCCACAGCGAGCTGTACCCGCTGAACTGCTTGAAGCAGGACGACTACTACTTCAGCAAGCGAATTGCTCGGTGTGACGACTCAAACTCCAATCAGGCCACCCGGCTGAACCAGAAGAAGTCGGCCCGCCGTACCCACTACTTCCACACACTCTCGACACATATCGTCCAGCGGTGTGTTGACGAAGAAGTTGGTACTATCGTGGTGGGAAATCTCTCCGGCATCCGTGAAGATGAGGACAACGGCGAGTCAAAGGATTGGGACAAGCACGGGAATCTTGATCTGCACTCGTGGGCGTTCGACCGGTTCACAGACCTTCTCGAATACAAAGCCGAAACGGAAGGTATCACGGTTGAACAAGTGTCTGAACGGGATACCTCGAAGTTGTGTTCATCCTGTGGTCGGAAGCGTGGCGCAAACCGTGTTGAACGCGGACTGTATGTCTGCGATGAGTGCGGGACAGTGGCGAACGCGGACGTGAACGGGGCTGAGAACATTCGGCAGAAAGTATCTCCGAGTTCACCGAATCTCTCGGTGAATAGGAGTAACGGCTGGTTGGCACAGCCATCGACGTTCTTGTTTGACAAGGAAACTGGCGCATTCGCGCCTCAAGAACAGGCCACGTCGTAAACCACAATATCCCAACCCAGCGGTGCGGTGCCGTGGGAATCCTCGCGCTTCAGCGCGGGGAGGATGTCAAGGCGGAAATGTGGTGTGGGGGGGTTCCGTCTCACCCCAGATCCGGGTGGTTCCCCGATCGGCACTCTCAACGTCCAATTGACCTCCCATCGTGCCGCCGGTGATTCTCAATCTCGAGATCTCGACACCGCGCTCGGCTGACGACGCTGCGCCCACGTGAGTTCCTCGCTGAGGAGGTAGAGTTCTCTTCAGAGGAGGCCGAGACCAACGTCGAAGCCCTCCCGATGCCAGACCCCTTCGACGACCGCGCAGTCGAAGAGTTTTCCTCAATATTAACCAACGCCTCACGCTTGACAGCAATTTTGTTGGTTAACTGTCTCGCTTCCCGATGTCGATTGGGTCCGTGCTCGTCGTGGTCGTAGTACGTCCGTAGCCGGTCTATGACCGCTCCGAGCAGCACCACGGACCACTCGCGCGTCGACAGTCTGCCGCCCGCGCTCCTTCCTTTCGACACGATGCGTCGACCGGATCACTACGGTGGAGCGCTCTTCACGTACGCGTCGGTCGGGGTCGTGGCAACCGCCCTCGGCGGCGTCGAGTTGGCGGTCGCCGGTGACGCCGTCGCGATCGGTGTGTTCGGGTTCGTCGTCGGTGGGGTGTCGAAGAAGCGTGAGCCGGGACCGATCACGCTGTCCTCATCGACTGTGAGCACGTCGAGCTCGACGAGCGGGCCGAGATGGTACCGCTTGAGGCTGTGGTACATCTCGGTTGCATCGCTCCGTGGCACTTCGACCGCCCGCTCTTGTTGCTGGTAGGCGACGACGTGTGATACCCGAAGAGAACTGTAGCTTGCTTCTCAATCAACTAGCTCACAACGGCCTCAGCTTAGGTGGGTAACCTGTGAGGAGAGGTATTCTTGGAGGGCGATGACTGTTTCTTCCGAGACAGCGGAGGCCCCGAAATCACTCCGAAATCCGTGTTTGAGTTCATCGCTTTCTAAGATCTCTAGTCCACGCTCAAGTTGCTCTCTGAGTGCATTATCATCCCCTCGCTGCAAGTGTGCCGTGACAGCGTCGAGGTCAATTTCTTCGGCCACTGCGAGGACATCTCGGAGATCTGTTTCACGAGCGCTGTGGAGTTTTGCTGCGATGAGGACTGCTCCATCGATAACTCTGGCAGTCGTCGTCGCCGTTCCGCCGCTCACTTCCTGCTCGTGGCTGTGATCGTAGAGATAACTGAACGACCACTGTGCCTCTGTCTGGCGACACCCGAGCCCGTTCACTAGCAGGTCGAAGCCAATTGGCTGTTGCGGTGTGAGCCGTTTTTCGTACTCGATCACTTCGGTGTCGTAGAACCACTCCTTGGCGTGGTTGTCCATTTCCTCGAAGTCCCGCCGTTCAAGAAACTCGACGAACTCGGACTTTGAGTCTGGTGCGACGACGATATCGAGATCTGTAGAGAAGCGAGCATTGAACGCTGAGACTGCGTAGCCGCCAACGAGGACGCATTTGTGACCCTTCTGCGTGAGCTCCTCAAGTAGTTCGATGAGTGCATCACTTCGGTTGGTGAAGCTCATGTTCGAGCTCGTTCTGTTGCTCGATACGTGACATCGAGGTTGAGGTCCTCGTACATCCGGTTGAGCATCGCCAGCGCTGACTGGAACTGGGCATAGTTCTCGTGCATATACTCGATGGTCTCAGTCCGTGGAATTACCGGGTATCCCTCGACATGCTCAATATCGAGCGAGGCGCGTGGCTCAAGGACGATCTGCAGTGCCCCGTCCAGCTCGTCGCGGGGCTGTCGCTCAAATACGGTGGGAAGGCCGAACGAGTCAAAAAACGCTTCCCACGCGTCGACATCTTGCTCACGAACAGCGAGGAACAGTGGATAGTCATCTGGGTTCCGCCCGACTTGGTAGCCGCCTTGAGTCCACACGTAGACGGCGTCGATCCGCGTAAACGCGAACGGCCACTCACCAAACTGTGGAATGACGTAGGCCTCGTCGATGGAGGGGAAACTGACACCGGCGCTCGCAGCAACGAGTTCGCGCGCCGCGTCGCGGACGCGCTCGTCGACGACGGTGAGGCCGTCATCATACGAAACATAGCCTGCATCTTCCAGCTGATTGACGGCCTGTCTCACCGTCTCGTACGGTATGTGGAGGCGTTGAGAGACACGGCGGATTGAGTCGCCATTCTGGATGGCAAGGAGAGTCTGGGCCGCCGTGTTGTTTAATACCTCATACATCTTATAGTTACCAATAATCCGGTAACAGTTAAAAATCTTTCTTGATTGATAGTGAAGCCACTCGCTCCATTCGTCTCAAAAGCCGTCGTGAACCTACCAGAAACACGCAGAGCGGGGGAACTGCTTCGTGGCCAGTCCGGGAGCCTCCCGCTTCGATGAGGCCACGTATGGGAACCAACGACGAGCCTCTGTGAGCTCTCAGAGCGGTCGCAATCCCTGAGCGGATCTGTTCGAGCTGCTGAGGGGCTGTGTCTTGCTGTGTGGAGAGCATTGATCGGAGTCCCGGCGGCTGATCCGCCGGCTCCGACGGGAGCGACTGGAGAAGCGCAAGCCGGTCGACGCGATCGAAGCTCGTCGGCGTCGTGTCAGCGGCTGTAAGCAGTTCTTCTGCAACCGTCTCTGGATCGACGAATTCAAACGCATTCTGCGGCCGTGCACGCTCTCGAAGCCGCCGTTGCAGGTTCCGTCGGTGGAGTTCGGTCGGTGCCAACACGAGTTCTGTCGGCGTCGCTGTGCGGTCAGCACGCTCGAGGAGTCGTTCTGCCTCGCCGCAGTAGGTCGAGATTTGCGAGGCAACGTCTTGTGCAGTCGTGTGGAGGTGGGGTGTAGACATCAGCGAGATCGGAACTTTGGGTACGACAGGGTGGATGTAAGTCTCTCGCCCCGGAGCAAAAGTGGACGAGCGATCTGTCGGGCCATTCGACCAGTGTCGGGCGAGTTGAGGGGTCTCACGAAAGAGGGACCATCTGGAAAGCGTCGGTGAAGCGTGGGCCCCGCATTAGCCCACTCGCTGTCTCGTCGATGACGTCGGCCTCATCGAGTTCGGCGATCGTCGCGAGAATCGTCTCAGTGCACGTGGCGTCCGTCTCTACGGCGGCGGGAGTGCCGTGATCGAACGCGGTGACGAACTGTGCCACCTGCTCGTGGCTCACAGGTTCTTCGAGCGTGGTGAGAAGCGTGAGAATCCGCCAAGCGTTCTGCTGGGCAGCAAGCCTGAACAGTTCTAGTTCGTACACTGAGGGAGTCGCGTCGGGCATGGCTGGTCGCCTATTTTCCCCCTCACAAACGGCCCACTGCACGGTTGTCACGGGTTCACGGCCGACGGTTCGCCAGCTATTCTCCTCATATCGGAGTTCCATCAGCCACCAACCCTCGTTGTCATCACGAGGTTCAAATCGGAGCCTCTGGGGTGGCCCTTGCTCGGGGATATAACTGACCGAAAAGGGCGAGAGAGCAGACGAAGATGCTGTCTTGATGGGCACAGCCATATTCTAGGGTTGATAAGGGTTATATATAAAAAGAACGTTTCAGAGACTTTTATTCATAAAATTCTGAGGAGAAATTAGAATTGAATCAACCGCCCGGCACCGACATTTTGAACGGAGATTTGGAATCGCCTTCCAATTAGATGAATGCCACTCGACGGAGTCGGTCTCGCTGCCGACGGGGCAGGTGCAGGGGCTGTCCTCGGAAGCGTCGAAGACGACGCCGCAGCCGAGACAGAAGTTGTCGACGTTGGGGGAGTGGTCGCCGTGCAGGAAGGCGAACGCCTCGCCGGGGTCGACGGTCTCGGTCCGGCCGTAGGCCTCGGCATACTGCATCCCGTCCGGGGTGGTCCGGCAGACGCCGTCGCTGCCGATCACGAGGTAGAGGTCGCCGACCCGCAGGTGGTAGCTGCGGCCTTGGGGCGTGTCGTCGACGCGGCGGCACTCGCCGGGGTCGAGGTCGAGATCGTCGATGGCGCGGTGGTGGTCGTCGTGGCGCGGTTCGAATCGGTCAGCGTCGGTGGGTGTGTCTGCGAACATAGCTGTCTCTCGGGCGACCGTTCCTATTTTCGGCAGTAAACAGCAGTCGCTCTCGTAAATTGAGAGGTGCTGTGTGTCGCTGGGCTTGACACTGAATCTTTACTGCTATTGTTTTTCGTCTCTGTCGTGGTGACAGCGGGCGCTATGAAGCACGACCCGCCACCAGCAGTCACCCTCTTTTCGTTAGACTGTCCGAGATACGCTACAGGAGCGTCACCGAACACGAGACGCGGGCCAGCGGAACGGCTAGCTGGCACGATTTCAGAGTCCCCCGTGTAGGAGGACGTGAAACCGTGATCCAGCGAGGCCGAACTGCTGAAGAACACGCGAGCCACGTTGACTGCACCAACGTAGTCCCGGTCGGCTTGGAAGCCACAGCGGGTGTTGTCACACCGGAAGTGACCGCCCCACCAAACCTCGAATGCGTGGTCGGGAGACTTCGTGGTATGGCCCGTGGAACCGCACCGTGGACACGACCGAGACGTGTTACCCGGATGCACTTTCTCCACGTGTAGTCCGGCGATGTCCGCTCGATACTCGATTTTCGATATAATTTCTCGGCGTGCCCAAGACGACAATTCCCACGAGAGTTGGCCTTCACCACGAGGCGGTGACAGACTCCGCAAGTCTTCGTGAACAATCGCATCCACGTCATACACCAACGCGAGTGCGAGGACTTGGTTGGCTACATCGTGAACGAGTTGATCGCGCTTGTGCCGAATCTTGTTGTTGACTCGCTCGTACTCTGCCTGAACGTGCCTGAACGAGTCTGTGTGGTCACGCCCTTCTCGACGTAGATATGCTAACTTGGAGTTGAGTTGATTGCGTTCCCGACCAAGCCGTTTCATCCGTTCGCGCTCTGTATTCTGGATGAAGTACGGGACAGAGAGTTGTTCTCCATTCTTGTTCACAACAACGGCGGTAGCGTCTTTTCGGAGCCCACCATCAATCGCTAAGATAGTTTCCACGTCGTCTGGTTTTTCTTGGTGTTCAACTTCGATGGGGAACGAGAGTTCGTAGTAGTTGTCTCCGGTTTTCGTCTGTGTCGGGTGGAAGGAGGGCGCGGAGAGACTCCCGTGTTCGAGGAGTTCATGGAACGCTTCGTAACCTTCCAGTTCGTGTTCTGTCCACGTCCAACCACCACGAGTCTCAGGTTCGGGCGTATCGGGCGTTTTGAGTTTGACCGTGAGTGTCTGCGTGTCTTCGTCGTACTCGTATTTGACCGCCTGCCCGCTCGTCGGGCCGTCGTCTGCGGAGTACGGAAGGACGCCTTTCGAGTACGATGGACAGTCCTGCATCTCAAAGTACGACTCAGGGAATCGACCGTGTTTGTCGTAGTAGGAATTGAGTTGCCCGATGAGCAGGTCAACGTACCCAGATTTGATGTATTCCTCTGCGTTCCACAGCTGTTCTTTGATTCGCCGGGTATGGATGCGGCGAATTTTGTGGTCAGGGAGGACACCTTGGATTGACTGGAAGGCTTCGCGTTTGTCGGCGTGACTGCGAAGTGTCTCACCGACTGTCTGCATCACACAGCGTTTGTACCGTGACGGGAGGTACAGATCAACGTCAGCGAACGCTTCGCCCTCGTCGAAGTATTTCCACGCTTGATACGAGTAATCGGAAACCCCGGTGAGGTGTTCGGGCGTCCAGTATCGCTGGATAAGCGTATTTGCTACGCTCTTTGTGAGTGTGTCTAATCGAGCGTGGCGTTCTTTCTCTTCGAACGGGAGTCGGATCGGGAGTGCGAGGTGACTACTCATTGATTTCCACCTCCGCTTCCACGCTTTCGACTATCCGCTTGCGTTTTGAGGAGCGCATCCCGTACAGTTTGCCTGCGAAACTGGCAACGAGTTGTAGGAGGTCGTCAACGAGTTCTTCGTGTGCAGTCTTGTCAGTTTCCTCGTTGATGACCGTGATTTCGACGTCATACTGGTCGAGGAGGCGTTCGAGGTAGGAGAATCCGAATCGGGTTAGGCGGTCTTGGTAGGTGACGAGGACGCGCCCGTAGTCGGCGTTCTCAGCATCGTCTAAGAGTTTGTTCAGTCCACGACGGTTCTCGTTGAGACCACTCCCTACATCGGAGTATTTGTTTTCAATACTCCAACCGTGGTTGTGTGCGTACTCAGTAAGCGATTCGAGTTGTCGGTCGAGGTCGCCATCTTGTTTCTGAGCGTGGCCTGAAACGCGCGCATAAATGGCGACTTTATCGCTTCTCCGCGACGGTTTTCCCACGAGCCGTTGAAGCTCAGTGTGTGGAATCCGTCGGTGTCCACCGGGGGTTCGGGAATACTGGATTTGGTCTTCACGACACCACTTTTTGACGGTTTCACGGTGGACTCCAAGTTCGTCTGCGAACTCTCCGACGGAGTACACCTTTGTCATTACTGTTATTTACTGCTATTCACTACTTAACAATTCTGATTTTTGTAACAGTTACGCAACCCCCTCGGGAAGCCCTCGTCTCCGGCTGGGGGGTACAATGTTGACCTCCGTCGACCGGCCCGTCCCGGGGAGTGCGGGAGCGGGAGTCGCCCCCGTCGCGGTGGCGGGAGCCGAGGCCGCGGCCCGCTGGAGACTGGGTCCGTGGGCGCAACGCGTGTGGAGCGAAGCGACCGCGTGATGCGTCCGCGTGGTCTGGCCGCGGCCGATAGCGGTGGTGGTGGCGGTCACGGTGCTGTTGCGGGCACGACCTTCTGCGGCAGGGCGGCGACGGGACGTCGGCGAGAGAGGCAACCGTCCCGCAGATGGTCTTAGTCCAGCCCCGACGGTTGGGGAGGTGGCCGACGTCCCGTCGACGGTCGTGACCCGACGAGTCGAGGCGTCCTCCCCAGCGCAAAAAAAGAGGCGACCGGCTGAACATCCTCACCCGGCGACGTAGACGTCTTCGAAGCCGCAGTCGGGACAGTCCACCTCGTAGTCGGGAGCTTGCTGTTCGTCGGTAGTGATGTCGAGCAGTGTGTCGCAGTCGGGACACGGGAGATCGAGACTGCCGACCGGCGTCGGGTCGGCGATGTCGATCGTGTCGTCGTCGGTGCTGTCCATGGTTAGAGTGCCTCAGTGTCGACGGAGAGGTCGTCAGGAGAGAGGCCGGGGTCGTCGACGAGGTCGCCGACGAGCTCGGCAGCCGCCTCGATCGCCTCCTTGACGTCGAACCCGAGCGTGGCCTCGATGACCTCGCCGTTGTGGACGACCGTCGCGACGACCGGCTGCTGGGTGTAGACGATCAGGTCTTCCTCGAGTGACTGGTACGGGCCCGTGGAGACGAACTGACGGGCGCAGTCGAGCGAGCAGAAACCGACCGTCCCGTAGTCGGTGACCATCCCGCGAACGTCACAGCCGAGAAGCAGGTTCAGCTGGTCGTCGACGTCGTCGTGGCAGTCCTCGCAGGCGCATTCCTGATCGTCGTCAAGTGTAGTTGTAAGGTCGAACTCGGACTGAGGCGTCGAACCGCGAAGTGTTTCGGACATTGCTGTTGGTCGGGCCGCCCCCTCGGGGGAAAGCCCTCGTCTCCGGAGGAGAGGAACAATGTTGCCGACGCTGGCTGTCGAGCCATGGGGAGAGGTGGCGTTCGAGCGGTCAAGCGTCCGTAGCCGGTCCATGCCGCCCCGAGCTGTGCTGTCCATGTTGTTCTCCGTCTCGATAGTCCACTCACCACTCTTTCCATCCTCACAACGAACAGTCGCCCCTAGGAGGACACCGATACCGACGGTTGTCCCATGGGGGGCACCGAGAAGACTGTCCGTCATAGGGGACACCCAGAGAGACACCCGTAGGAAGAGGAAGACACCGGACCCCGGAGTGCCGCTGTAAACGAGAGACAGAGAGACAAGCAATATGTACACACCACGTTTCCGCCGCAAGTCGTGGATAGAATGCCTAGAACGAGAGTGTAGAGGGAAATAGCCGAAAGAAGACAGACGCAACCACCTCCTACAACCCACTGCCAGTCCCACGGGATCAGTATCACCGGGGATTCACAGAGAGTCAGTTTGTGTCAACTCCACTTCCCTCGCGTTGGGCTGTCGTCCCAGCGCAAAAAAAGAGGCTTCTCGACTGGCTCTACTGCATCGCCTTTGCTGCGATGACGACGACAAGAGCGAGGAATCCGGCAGGGTACATCAGAACGAACCCGACCAGCGCCACCATCTCGAACACCGGATGGAGGACATACCCGAGGAACGCTGCCACCGTCACGCCGGTGAGCCAGAAGAAGCCGTACACCACGACCGTCAGGAAGGTGGGCGTCGGGAGAAGCAGTTGCCGAACCACCTGCCAGTGGGCGGCCTCCGTGTCGAAGCGGTCGAGCAGTCCGTCTTCGCTGTCCTCGTCTTCGTCGTCGTCGAAGTCGGGAGACAGTTGCTCGGTGTCGAGCCGGGGATGTGCCATCAGGCGACCTCCTCGGTGGCGACGATCTCGCCGTCCTCCCAGTCGACGAAGAACTCGGCCCCGCACGAGCAGACGTACTCTGCTCGCGTGCCGTTCTGGTCGAGGAGGTCCACCTCGGTGAGCTGGTGGGTCATCGCCGGGAGCGGCTGGTTGTGACAGGTAGTTCTGACACAGTCCGTCTGGAAGTCGGCAGTGTGGTCGATGTCGATGCTGCTGTCGAAGCTGCGAGTGTTGCTACTCATGGTCGGTAGTCAGGCCACCCCCTCTGGGGGAAACCCTCGTCTCCGGATGAGGGGAATAATGTTGATCTCGTCCATCGGCCGAAGGAGATGTATGGCGTCTGTGGTCCCGGTCGGAGTGTGGTCGCTGGCCCACCGTTCGCTGGCCGTCTCGATCGGCGTCGGCGACGTCGTCGATCTGGCCGTCACCCTCGTTAGTACATTGTGCTAACGAGTGGTGAGATGGAGGTGTGTTGTGGTCTCGAGATCGGTGGTGATCTGGTGGTGTCTGAGCGGGTCGATCTGGGTGTCGAGATCGGTGCCGATAGCCGCCGGGATTCGACCGTCGGTAACTGGTGGATTCAGGGGTGGATTTGCTTTGTCTGCACTACGGTTGTGTTGTGGTGGCTTGGTGGCGCAAAAAATAACCCGGACGACCAGCCGTATTGGGTCCGTTTTGGGGAGTGGTCAGAGGTTCCTTCGACGGCAGTCTGGACAGGCGACTTCACCGCCGCCGAGACGGGTGGCGTCAGCGCTGTCACAGTAGTCGCAGCCGTCCGATGCATCTGCCGTGTCGGTCATGACGATGATAGCGAAGACAAGGACGATTGCGAGGCCGATCGTGAACAGGACAGCGATGCCGAACAGGACGAGTGCGAAGAGTGAATTCATGAGTGGAAACCTCACCGCTGGCAGGCCCCAATAATGCAACCGTTCGGGTGGGGTCCTGCCGATGCTTCGCCGGGGGGAGATGGCGGTCTGTCTCACCGTGTTGCGACAGAGCGAGGCCCCCTCGCCAGAGGGGGGGACTCGTGGACAGCCGAGGGTACATCATAATACTGAGAGGTTTCGGTCTGAGACGCGGGGCGGTCGCTGTCCCCGAGGGGCGGCTGGTGCCGAGAGAGTTGGCGAGAATCGTCGCGGGGACACCCGTCCTCGAGGTGGGACGAGTTCCGAGTCGAGATCGGGGTGGTACCGTCACCGGTCGGTCGCCGTCTGGCTGGCAGTCCCGGCGTGGTGTCTCGCCGTGGCTGTGACCCAGCCGTGAGAGGGGTCGCCGTCGCCGATGTGGCGGTAGTCAGTTTTCTGAGAGGTCTGTCTCGCTGTGGATCAGATCGGTTGGTCTCGTCAGTCCGGGTATCCGGTTCGAAGCGGCGTCGTGTCGTCGCGACGGTGGTGCCGAAGTGGGTGGTGACGACCGTCACCGAGAGGCAGGTCGATACCCTGTTGGTGAGGAGTGCCGGTCGGCGTCGACGAGTCGGTCGTGGCCGGTCGCCACGGCAGTGTTGATCGTCGAGTTGAGTCGGTCGCCGACGTCGGAGGTGAGGTCTCGCCGAGTGGTGCAGCCGTCCCCCACGGCGTCTGGTCCGGTGGTGTCTGCCAGCCGGATGGCGGCTGAACATCGCGGCCGACTGCCGGTAGATGTCTCGGAAAAGTGATACTGGTTGTGGAGTCGTGAATCGACGGTGAGATGGATCGAGATGTGACCGTCTAGAAGAGGTGACCGGATGTGGTGTCGCGTCGACGTCGACGGCGTCGTCCCGCCGAGGGTGGAGCGTGCCGAGTGGTGTGTGGCCGCCGGCCAGCTGGAGGCATCCTGTGTCGTCTCGGTGACGCCGATCGGAGTCGTGGGTGTTCCCGTCTGTCGGGTCCGACTGACCCTCGAGAAGTTCGGGATGGTCTGTGCCTCAGTACTCTGAGAAGTTGTGTGGAAGAACGGATGTGGTCTGAGGCGGTCAGTAGTTGCGACCGCCGTCTAGTTGGGTGTGGTGTGAGAGGCTGGATGCCGAGTGAGGTCCATGCTGATCGGGCTGGTCCTGTTCCCTCTTTCCCCCTGCCTCCTGTGTCTCTAGATACCCAGTCCCCTTCAGGGGACAACTGGGGTGATCGGTGTAGCTTGCTGTATCATTTTCTTTACTCTTGGCCTTCTGGCCTGAACACCCCCACCCAACGGGGGTATATCGTACCTTTTCAACACGCACCGGCTCAAATTCGGGGGCTTCAGCAACCGTGAAATTAAGTCCAAAACGTGAAACCGCTGAAACGGCAATATACACAGGGCTGAGGTATGCGAGCCAGTCATATTCTGTCTGAAGTAGATGAACGGGTCTCTACCCCCTGACCGGCCTTCACGTCTTGCGGTTTTTGAGAGTGGTCAAGGGGGGTGGTACAGATCGGCCTATAGACGCCCTAAATCCCACCCCGTCTAGTTATTTTCATTCTATAACCCCGAGTTGTCCAGAATATTATGCTTAAAGGTGAAATAAAGTCATATTCTATTTCTTTTGTACCCCTGACCAGCCTCCAAGTCTTGCGGTTTTCGAGAGTGGTCAAGGGGTCTAATCATCTGTTCCAGAACCCCTTGACCACCCATTACGTCCTATTATTTTCGTGGTTTTGAATATTCTCATATTTCTGTCCAAACAATTCGAAATAATCGTGTTTAGAGAGAAATCCCAGTAGAAGGTGGTTTTCGGAGAAAATGGGCCATTCTGCGATTTGCTCCGGACCCCCTTGACCGGCCTTCACGTCTTGCGGTTTTCGAGAGTGGTCAAGGGGGGGTGATCGGGGTGATTGTAGGGGCGTGTAGGTGCTAGAAAACGGCTGGATCCATTGAGGGCCAGAAAGGCGGTTAGAATGGGTTGAGTGGCTTCGAGTATTGGACCGGTATGATACTGGCTTGGAGTTCGTTCAGGACAAGATAGTGAGCGGAGATCGGCAAGATATTTACTGGAATCTCGTGTCAGAATAGGACGTCAATTGCCGGTGTTAGAACTATCTGTTTTCGTATGAATTGGCAAAAATACCGCAATCAGAATCGTCGGGACTGGAAATGGAGACCGGGTGCGTGTTACTCGTCTTCGGTGAACTTCCCCTCGAGATCAGCGAGGTTTTCGGCCTTGTCTCCAAGCTCGATTCCGAACCAGACTGTCTTGCGAGGCCTGTCCTCAAATCGGGGCCGACCCTCCTTTAGTTCGACATCGACCTGTGCTTTCAGCGGCTGGGTGAACGCCCCCGGCGGGAGTTCTCTCAAGTCCACATCATCGACCGACCTATCAGGATCGTTACGTACATAGCGGAGGTTGATCTGCGCCCACGCATTGAACGCATCACGGAGCTCTGCCTTCGGGACGAACATCGTCTCGTCGGTGTCGGTTGTGATCTCGCCGTCCTCGGTGTTAGTGTAGCGACGCAGGAATTGCTTCAGTGGATCCGGTGCGTTGTCTCCAGTGAGGAACTGCCCGTACCGGCGGTGGACACTGTCGAAAGCGATCGCCTCTGTGTCGACGTCGGGCGACTCGTTGCCGTCGCCATCATCACCGCTTCCTTTACCCGACCGGTTACTATCGGCGAGCCGCGCTGGCATGTATCCTGTCGTGTCTTCAATATCTTTGAGAACTGGGAAGTAGACATCATCCGGGAGCTTCAGGGCGCGCTTGCCCGCCGTGTTACTCCCCCCGGAGTCGCCGTTCGATTCGTCGTCATCGCCGTCGGAATCTTCCTCCGAACTGCCGAATTCTTCGAGGTCGTCAGGCTCGCAATAATCGTTCTCGATCGCGTATCCCACAAGCCCCTTCAGGGGGATGGGCGTGTGCTCTGGGACGAGGTTGTTCTGGCGAGCGTAGGTCCACAGATGGAGGTATTCTAAATCATCGAGTTTCTGACCACTTGCCGAATGTTTGGGGTCGCGTTTCCCCATGTCACAGAGCGCGAAATGCTGGAAGTTGTAGAGGGCATTCCGCTTGTGGCAGTAGGCAGTTTCGTCGTCGATCACGACGAAGTAATTCTCCGATTCACCGAAGTGTCCGAAGGGGTTTGTTCCGCGCGAGCCGGGCGTGAGTCCAAGGTCGCGCAAGTCGAGTGTCCAGAGGGGGTTGTGGCTCCCTGTGAGTTCGCGATAGTCACCCTCCTCGACCCGGGCTTCAATCTCCTGTGGGTCGATGTCCATCGTGGTGCTGGCGTCGTTCACAAGCCCCCCAATGTTGCCCGTCGCGGCGGGGTGTTGTGACGGGTGGATCGTGGGGATGAATCCGAACAGTGAGAGGGGTGGGTAAACGGTGTTCGCTTCGGGCATCGGCTGGACCGTATTGCCCTCCGTGCGAAGCGTCTCGAGATCGGTGACTGGCCACCGGTGAGACGCGGCGATTTCATCCCGGTCTGCGTCGGGGTCAAACGGGATGATATGCGGGTCGTAAATCGGGAGGTCTGCGGCCATGCCATCCGGGGTGATTGCCCCCACCGTTTGCGGGAGGTCATTGGCCGTCGGGAACCCGAGTGTGTCCGGGGCAATTCCGGTCGGGTACTCACCCACTGGGTCGGCCCGATCAGCGAGCGTCTGCATCCACGCAGGGGCCGTGGCCGGTCCATCACTCCCGTCGTCGGCGGGCGTCGGGCCATTCCCCATTGTGAGTCGGAGCGCCCACTCAGCCGGTGGCGTGAGCGCGAGCCAGCCCTCTTGGAGGAAGTCATCAAGGTCGCGCTTCTCATCGCCAAACTGCGGTAGCTCTAAGAGCCACACGTTCGTCCCGCCGTAGTCTGTGTGGTCAAGTTCGTCGTCGGGCGTCAGCGCCGTCTGTCCGTCTGCGTCGGCGCTCTTAGCGGTCTCGTCTGTCTCGGTGTCGACGTCGATCATACCGAGCCGTGTCGCGACTTCCTCCCAGAGCTCGTGATCGTCTTCGACGGGGTCGGCGTCGCCCTCGAGGACTTCCTCGCGGTAGACGTCGGCCGCGGCTTGGACCGTCCCGGTGAAGGTGTCGTCCGGCGACGGCGTATGCGTGTCCAGCACCCGGCCCATGTTCACGGCGCTATCCACGCCCGGCCCGTGCTGGTGGAGTTCGATAACCTCGCTGATGGGGCCTTTCGCCCGGAACTCACCGTCTGTTTCCAACAGGTGAACCGGAACTTCCTCGGCGGTGACGGGCGTTTTCTCCTCTGCGTCGACGTCGGCGTCGGCGGGCGGCGCGACGCGAATGTCCTGATCGTCGAGTTTGTCCTGCAGTGTTCCGTCGCGAGCGGCTTCAACGACCAGCTTCCGGGTGAACATCTCGTCGCCGGGAAACTCGCCGGTACAGAACAACTCGCGAAGAGCCATGTCGCGTTCACACTAGCGCTCGTCGTGGTCGCGGTCTTCTTCGGCCAGTACCACTCGCTTTGGCGGGTCCGAATCCTGCAAGAAGTACACGTCGGGGATCTCCCGGCGCTTGATGATGTCGGCGAGCACGTCGCGGTGTTTCATCTTGAACGTCTTCGTCACCGGCGAGATGCACGGGATCCCGTGGGCGTGAGCCGTGATCGCGTCGGCCATCCCCTCAGTAATCGCGAGGGGTTCGCCCTCGACGATGGTCTCACGGCCGTAGATCGGCTCGTCAGCGATGGTGTAGTTCTTCGTCGTCGCGAGCTTGGCGTACTTCCCCTTCGTGAAGTCCTCTGGGTGGGTGCCGTGTTCGGTGTCGAAGTCCGGCTGCCGTCCGATGAAGAACGCGACTTTCCCGTCCTCGTCGTAGTACGGGAAGATGTACCGCCCCCGGAAGAGACACGAGAGGTCATTCGCGTTGTCGGGGTCATCGAGTGTGGTGTAATCAACGTACTCCTCGCCCTCTTCGTTCTCGCCGTAGGCGTCGTTCGGCTTGGTGAACAGCCCCGTCGCAATCATCGTGTGGTGGCTGAACCCCTTGCTTTCGAGGTGGAAGAACAACTTCTTGCCGAAGGCGGGTGCCAACCCGAGCTGCTTGTCGGCGACGAGGTCGTCGTTCCAGCCCCGGTGGTCAGCGCCGAGGAACTGGTACGGCTGTTCGTCGGCAGCGAAGTCCTCGGGCTCGGCAATGCGTTCGGCGGCGTCCTCGGTGGACTGAATGCCCGAAGTCTGTGCGTCTTCGTTGGCGGGCATCGCGTCGGCCGCCTCGGGATCTTGTTCGACGGGGTACGCCGGGTCGGGCTCGTCGAGCGCGGTGAAGTACTCGCGGGGCGTCTCAGGTTTGCGGTAGCCCGCCTCGAACGCCTGTTCCTCGTTCCACGTGACGTTGTTGTCGATCGTCGTATCGAGTTGGCTGTGGAAGAAGCGGGCCGCCTCTTCGAGGCAGGCTTGGACGGCACCCAGATCGGGCGTGGGACTCAAGCGGAGGTCGGTAGGGTCAGCGTCGACGAGTGTGCTGTTGGGCTCCGCACGCGGCTCGCCGGCTGCGGTCTGTCCCACACGCCGCGTCTCGTCGGCGTCACTCTCTGCGCCGTCTGTGTCGTCTGAGCGCGACTCTGTCTCGGTGGTGTCGGGAGAGGTGTCGTCGGCAGTATCCGTGTCGCCGTCGTCGCCCGTGGTGGCCGTCTCGGCGCTGGGCGTGGTGTCTGCGTCGTCTGTGTCTCCGGGCGCACTGTGCGCGCCTGTGCGCGCTTCTGAGCCATCCCCGCTTTGAGACGAGGTGTTGGTCGTCTCGGTGTCCGGCGTGTCCGCTTCGCTCGTGCTGGCCGTGTCTGGCTCGTCGCTCTCACTACTCGCGTCCGTGGCGGGTGTCTCCTCCTCGTCGGTGTCGGCGTGGTCGTCGGTATTCTCAGAGGTTTGCTGATCAGTATTCTCTGTGGTTTTCTCAGAGGGTTCCTCGTCAGGTGTCCCGGTTGGTGTGTCACCCCCGTCTGGGTCGTCGTCGGAGTCGCCACCGGAGTCGTCGTCGGAGTCCGGCTCATCATCGTCGCTCGGTGGGTACGCATCCCGGTTGAAGGCAACGGGGTCAATCTCTGGGCCTTTCTCGTCCTGTGGCGTGTTGATCTTGAATTGACCCGTCTCGTCGTCACGGTACAATACGCCGTGGTCGCGAGCCGTCTCAGTCGTCTCGGTGACCGCCTCGGTGTCGAGTCCGTGGTGCCGCTGAAGCGCGAGGGTTATTTCTCGTAGATGACAGTCGTTATCATATACCGACTCATATGACTGCCCGTTACATATATGTGTGTCAGATATTCGTGACTATAATCTGTAACGGATATCTAGAACATCTTTCTGTAACAACTATCTGTATTTATTTTGGAACTAGAAGCGGTGCTGATGGGATCCCGATCTTGAAGAATGCACCTGATAGAACTATCTAGAATAAGCATCTGTTACAGACATCTGTAACAGATATCTGCAACAGGTTTCTGTTATATATGTCAATAATCAAACTGAGTGCCTCAGAGCTGGACCTAGAGGTAGATCACTCATTCCACGAAAGCTGGTCAATAGTTGGAAACTCAGCCTTTGCTGTCTGGGGCGGGTTATAGTATCGGGATTTGATATCGTAGTATCCAAATTCAGGAGGGATACGAGCGCACGCCTTGGCCAGATTTTTGTCCGCTGTGTGGGTGATCACACGGATTCGAGCATTCGCATCGAACAGTCGAACTGTCAACGCGACTACTGCTGCATCCTGCCAGTTGTTCGTCTCTGGATACTTGCTTTGCTGGTTGAGAAACTCATCTGCAACGAACCGTGCTTTCTCAACCGGTCCAGCACTACTATCGAATCCCGCTGTACGGTTACCGGGAAGCGGTGGGGCTACCCGCAGCCACCCTTCTTCGATAGCCATATCGAGGTACGGATTCGTCGGTGAGTCAGCACTCCCGGTATCCGCCAGTTCGTGGTAGACTGCTGCTGGCACCCAAATTTCTGTTCCGATTTCCTCTACGGCAGTTTTGAGTGATTGTAGGTGCGGACTGGGGTGCTTTCCCAAGTTCCGAAACATCACCGTGTCCGCAATATTCGCAGTATAAATCCTCGTCATTCGGTCTACTTGTCGTCAAATTCCTCGAGGAGATCGCCTTCGTTCTCATCGAAATCATCTGGTGTGTACGTCGTCGGGCCCGACTCGTTGTCACCAAGATCGAGAATCGAATAGATGGCTTCGACAAGATCATACGCAGTTCCAGAAGAAAGGTCTGCGAGGCTCGCGATCTGCCGGATTGTGACATCTCCCTCACTGTGTGCTTTCACGAGGTCGTATGCGAGTGCGAACGTGACGATGCCGTGGTCTTCGAGAACCCGCTCAATCGCTGGATATTCGTTTTTCTGGGCGATCACTTCGATAAGTTCAGGGGTAATCGAGACTTCTGTCTCGCGGACTGTTAATGTCAGTTTGAACTCTTCAGCGGTGTATACGGCGGTCCTGCTATCATGGTCAACGTTGCTGATCAGGCCCGCCTGTTCCAGTTTATGCAGATAGTCGTACACCGTCTTCTTTGAGACTGTCGTTGTTTCAACGAGTTCAGGGCCCGTCGTAGTCCCGGACCGCCGAATGGATGTATAGAGACTAGCGAGAGACGGGTTATCGAGTAATTCTGCGAACGTAGGGATTCCGGTGATCATCCCCGGTGTGTCACCCGCGTTTCGCACGTGTTCTGTATCGTAGCTCATCGTGTATAGAGTTACGAAACTAGAAACTATAAATGTTTGCCACGGTCGTCCCGAGCACACGATAGAGCAAGCAGATGCACAAGTGGGTGGGGCAGCACCAACACTCCTCGAACAAGGACGGACAGAATCGATCGGCATCTACACGAATGATTTGCCCGCGTTCCACGGGATTGAGCGTGCCCTCTCACAGCATGGCTACGAGGACGCGCTCGACGAGGTCGCGGAGGTACTCCGCAAGCGTCGGCGTCAACCGCTGATAGAACCCGCTGGGCGAGATTGTCTCATCGGCAGTTGAGTTGTAAGATCGTCTGAACCCGGCGAGTGTTCGGCTTTCGCCTGCGGCGAAACCGAACACAAATGTCCAGACGAAGGCAGGGATCTGAAGCTTACGGTCACGTTCGACCACGCCGAGTTCCTCGGCGTGCTCTTCGAGGAACTCAGAGGGAAACAGTGTAGTGAGCCGACGCATAATCCGAAATGAGGAGTCCTTGTCGTGCACAGACTGGACTTTCTCATTCCTTCCGAAAGATGCCTCGATAAGCCGCCTCTATCACGCGGTTTTTCACTTAACTAAAGACGGATGGACCGACTACTACGAGGCGAGTATGGCCGTCGGCGGCGTGAGTGCGAGCCAGCCCTCTTGGAGGAAGTCATCAAGATCGCGCTTCTCATCGCCAAACTGCGGCAGCTCTAAGAGCCACACGTTCGTCCCACCGTAGTCTGTGTGGTCGAGCTCTTCGTCGGGTGTCAGCGCCGTCTGTCCGTCCGCGTCGGCGCTCTCAGTGGTCTCGTCTGTCTCGGTGTCGACGTCGAGTGGCAGCGTGAACACGGCGAGCAGCTACCGAAGAACGAGAAGTTCTACCCAGCAGTGATCCGGGCTGGGCTCTCCGGGACGTCGACTGAAGAAGAGCTCGGCCTCAAAGACTAGCTGTTATAATCTATAACGGCTCTGTTGGGCGATGTTAAGTTAAGGATGAGGCGGTCGGTGTTCCGAATGGTCTATGTCCGAATCCAACCGCCTCAACGGCTCTACTAAATGGATTGACTTGGAGTTTGTGGAGCGTGAGCGGACACCCTACGAGATCATTGAAACCGGTATTCAGCTCCATCTTGCTGGCCTATCACTTTCGAATACCAAACAGTATCTTGAGAATTTGGGTGTCGAGCGAAGCCGAACAGCAATCCACAACTGGATTCAAAAGGCCGATCTACAGCCAGCTAACGGTGCGAGCCCGAATCGCGTTGCGGTCGACGAGACTGCGATTCAGATCGACTCAGACCGATTCTGGCTGTATGCCGCCGTAGATCCTCGTACAAACGAATTCCTCCACGTTGACGTATTTCCCGTTCAAAACCAACAATTTACTTTGGTGTTTCTCCGCGATCTCAGAGAGAAACACCACGTTGACGACGCGATCTTTCTGGTTGATGCTGGCGGACATCTCACAGCTGCGCTCTCACGTACTTCGCTCCGATTTCAAATTACTCGTCATGGAAATCGGAATGCTGTCGAACGTGTCTTTAGAGAAGTAAAACGACGAACATCCTCGTTTTCAAATACGTTTAGAAATGCGGAGCCGACGGCGGTAGAATCATGGCTCCAAGCCTTCGCCGTCTGCTGGAATCGATGCTTAAGTTAACACGACCGCTCTGTTGAAATCCTCAGAAAGTGATACGTTTTAGTCCGGTTCCGGTCAATACAGGAGACCCACACACTGACGTAGAACACCGGTCTGCCCGTCTTACCCCAAGACCGCCGTGTGAGATACAGCGGCTGAAGTCAGCACGACGGCTTACTTCCCGCCGAATCGGATGAACCACCCGTTCGCTGAACGTGCCGATCTATCGCGAACGCGCTCATGCTCGTTGGGGTCATGAAGTCGGCCGGGTAGCACGTGCGTATCTGCCATTAGAGGGTAAATACCAATAATGCGGTAACACACATCCTACAGTTGGACTATGCAGAGACTCGAGTGCATCGTAGACGGATGTAGCGCGACCATTGAAGCTGAGACTGAACAGGAGGTCATGGCTCAAGCGGAAGAACACGCAAAAAGTTCACACCCCGAAGTTGAACTGGACGACGAGACCGTGGACAAAATCAAATCAAGTATTATACAAGTCTGAGAGTGGGGACCGTACTGATCGGAGTATCGGCCTCCTGTATTGGCCGATCCGATCACTGGCTTTCACAACACACCTGTGCGAGATACGCAGTTTTCATCGACCGGCTGTTTCAGGCGAGAATATGTCTGAAGAAGAGGATTTCAACAGAGCCATTTCATAGTATACCGACTTCTTGTTCATCGATCAGCGGTTCTCTTCGGTGAGGAGGGAGCATACACATTCCACTTTGTCAGTGGATCGGTCATAATCATACTCGGAAGTTTAGCCGCTGTTGGATACATCTGGTGAACGAAGTCGTAAATTGATAGCACTCTCAGACAGCAGATAGTCTATTCCAGACCGTCGCTCGGAGGAATGCTTGAGTGGTTCTGTTGAAAGCCCCTTGCCATCTTGCGACTTTCTGAGGCACTAGCTTTTCATTACACCCGTAACGTCCAATGGGAAAATAGCCCTGCTCAATGTCAACGCTGATGGATTTCAACAGAGCCACCTCTGGATAAACTGCCTCACGTACGCCGTGTCTAACTCAATCGCTACCGATTACGCCCAGTTCTGTTATCAGCTCCTCTCGTTCTAATTGAGGAGATTTACCGTTCCGGTGTCACCGTCGACGCGGATGCGCTGACCATCGGCTATCAGCTCCGTCGCGTTGGTCACAGACACGACCGCAGGCAGGCCGTACTCGCGAGCGACCAACGCCCCATGGGTCAGTCGCCCACCGACTTCGGTGACGATCCCGCCCGCGGTTGCGAACAACGGCGTCCAGGCGGGGTCCGAGGACGGACAGACGAGGATGTCGCCGGACTGGAGGTTTGCGTTCGCCGGGTCGTGGACGATTCGGGCTGTGCCCTCGATGATGCCCGAGGAGACGCCCGTTCCGACCAGCGTGTTCGCACCGACGTCCTCGCGCTCGGCGCGGGGAATCTCTCCCTCACTGGTGATGAGGGGTGGCACGTCAACCCGCTTGTGACGCTCGTGGTCCCGTCGACGCACGTCGATATCCGGCAGGTCACCGGATGGATCGTCAATGAGCGCAAGCAACTCATCCCTGCGGAGGAACCACACGTCGTCGGTCTCGGTCAGTACGCCTTCGGCCACGAGATGTTCGCCTGCCCGCTGGAGGGCTTCGTGCCACGCCGCGAACAGGTGTGCCGCGGCGTGTTTGGGCTCGTCCCGCAGGTGGATGTGACTCCGGTAGGTCCGAATGAGGTGGCTTGCGAGTGGCCGTCGAACTGGGCCGAAGAGCCCACGCCGCGCGTTCGCCTGCAGTTCGTCGATTGTGTCCTGTGCCTGTCGCTTCCGCTCGTGCAGACGCTCGCGATGGGCCCCTTTTTGTTCTCTGATGAGGTTCCCGCGGATGATACCGATCGGAGTGGCGGGGTCGTCGCGCCACCGGGGGCGACTCGGGTCGAACTCGCCCGCCGCGCGGTGACCGAAGTCGTCGAGAAACGCTTCGAATCCTTCGACGAACGGTCCACTTCCCTCGATTTCGCGTATCTTCTCGTACGGCTGTTCGTCGAGTATTGCTTGCTCGACTGCCGGGGTCTCTCGTGCGAGATCCGCCAGGTCACCGAGTGCAAGCGTCATGCGTGTGCCCACTTCCTGTTCTGCCCCTCTCGCGGCCGCGTCGACGAGCGCGGCATCCACGCCGGGGACAACCCGTTCGAGCAGTCCGCCAGCGACCGGCCCGACGATAACCCGCACCGACTTCGGCGTCATCTCGAAGAGGAACTCGGCCGGGAAGCCCGCGAACGCGTTCTCGACTAATTCGTTCGGGCCTTCGGCGTCGAGGACCTGTGCTTCCTGTGTCTTCGCCCACGCATTGAACTCGGCCACGTACTCTTCAGTGCCAGCTGCACCGCGGAAGAACGGGAGCACACCCTCTCGGACCATCCCTGGAGTCATCCCCACGACAAGTGGGAGCGCGCCGGCGAGCTTGCGGAGGACTGTTGGCAGGCTCGAAACGGAGAACTCGCCGCCGAACTCCTCGCGTCGCTCGTCGAGGAGCCGGACAGTTCCCTCGGCGGCTGACTCGCTTATCACGCTGATGGACTCGACGATGCCGTCGCGTGCCACGCCGAACCCGAGGAATGGTGTGATGTCCATGTATATCCGTCCCTCAGTTCTGGTGATCCACGCGCGGTCACCGCCGGTGTAGTCGTTCAACATTCCGCCGTAGACCGTCTCCCAGATGTCGAGCGCGAGCGGTGGCATCGGATCGGTCATCGCCTGTGCGTGACCCATACTCAGGTAGACGTGTAACCGGTCGTCGTCGGGACGCGGTTCCGGGAGTGAGACCAAGGAGGTGATGGGCCGGGACTGCAGGATCACGAACTCACCATCCGCGAGTGCCCACTCGATGTCCTGTGGCTCGCCGAACAGCTTCTCGATTCGAGTGCCGAGGTCGACCAGTGTGCGAAGCTGTGCATCGGAGAGTACCTGTTCGCGCCGCCGCTCCTCGGTCGTCTCCTCGGTTTCCGTTCCGTCGTCGGTGAGGCGTCGTTCGGTCGCTTTCTCGCCGATGTCGTAGTCGAGTATCTCACCCGTCGCCTTGTCGATGCGGGCATTGTCCGCACTCACCTCACCCGAGACGACCGTCTCACCGAGACCGTAGGTCGCTTCCACGGATGCGACGCCCCGCTTCCCGCTGTCGGGGTCGGCGGTGAACAGGACACCCGCGGCGTCGGCGTCAGCCATCTCCTGGACGACGACCGCCATCTCCACCGCTGAATGGGAGATACCGTTCCGGGCACGGTAGGCGACGGCACGGTCGGTGAATAGGCTCGCCATACAGTCGCGAACTGCGTCGAGGACATCGTTCGTGGACACACCGAGAGATGTGTCGTGTTGGCCCGCGAAACTCGCACTCGGCAGGTCTTCGGCGGTCGCCGACGACCGCACGGCGTATGAGCTATCGGCGGTAAGCACGTCGGCGATCGACCGTTCGATCTCCTCGGAGAACTCCTGCTCACGAACGAGCGAGCGAATCTGCTCGGCCGTCGCCGTGGGGGCCTCGGTGTCGGTTTCGTCGAGCGCCTCCAACTCGGCGATGGCGTCGCGGAGTTCCGATGTGTCGATCAGCGAGCGATACGCCTCGGTTGTGACGACAAATCCCGGCGGAACCGGCAAGCCGGCCCCGACGAGTTCGCCCAAGTTCGCGCCTTTTCCGCCCGCAAGCGCGAGGTCATCCCGCCCGAGTTCACCGAAGCGTTTCGTGTACGTAGTTGGGATTTCTGTTGTCATTGATTCAGTTGCTTCCGGCTTCCTCGTCGAGTATCTCGACGGTGCCCCGCGAGCCGTCGATTCGAATCCACTGGCCGGTTTTGATTTTCTTGGTCGCGTTTGGGACAGAAACGACGGCGGGCAGGCCGTATTCTCTGGCGACGAGCGCGCCGTGGCTGACGCGGCCACCGACCTCGACGACCATTCCTGCGGCGTTGAGGAACAACGGCGTCCACCCCGGGTCGGCCGAGGGCGCGACGAGAATCTCGCCGCCCTCGACGGTGGCTTCGGTCGGGTCGTGTACCACTCTCGCGGGCCCTTCGACGATCCCCGTCGAAACGCCGGTGCCGAGAAGTGCTCCATCGGGAACGTCTGTCCGATCAATCGCTCCACGGGGCGTCTCACCCTCGCTCGTGAGCAGCGGCGGTTCGTCGAGCGTGTCGTAGAAAGCGACCTCCCGCCGCCGAGCCTCGATATCGGCCTCGATGGGGTCGCCGTCGAGCGCGGCGAACAGTTCCTCCTTCCGCAGGAACCAGACGTCCTCGGGACGGTCAAGAACGCCCTCGGTCGCGAGATGACGCCCGCTGTCGAGCAAGGCCTCACGCCAGCTGGCGAAGCCCTCTGCGGCGTAGTGTTTGGGGTACTCACGGGTGTAGATCGTGTCCCGGTAGGTCTCGATGAGCTTCCGAACGACGCGTCTCCTGACCGGCCCCAACAGTCCGTGATTGGCCCGTGCTTCGAGTTCGTCGGCGGCACGTTCCGCCTCAACGGCTAACTCGCGTACTCGCTCGCGATGCTCCCCAGCGTCCTCGTTCGTCAGGTTCGCCCGGACCGTACTGAGCAGCGTCGCCGGGTTCTCGCGCCAGCGCGGTCGGCTCAAGTCGAGTTCGCCCGTCGCCCGATGGCCGAAGTCCTCCAAGAAGGCCTCGAAGGCCGCTTCGAACTCCTCGCCACCCTCAACGGCGGCGATCTCTTCGAGCGAGGCTCCGTTCCGGAGGGCGTCGGCGACGTCGGGGTGTTTGCGGGCGACGTCCGCGATGTCGCCTAACCCGAGGTTGATTCGGGTCACGAGATCGCGCTCGAAGCCCCTCCCCACCTTGTTCACTGTCTCGGGGGCGTCGGCAAAGGTCCGGTTCATCCAGGTGTCGATACCGAAGGCGAGGTACAGCGGCATGGCCCTCGGATACGCTGCGACCATGAACGACTTGATGTCTCCGAACGTGAAAACCGCCCGAGCGCGCTCTGCGGGCGAGTTCGCCGTCGTCACTTCGTCCGGGACGAACGACTCCGCAAAGGCGCTCCACGTCTCGTCTAACTCCTCGACCGTCGGCGGCCCCTGGAACGCGTCGAGTGCTCCGGCAGCGAACGCCGGGGCGACCGCAACCGCGAGGCCGCCGACCCGTCGCGTCGTGCCGGCGACCACCGGTAGCGAGGAAAGCGAGAGCCCCTCGCGCTCGAACTCCTCTGGGCGGCGTTCGATCAACTCGCGCAGTCCCGCCGCCGCCGGTTCGCTTACCGCTCCGATTACTCCGAGCAGCGGATCGCGCAACCGCTCGACCCGGAGTGCCGGGGTGAGGTCGATGTAAATCCGACTGCCGGCGGTCACCACCGGCGTCGGCCAGAACGGACCGAAGCCGAACTGTGACATAACGCTGTTCATCCAGGTCTGCCAGAAGTCCTGCACCAGCGGCGGCATCGCTTCGGACATCGCTTGCATGTGGCCGAGACTCAGGTAGACGTGTAGGCGGTCGTCCGCCGGCATCGGGTCGGGTAACGGGAACAGCGAGGTGATGGGCCGAGATTGCACTATCTGGAATCCACCATTCGAAAGTGCCCACTCGATGTCCTGTGGCGCGTCGAACAGCGCTTCGATACGGGTCCCAAGGTCGACAAGCGTTCGAAGCTGTGAGTCCGAGAGGACACGATGTCCACGACGTTCAGCGCTCGTGCTCGTGGCGTCAGTTCCCGACTCCGCGGCCACGCGCAGTTCGGTCGCCTTCTCGCCAACGTCGTAGTCGAGTACCTCGCCGGTCTCCTTGTTGACGCGGGCGTTGTCGGCGCTCACCTCGCCAGAGACGACTGTGTCGCCCAGGCCGAAGGTTGCATCGACCGAGACGATTGCGCGACTGTTCGTGTCGGGGTCGGCGGTAAACAATACGCCCGCCGCGTCGGCATCGACCATCTCCTGAACGACGACCGCCATCTCGACTGTCGAGTGGGCGATGTCGTTGCGGGCACGGTAGGCGACGGCGCGATCGGTGAACAGGCTCGCCATGCAGTCGCGAATCCTGTCGACGACGTCGTCGGCGGGGACGCCCAGATGAGTGTCGTGTTGGCCGGCGAACGAGGCCGCCGGGAGGTCCTCAGCCGTCGCCGACGAGCGCACTGCGTAGGTCGTGTCGGCGTCGTTATCGAGCGCATCGGCAATCGCGCGTTCGGCCGATTCGTTGAACGACCGATTCTGGATGAGCGCCCGGATCTCGCCCGCTGTCGTCGTCAGTGCGTCGGCATCGGCGGTGTCGAGCGAATCGAGTCGCTCGACCAGTTCCTGAATCTCCGTGTCGTCGGTGAGTGCTCGGTACGCAGTGGTCGTCACGACGAACCCCGGCGGGACTGGCAGTCCTGCGTGAACGAGAACGCCGAGGTTCGCGCCTTTGCCGCCGGCGAGCGCGAGGTCGTTTCTTCCTATCTCTTCGAACCACTGTACGTAACTCTGTGTCTGGTGTTGCGTCATCGGGTACTCCGTTCGTCTCTGGTCGACTGGGGCTGTTCTTCGTCTGCCCGCGTCTCGGATGTGGACGGGGTCGGTTTCGAATCGGTAGTCAATCCCGAGGCGACGCTTTCTACGAGCGTGTCACGGACTGCAGGGTAGAGGTCGTCGCCGAATTCCTCCCGATGTAGCGCGACGAACGCGGCAGCATTGATCGCCCCAGTGATCGCTCTGGGGTCACCGTCAATGAGCTGTCCGTCCTCCTGCCACGCTCGGACGTACGGGAGGAGGTACCCGAGCTCCTGTTCGCGTTGTTCGGCCAGTTCGTCCCCGGAGAACTCCTGAACCAGTCGCTCCCAGTCGTCCTCGACAACGAGCTGCTGAATAAGGGGGTTCGTCTCGATCTCCTCGATGGTGAGTCGGAGATACGCGGTAATCCCTTCCTGCGGACCCGACGCGTCGGCGAGCAGCTCGTCGACACTGTCGGCGAACGCCTCCTGCTCTCGGGTCAGGATTTCGAGGTAGAGCCGTTCTTTCGAGTCGAAAAAGTGGTAGAACGTCCCGTCGGCGATACCGACCGGATCGGTGAGGTCCGAGATGGTCGTCTTCTTGAGACCGTAGCGAGCGAACAGCTTCCGGCCGGTATCGAGTAGTTCGCTCCGGATGTACGCCCGTTTCTCGTCGCTGAAGCCGGCCATCATTTCCGTTCCGGCCCCGTTTCAGGACCTTCGCGCACGTCGCCGTAGTACTTCGTCAGATCGTCGGTCTGAATCGCTGGCATGAATTTTCTTACTGAACGTTCGTTTAGCAACAATATGAATTTATCGTTCGTTCATTCATATATTTTTCACGAGGAGATATCCGGCTCTTTCGGTCGATTTCAGCCGGTCTGAGTAGGCATTATGAGGCTACCGGCCACCTGCCCGGTATGTCCTTTCACGGAGTCCTCGACTCGTACATTACGGAGTATCTCTCGCTCGGCGAACAGCTCGTGGAGTTCGCGGTATAGACGTTGGTTCTCTATGCGCTTGGCAGAGGGCTACTCGTTCTTGTCGTTCGACGACTCCTCCGACGAACTCGTCTGAATCGAACCGTCAGGAAGGCAGTCGCTCGTCTCCTCCGCGCGGTCGTCATCGTCGTCGCGGTGAGTATCGAGGCGGGCGTCGCCGGGTTCGAGACTACACCCTCTGGCTCGGCACTCGTCGTCGGTGTCATCTCACTGGCGGTCGGCTTCGCTGCTCAGGAGATGCTCGCGAACTTCGTCAGCGGGATCTTCATCGTGCAGGATCGTCGGCTCAATGTCGGTGACTTGGTCGAATGGGAGGGCGCTTCCGGCGCGATCGACGATATCGGTTTTCGGGTGACCACGATCAAGACAGCGAACAACGAGACCGTCCTCGTCCCGAACAGCGAGTTCGCGACCAAGCCGGTCACGAACCGAACGTACAACGATCCGCAAGCGATCTCCTACGAGTTCGGCATCGGGTACGGTGATGATATCGACGTCGCCACGGACGTTCTTCGGGCGGTCACAAGTGACGTTGAGGCTGTTCTCGACGACCCCGAGCCGTCGGTTCGCGTGAGCGACCTGGCCGACTCCTCCGTGCTCCTCTCCGCGCGGGTCTGGCTCGCGAAAGCGGATCGAAATCGCCGCGCCAGTATCAAGGCCGAATTCATTCGTCGCGTCAACGAGCGGTGTGCTGCCGCCGGAATTGATCTCTCGACGACGACACAACACCCGGTTACCGGTGAGCTGGCGGCATCAGGTAACACGGACGGATCGACTGCGGCCGATTGAGAGGCCACGTCTCGTCCTCAATGCCGTCGAACGAGGATTTTAGACCGTTTCCAGTTCGTTTTCGAGCGCTCGAAGTCGGGCGATGCGGTCGTCCGTACTCGGATGGGTGCTGAACAGCCGACCAATGACCCCGCTTCTCAGCGGGTGGATGAAGAACGCGTTCATTTCTGCGTTCTCACGGAGATCTCGATCCGGAACACGGTCCATCTCACCGGAGATCTTCGCCAGCGCGGACGCAAGCGCGCTCGGCCTGCCCGTGATTACGGCACCACCACGGTCGGCTGCGAACTCTCGGTATCGTGAGAGCGTTCTGATCAACACGAACGAGAGAATCCAGACTACGAACGAGGCGATGATGGCGACAAAGACGGGCGGGCTCTCCTCGTCACCACCGCCGCCGAACAGCCATCCCCACCGGACGACGAGCAACGCGAGCGTCGAGAAGAACGACGCGAGGGTCATCACCATCACGTCACGGTTCTTGATGTGTGCGAGTTCGTGCGCGAGCACACCCTCCAGTTCGTCAGCATCGAGCGTCTCAAGGAGCCCCGTCGTTACACAGATCGTTGCCGTCGCCTGTGAACGGCCAGTCGCAAACGCGTTCGGCACACGCGTGTCCGAGACGGCTACGGTGGGCACCGGGAGGTCAGCCTGCTGGCTCAATCGGGATACTGCGGCGTGGAGCTCAGGGTACTCTTCCTCGCTCACCGCGCTCGCGCCCATCGAATAGAGCGCAAGCCGGTCGCTGAAGAAGAACTGTCCGAGCATGAACAGCCCCATCACGACGATGATCGTCAGGAGTCCGGCGTTGACGGTGAGAAGTACGCCGATAAAAACGGCATACAGGCCCGCCAAGAGTCCAACTGTGAGGAGCATTCGGGCACGAAGCCCCCAGTCCGGTGACCAGTTCATTGTTGGTTCGAGATTGAGTTCATTTGTAGTGGGATGTTACGGCGAGTTTGTTCGCTGTCCTCGGAACGCCGTCAGGGATTTCGGTGCTATACCGTTGTGTTGCTCCCCGCTTCGTCAGCGAGACTGACCGAGAGTTGCCCGTCGCTGTGGACCGAGACGACACACTCGGAGACGACGAACTTCACCACTCCAGTCGAGGGCGTCGACGCTTCGTCGGGTCTGCCGAACAGCTGACTGAGCGCGAACGCATGCGCCCTGTCGTAGCGGGAGGCGACGGCCGAGTGGGCATCGCCGGTAACGGTCGACACGGCGTCGGTGACGGCTTCGTAGAGGGGTGTCTCATTGCCCCAGCGAGCCAGGTAGCGGCCGTGCCACGATGCTGTCAATTCGTCAGTGGGCCGAGATTCATCGGTCATTGTGTATTCGGGCGTTTTCGGGTTGCGCCACACACATACTGAACGTTCGGTAAGTATCAATCTTTCCCCTCATATCACGTGAGAGTAGGTCGCCTCAAACCTGACAATATTCTCAGCCACAATTCTCTATCTCCCGAATATACGGCTTAAAATGGTTTATTCGGATATATTGAGTACACCACATCGTGACTCTGTCACTGGCCTTTTTAGTTAGACGAAGGTTTTAACACCTACTGAACGTTTAGTCAATAGTATGCGACAAGTCTCACTCAGAAACAACCCACTACTCGCTGCGCTTCTGGGGACAGTAGTCACCGGACTTGGCCACTTCTACCTCCGGCGCTGGCTGAGAGCGCTTGGATGGTTAGGGCTCATCGTTGCTGCTTCAGTTCTGTTCGTCCCCGAGTCAACGATAACCGCGCTTAGTTCGGGTACGCTAACCGATCCATTCTCGATTCTCCCGATAGTCCTGATCAGTGCCGCTAGTGCCCTTGACGCGTATCTCATCGCGAAAGTTAGAAGACAACCCGATAGATTCCAAGCAAACAATACTGTCGGGTCAACAGGGGCTAATGAATCTCCAGCCTGTCCTGCCTGCGGAAAGCCGGTCGATCCCGATCTCGGATTCTGCCACTGGTGTACAACCGAATTCAACGTTGTCGACGTCTCCAAACTGGAACGAATCGACGAGAACCAATCGGACTGACTATGGCTTCTGATTCATCCAAACAGCACTGGAGCACCGCCGAAGAAGAGATTATGGAAGCCACCTATCGAGCACTACTCAAGCACGGTTACGCCGACCTGTCGATCTCCCGAATTGGCGACGAACTCGATAAATCGAAGGCTTCTATCTATTACCACTACGACACGAAAGACGACCTTCTGGTCGCGTTTCTCGAGTTTGCCGCCGATAGATTCGAAGAGACGATCGAGACAGAGACAGGTGACGAACCGCCAGATGATCTCGAGCACGTCATTGAGAAGCTCCTCCCGCTTCAGCCCGACGAGGAGCAACGACAACTCCAAGCGGTGCTAGTCGGTCTCCGTTCCCAAGCCGTGACGAACGAGGTATTTCGCGAGCAATTCACGCAGATCGATGAACGACTGGCAGCTACCGTCCGGAGCATCGTCGAACGCGGCATCGACGACGGCACTTTCCGTGATGTCGACCCGTCGCGGGTCACGGAGCATATCCTAGCGACGGTCAACGGCGCGATGTACGGTCGCGTGACGACAGACCGCAAAAACGCTGCGGCGGCAGCACGCGTCTCGCTGGCCTCGTACATCGACTCCGAACTGAGACGTACTGTGTGAGTACACGCGACGTCATGTCACCGATGGTGGACTGCTGAATCCAAAGGAGGATGTCAGAGGTCGTCTTGGCGGAACGAAAGGAACCCGCCAATCACCGGAAGTACGGCCCACCCTACAAGAGCGAGTAATGCCACCGCTGGTGTCACGAAGTCCGCAGACGAGTCTACAACGGCAGCGGGAATGGTCCCGGCATCAAGTACCTCTCCAAGCACATAATTGAACGATGTATTCGGACCTATGAAACTTGCAAGCGTAACCCACGTTTCGGGCTCTCCAGATGTCGGACGGAACCGAAAGAGGACTATTTCTGTAAGATTGACAAGAACGGTCCAAAAGAGGGTTAATCCGATGTACGCACCGAACGCCGCAGCGATCACCCGACGCGACGTTGATAATGCCATCGAGAGTGCAGCTGCGATCCAGAGGAACGTTGCCCCATACACGATTGACATTGCTGTGAAGCCGACAAAACGAGACGCGGAGAATGACGGGAAAAAATACAGAAGAATAACACTGGCGAGGAGGGCAGCGAGTGCAATGACAGTGGCGAGCAGTGTCGTTCTGCCAACAATTTTGCCGACGATGAGACCAGCTCGTGAGTGTGGCATTGACAGCGACAGCACAGCAGTTCCCGACTCTCGTTCGCCGATAATAGCCTCATAGCCAAGGATGATCCCTGCGAGTGGAACTAGCAGGCCAACACCAGGTGCAAGAAGGTCAAGATATCCCTCAAACACTGGATCACCGAGTTGGACGAGCAAGGCTGCGAGCCCTCCAAACCCAAGGAAGAATCCAGCGAAGAGTGCCCATGCCCCCCGCTCATGAATTGCTTTGCGTAGATCGTTTCGCGCGATCGCCTGCCAGCTCATAAGTCCGTCCTCCGGAACTGGATATACCCTCCAATCGACGGCAGGATAATCCAGCCTACTAACAGCCAGGCAGCCGGTCCACCCTGTAGATACCACGGCCCGGCGGAGCCGAGAGCCGCCCCGCTAGTGAGTTTGTTCGGACTCACGTATGTGTCCAAGACGCGTTTGTACAGCATGCTAGGCTCCGCGCCGTGGACAAAGACGGCCCAATTGGGAAGTTCGTCACTTGCCAGGTTCAGGTACTCCAACCCCTGTAGAAAGAACCCAGTGAGCTGCGGCCATCCGACAACGAAGAGGAAGAACAACCCGAATGTGAACACAGTCGCTCGGCGAAGTGATGCGGTCAGTGTCGAGAGTGCCATTCCGACCGCAAGAAACGCAAATCCGAACAGGAGGGTCGCGCCCAGATAGCTGACGAGCCTGTTGAGCGAAACACTCCCGAACGGATACTCGATGAGTGCGGCGCCACCGAGAACACCGACCGTAATCGCCCCGAACAGGACAACTCCACGCCCGATCATCTTGCCGAACACGATATCCGCTCGGGAATGTGGGAACGACAGTGTGAGCGTCAAGCGGCCCGCGGCTCGTTCTCCGACTACCGCACGGTAGCCGAGCAACAGCCCGAACAAGGGAACGAGAAACAACGCGATCCCGCGAATGAACCCATCGTAATCAGTCATCGTCGGGTCGGACGTCGTCGTTGGAACAATATACCCGCCAAACACGAAGATCAAGACAACGAACGCGATGCCGGCCTTCCCCGTTCGGCTCTCTATCAGGCCGCGGATATCCTTCCGGGCCACAGTCAGCCATCTCGTCATTCACTTCTCCGTGTATATTCGACGAACAGGTCCTCAAGCGATGCCTCTTCGGTTGTCAAGTCGAGCACCTCGACGCCTTGTTCGTCCAACGCAAGCAGTACGTCCATCTTTGCGCCCTTCGCACACGTGACCGCGAGCCGGCCCTCGTCGGTGAGCCCCGCTTTGTCGACCTCGTCGAGTGCTTCGACCGCATCGATATGTGTGTCTTCGAGGTTATCGGTCGCGATGAGCAGTCTCGTCTCACCGCCAGCCATATCCCGCAGTCCGCTGATCGTGTCGACTGCTGCAAGCTGGGCCTGGTGCATGATCCCGACGCGATCGGCGACCGCTTCGATCTGTTCGAGGATGTGACTCGAGAAGAAGACAGTCGCTCCTCGCTCGTTCTCTTCGAGGATGATTTCACGCATCGACCGTGCACCCGCCGGGTCAAGTCCCGACGTCGGCTCGTCAAGAATGAGGAGGTCGGGCTCACCAACGAGTGCCATTGCAAACACCATGCGCTGCGTCATCCCCTTTGAGTAACCCTCAGCAGCACGGTCGGCTGCCTCCGTAATACCGACTCGGTCGAGCAGATTGAGTGGTTCGCCGTCGACGCCCTTGGATTCCATTGCGAACTGGACGTGCTGGCGGCCTGTGAGACCGGAGTACACACCATACCCGTCCGGAAGGACCCCCATGTGCTTGCGCGCTTCGACGCTGTCCGTCTGACAGTCGGCGCCGAACACCGCTAGATCACCCGCTGTCGGGCGAATGTGGTCTAGCAGCATGTTGATCAGCGTCGATTTTCCGGCGCCATTGTGGCCGAGAAAACCGAACACCTCGCCCTGTTCGATCTGTAAGTCGACACGGTCGACGGCCGTGAAGGAACCGAACCGCTTCGTAACGTCGTGTATCTGTATTGCTGGAGGCATTATCTGAGTATCCTTGATGAGGCAGTTATCAGACTACTCAACGGACCAGCTGGCAAGCTATCGTTGATGCTCATTAGTTTCGCCACCGATACACTCCGATCCCAGCCCCGACTACCACGATCACGAGGAGACCGATTGCTAGCAGCGGGGAGCCACCTTCTTGATTGCTGTCTGACTGAGATTCGATGGTGCCGACATCAACTGGGAGCGTGCTGGACACCCGCTGGCCGTTGATGGTGTACTCTACTTGAATCGGGATCTGGTCAAGATCCGACGAGGCGTTCACCGTCGCTTCGAACGTTTCGAACTCATTTGAGTCGATATTGTCAATGAAATATTCTTTTGTCGGCCCAACGGGCGTTACGGCGTCCGTGTTAGCAGCACTGATCAGAACCGAATTCACCTGTGCGGTGCCGACGTTCGCTGCCTCACCCTCAATGGTCAACGTTCCCCCACCCCGAGTGATTCCAACATCGGTTAGTGCAATCGCAGAGGTTGGCGCTGGGGAATATTTTGAGTACCGGAGACTCTGTTGGATGGTCTGTCGGTCAGTCCCGGCGGTGAACGTTGCCACAATCGTGATGTTGCCAGCTGGAATGTCGTTATCATCCAGAGTGGCATTTCGGGATCCCTTGCCCGGAACGTTCGAAATAGGGACTCTGGCAACAGTGCTTCCATCATTTACTGCACGGATCTGTACGTCTTCAAGTTCTACGTTGCCGAACTGATGAAGTTCTGTAAGGATGACCGATGAGTCGTTACGAATCCGATTGGAAACATCCAGTGTCACATCACTCGTCGCCGCATCAACGTTGACGGTATCAACTTGAGACACCGTCCGTGTCTTTCCGGAGGGAGTATCATATGTAAGTGTCGCGTTAAGTGATTGCTGTCCGGACCGGGAGAACTTCACCCGATACGTGTGGCTGGTTTGGTCTCCGGACGCGATTGAAGCACTAATCCGTCGGGAATTTTTGATATCCGCATCACCGTCCAAACGCAATTGGACGTTACGGAGTGATTCTGTGTTCCCATTGGCGACAGTTACGTTCACCTGCCGTGTCGATCCGACGACCGGATTAGAAACCGTGACACTTCCCGTGTCACCGGTCTTGGGTTCAGTGACAGCAATCCCCAAACTCGGGCGTTGTGGCTCGCGCGCATCCACGATGTATTGAGACTGGACATTGATTACCGCTCCGGCACTCCCATACAGTTCGAGACGGATAGTTTTCTGTCCGGGGTCATTGATTGTCACCGGGACGGATACAGTCATCTGTGACCCAGGTGTCAATTGACCGAGTCCATTTACTATGTGTTCTCGATTGCCATCAACCTC
This sequence comes from Halorubrum sp. PV6, assembly GCF_003990725.2. Classification (NCBI taxonomy): domain Archaea; kingdom Methanobacteriati; phylum Methanobacteriota; class Halobacteria; order Halobacteriales; family Haloferacaceae; genus Halorubrum; species Halorubrum sp. PV6. The sequence continues at coordinate 233,312 of NZ_CP030065.1, forward strand.
AACGACGAGATCATTAAGATTCGCTGTCCGTTGACTATTGGGATAGTTCGACATCGTGACCCGAAGTGAGAACGGTTCTCCCGCCGTTGGCGTCTGAGTGCTTGCAGTGACATTTGAGATTGCGATTGCAGTCCCACTCGACTGAGCAGATGCAACGGGGGCAGTGACGGCGAATACACTGACCACCAGCATCGAGAGGATCATAAGCGAGGCCACTCGTTCTAAGCGGGAGCGGCTGAGGGTCGTATTATTGCCTCGATTCATTATTTCCAAGAAATGGTGGTAGATACATACCTGTGTGGTAGATATCGTATCTCGTAGCGCTCATCGGAGATGGATTTTGACATTACACTCATAGGCAGCATTTACTTGGAGTTACTCTTTTGCCGGACTTGAGCCAGAAGTCAGACCATATCGACGCACAATTAGACCCAAATTCAGATAAGGTCACGACCCAGCAACCGAACTGGACTCCGCACCACTGCTTTCTGACACGGACTTCAGGCCTCTGTTTACCGAACGAATCGATCTCACGTAGTCTGGATGAATTTGGGTGCAATTCTGGTTCAAGTCTGTCTGTAGGTGTGGCGAAATTCGGCAAATAATCTTATCCGCAGGCCTTGGAGTGATAACTGCTGAAGCATAGTACAATCACAGTAGAATGGGTGTCCTGTTGTTGATAGAACTGGTCCCCTGCTGGCGCAACCTCTTATGAGCGACCGATTATCCCAATCGGTCTTTACACATCCCACCGATTCAATCCAGTCATATTTTTATATTCCCGGTTGTAGTCACATAGAGATGCGTCGGGTTCTCTGGTGGTTGATTGGTGGTTCACGAGGCGGTCGAAATCGCCTTCGCATCATCCTCACACTCCACGAGACACCGATGAACGCAAATCAGCTTTCGGAGAGCTTAGAATTAGACTACAAAACTACCCGCCATCATCTTGACCTGCTCTGTGAGAACAGGGTATTAACCACGATGGGCGACGGATACGGAATGACTTATTTTCTAACTGACCAGATGGAAGAGAATTTGGACATCCTTGAGCAAGTAGCTCGGAAAGCAGATATGACTGAACTATTACCAACTGAATCATCATCACCAGAGGCAGGTGTGAATATGGAATCAGACGGAGATACACAGAATGAGCAGGAGTAGCATACAGATGAAATTTGATGAGACAGAGACGACCCGACGAACGATTCTATTAGTCACTATAGCGGCGAGTGTCGCACTCGGAGTGACACTCCTTGTCTGGATGCTCTTAGAGCAACCGTTCTCGGGAGAACATCTCATTCGAAATCTGTTTATCCTGATAAAGGTGTTCGTCTCGATATTCACCGCAACAATTCTTCTCGGAGTGGGTGTAACGTATTTCCGAATCTATCGGCGTCTTCCCAATCCGTTCACGCGGACACTGCTACTCATCAACGTCTCGCTATTGCTGTATGCTATTTGGGCAAATCCGATCGTGTGGGTTGTTTTTGGCGTCGAGCCGACTGGAATTGGCCTATTTACTGTTCTCCCAGACATTTTTACTGCACTCGCCGCAGTCATGCTGTTACAGCAAAGCGGGATGTGACAATTATGAGCGCTCTTGAGTAGGGGGTTGTTGGTCAATGCTCAGTAGTAACTGGAAGTCACAGCAGGCAAGGATGACGCGACGGCGTCACCCAACGAGCGATGTTCCCAATTAAGACGTTCGTCTCGGAGCGTCGCGCCGCGAACCTGCTCGCGCGGGGAAGATGTCAACCACTGAGAGCGGTAGGCGAATGCTCAGCGCTCACCCACGAGTGTCCGAATCAGACACTAGATGACATCGATTTATCTGCGAACAATCCGGTAATAACCGTGTCGATCAGTGCCTCCTCAACCTCATCATAGGTCTCGTTCAGGACGATAGGTGTGTTCTGTGCTTGCGTGACGAACAGCAGCGACCGTAGGAGTCCTCGTACGATATCCGGATCGTCTATCCGGACATCATCGCGCGCAACCCATGCCTCCGGCTGCGGTAACACGCGGAAGTCTACTTCGGCACCTGTGTCGGGTTTGTTGTCGCTATCGCCTTCACTAATCGTGCCCGTGTTATTGTCGTCCGCTGTACTGGTGGCATTATCATAGTTTGTTCCATTCAACTGCTCATCGATCTGTCGTATCTCACCCTCCACAAACAGCCTCCGAACAAGAGGGTTCGATCGGACTTGCTTAAGCGTCGTCCGCAGGATCATTTCAGCTTCCGCCTGTGGCGTCTCCACCTCACCGACTGCTGCTTCAATCTCTTCAAATAACTGATCGCGCTCAGCGACCAGCACAACAATGCTGAAAAATGGGCCACCGATTCGCTTGGTATGACCTCAGTACTGATCGACATCTGATCAGAATATATCGCCTAGGGGGATTTCAACAAAGGATATCTCACTTGGGTCGCTGTGGGTGTCCCGTACCGATCGCCTTGGAGTATAGTTCTAGTGATTACGATTGTCTTCTTGCTCCTTTTGTAAATGTTGGACGACCTCAGTTGCTGTGTCTTGTTGGGTCCGAGCAGATTCTGCCAATAATTCTCCGCCCACGAGCGCCGGACTAATTATCGTATTGGCTCCTACAAAGCGGAATTTCTCAATATTCTCATTATTTGTCGCTGCAGCAACAATCCAGATATCGTCGTCTTGTTTTCTCACGGTGATTGCCGTCATAATGTCTTCTGCGTCGTCTTCTGTAGCAATAACGACGGCACGCGCCGTATCTAGCCGAGCTCGTTCAAATGTCTCATTCGATGTCCGAGAACCATGTAATTCTAAAACATCTGATTCAGTGAAGCTTTGGGGCGTATCCGTATCAGAAATAACCAATATTGAGCAATCGCTCTGTAAATTATCAATAATTGGGGCGGTCAATTGATCATTTCCAGCGACAATAATATGATCTGAAAGCTGGTCAAGTTCAGCGTCGTCTGTCATACCTAATGCCTCGGTAAACCGGTTCTCAATAGCGGGAGTTAAGAGTGTACCAAGTGCGACAGCAAACGTAGCCGTGCTAACGATTAAGACAGACAGCGCGTATAAGCGGGCAAATCCACTTTCCGGAATGGGCGTGGCATCGCCGTATCCAACCGTGCTTCCAGTTACAATCGTAAAATAAAATGCATCTAGTAGAGTGTCAATTCCCCGGAATTCATTCCGAAGTGAATACGTTCCAATCGTACCGTACGCCTGTGCGCCGACCAAAGCCAAGCCCGCAGCAATTTGCGTGTCTGTCAGTGTGACGTTTCGATCGAATACCCCTTCTTTAGATAATAATATCATAAATACGACGAGAGAGAGCAGTACAAGCGGTGTCGAAAATACGCTTGACTGAAGAACTCCCTGAATCGTTATCATGGGAACGAGAAAGAGAGATACGTACCACGCAGCCCGCCATCGTCGCCGAAGACCGTAACTGGTGAGAAAAAGAAGAAACCCAGTTAGCGACCCTGTAAAGCCAGCAGACTCTGTCGCACTTAATGGCAACTGATCGGCAATAAAATTAATTTTTGCGGCACCTGTTAGCGTCGCCACACCTGTTATTATTGACAGAACAGAAAGTACAGCAACTAACTGTACGATTCCTTTCGTGGATTTTATATAACTAATTGTAACGGATTTTGCTGTGTCAGTCACAGTTCTATCACGTAATTACGTATCAGGATTCTCAGACAATTCTGACGCTGTGAAGCCACCATCTTGAGCGAGATATTACGTAACACGAGATCAATTGGATTCACTCTGGGCATAAGTTCTTGCTAGAGGAATAGAACCTTGAGCCCTGACAAACAAAAAGTCACCCACGCCACACCAACATACCTTTCTTGTAATGTGGCAATTAGTTAGTAAATGGAATATAGCTCAGGACTACGACGGCGGATCATCTTCGGAATTGGAGGGTTAGGATTAGTAGCTGCTGTCATTTTTGTTTTAATCCAGTTTCAGGCAACGCTGATATTTGCAATCTTTCTCTACTACGCAAGCCGACCAATTTATCGTAAACTCGAGAACCTCTCGCTTCCGTCGCGACTCCAAGGCCATCGCGTTCCCTATCGCCGTCAAGTTCTTGCTATGGTTACAATTGCTATTTTCCTACTGCCGTTTCTCTTTTTGCTCACATACACCCTTGTACTGGTAGTACCCGAAATCCAACGGCTCGCTGGAGGGGATGGTCCCGGTGCAGCATACATCTCTGCACTACAGTCGGCACAAGGAAGTGGACTCCCGGGTCCACTCGTAGGACTAGAAATTAGTGACATACTGGGACTGAGTCCTGAGGAAGTCGTAGCAATCCTCAACGACCCCGCAGTTCAGACATGGGTCGAACAAATAGTTGCTACACTGACCGGTTCAGTCGGGTTCATCGCAAACGCAGCACTCCATGGATTCATTCTTCTGGCCGGGACATATTATATGCTTACTGACGGCTCACGACTTGTAGACTGGTTTCTCGACAATTTTGATGGATCAGGTGTTGTCGAGTCATATGTAGTAGCTGTTGATGATGAACTGTCTTCCATTCTCTTCGGTAATATCCTAAACGCATTTGTGACGGGTATCATCGGAATTCTTGTCTTTTCTGGATACAATCTCGTTGCACCAGGAGCAGTAAACGTTCCATTTGCGCCCCTAGTCGGCGCACTCACAGGAGCAGGAAGTTTAATACCAGTTGTGGGAATGAAAATTGTGTACCTCCCTGTCGGAGCAATTCTCGCGATAGCTGCTGTCACCAGTGGTCAGGCAAGTGCGTTCGGCTTCGTGATCCTGTTTCTCGTTTTAGCCTTCGTAGTCGTTGATACGATTCCTGACTTTCTAATTCGCCCGTATGTGAGCGGTAACCGGACGCATGTGGGACTACTAATGTTTGCCTATATTCTCGGACCGATCGCGTTCGGGTTCTACGGTATTTTTCTTGGCCCAATACTGCTTGTCCTCCTCGCAGAGTTCTTTAGAACTATTGCATCGTACGTGCTTACCGGCAGACAGCCACATGAACAATCAAGTCTCTCGGACTACTGAATAACCCGCTAATAGCAATATTTGTCTCCATATCTGTGAACAGAAACCGAGACGCATCTTACTGACCAACACCTAGAGACATCGAATACTACCTGGACAAAGCGGTCATTTGGATACGGACGGAAACGCATAGTTAGCTACGGGCCAACGTTCTGAGCATCCATGTACACAATCGCTGACCTGCCCATCGAAAACACCCTCCAGACAGTCGAATATGACCTCGGGCTCGAATCGGCGCTCCGTCGGATGTTCGAGAACAGCTACACCCAGATCGGTGTCGAACGTGACAGCGAGCTCGTCGGGATTGTCACCTACAGGTCAGTCGTCCGGACCCTCCTTGCATTCCAGCGGCTGGAGGTCGGACACAAAACGCTCGATAAGATTTCGGTCGGAGCGGCCGTCGAAGATGCACACACCATCAGTGAAGACGAGAACCTTCTCGCCGTATTCGATGCACTCGCAGAACACACGTACATCGTGGCCGATCGAGACGACGAGTGGCGGATTCTGACCGACTACGACCTCCTGACGCGATTGAAACAGATGCTCGAGCCGTTTCTGTTGATCGAGTCTATCGAAATACAGTTGCGCGAGATTTTCACGCGAGTGTTCGGAGATTCGCTGTCGGAGCAGCTATCCGAAACGTTCGATGAGGAACACCCACTGCCAACGCCAGCGTCGATCGAGCATTGTAGTTACGCACACTATGCCCAATTCGTCTCGATTCACTGGGCAGAATTCGAATCACTCTTCGATGATCAACAGGACGTGATCCGCGAGTTAGTGCTTGAAATCGGAGATATGCGAAATCAGCTCTTCCACTTTCGAGTCGACGACCCGGACGAATTTGACCGAGATCTGCTTCGCTTCGGTCAGTCATACTTTTCCTCCGTGTGACTTCTGGGTTCGTGCGCGGGGGGTCCTGAGTATCATACGGCTTGTCGGCAAGTCGAGCAACTGGCCTGGGCTCTATGCATTGAGAGAGCCAGTCTCAACTAATGTTACCCCAGTGGGTGGAGAACGCTTTTGTGTGATACTTCCCAACCTCATTTCACAATGACTGACGATGATACAACCGGCGACACCGGTGATAATAGAGATGATTCCACAGACAGACAGGAAGCACTGGGCGGAACGTCACAAAAGGGATTCACCGGTGATGAAGGGTCGTGTTAACTTAAGCATCGGTTCCAGCAGACGGCAAAGGCTCGGAGCCACGATTCTGCCGCCGTCGGCTCCGCATTTCTAAACGTATTTGAAAACGAAGATGTTCTGCGTTTTACTTTTCTAAAGACACGTTCGACAGCATTCCGATTTCCATGACGAGTGATTTGAAATCGAAGCGAGGTTCGTGAGAGCGCAGCTGTGAGATGGCCGCCAGCGTCAACGAAAAAGAGCGCGTCGTCAACATGGTGTTTCTCTCTGAGATCGCGGAGAAACACCAGAGTGAATTGTTGATTTTGGACAGGAAATACGTCAACGTGGAGGAATTTATTTGTACGAGGATCGACGGCAGCGTACAGCCAGAATCGGTCTGAGTCGATCTGAATCGCAGTCTCGTCGACCGCAACGCGATTCGGGCTTGCCCCGTCAGCTGGCTGTAGATTGGCCTTTTGAATCCAGTTGTGGATCGCTGTGCGGCTTCGCTCGACACCCAACTTCTCAAGATACTGTTTGGTATTCGAAAGTGATAGGCCAGCAAGGTGGAGCTGAATACCGGTTTCAATGAACTCGTGGGGTGTCCGCTCTCGCTCCACAAACTCCAAGTCGATCCAATCAGTAGAGCCGGCGAGGCGGTCGCTTTTGGGCATAGAGCACTCGAAACGTCGACCGCCTCGCTCTTAACTTAACATCGCCGTTCATTCCCGTCACCATATTTATATATACAGCGTATTCGGCTTCGTCGACCGTGGCCGGTATGTCCCCACGTTCCAGCCAGAGAAATCTTCCGCGCGTGGCGGGGGGCACTCCCCCCAGAGAAACGAACTGACTGGTGACTCCCGAGCCCGCTGACCGACGCATCATCGCAACCCCAGACCAACCCACCCATCATGACCCGAACACTCCACGTCCAGATCAAGTCCGCGGATCGCAGCGGCCTCGAGGAGCGGCTCGAAGCGATCGACGCCGGCAACGATGTCGAACCCGGTGAACCAACGCTGTCAATCGAGGACCTCAAGACGTTCGGTCGCGTCTTTCGATCGACCAACCTCGAACTCCTCGAAGCAATCGTTGCACACGAGCCGGAAGGCATTCGTGAACTCGCTCGCCTTGTTGACCGGGACCCACCAGAGGTTCTCAACAACGTGAACGAGCTGGCCGACTACGGCCTCGTCGAATTCGAAGAGAACGGCAGCGCGAAGCGCCCCGTTGTGTGGTACGACGAGATTGACGCGGAATTCCCCTCACGCCGCCGTCGGGACGAGAATGCAGAGTATAAAATAGAATTCTGACAACAGTCGCAGCGCCGTCGCCGGAACGTATTTGATGGTCGCTTTCGCCCTCCACATATGGACCTCCAAATCGACCATGTCACGGTCGCAGGACGAGATCTGGACCGTCTCGTCGATGCATTCAGCGATGCTGGCCTCCCGGTGGAGTACGGCGGCCGTCACTCGAACGGCGTCACGCACATGGCAATTGTTGGGTTTCGGGACGGAAGCTACATCGAACTCATTTCGACGCTAGAGCCTGACGCCGAGTCGCCGTGGTGGGACGATCCTATTCAGGGAGATGGCGGCCCATGTGCCTGGGCCGTCGACGTTAACGATATTGATACCGCGAGTGCTGACCTCCGCGACCGGGGCATCCACGTCGACGGCCCCTCGGAGTACAAACGGACTCGAGAGGATGGAACGCTTGTTGAGTGGGATCTTACCTACCTCGAGGAAGGCGATCCAGGCTCGACGCTCCCGTTTCTCATCAGCGACCGAACTCCCCGCAAACGGCGGGTCCAGCCGACAGGTGATCTGGCATCGTCGTCGATCACTGGAGTCGATACGGTCATTCTTGGCGTCGGTGACCTCGACGCCGGAATCGCAGAGTTTGAGAAGGCATTCGACGCGGACGGACCAGAGATTGGTAACAGCGACATTTTTGACGCCAAGACGGCATCGTTCCCCGGACTCCCGGTGGTGCTTGCAGAACCACGCGGCGACGGCCAACTCGCAGAGCGGCTTGCGGCCTTCAGCCCCCGACCAGTCGCGTATCTGCTCGGTGAGGAGCAACGGACAGAGGACGCCGAACGAATGCTACCGTTAGACGACAGCACTACGGGTTCGCTTGCCGACCGAACTGTCGAGTGGCTCTCTGTAACCTACCCGTCGGGGTATCCGTATCTCGGGATTGTCGACATAGAACCCTAGAGAAAAAAGGAACCATTGAGGGGTGACACCTACGAGGAGAAGCCGTACCAAAAATTGTGGTCCGCGGTCGAACCGTTATCCGCCGAGGAACTCCCGACGAACGTCCTCATCATTGAGGAGCGAGTCGCCGTCATCCTCGTAGCGGTTCTCCCCGTTGGCGAGGACGTAGCCGCGATCGCAGCGTCGCAACGCCTCTTTCGCATTTTGTTCCACCATGAGGATCGTGGTGCCCGCCTCGTTGATCTCGTCTACCCGGTCGAACATGTCGTCGACGAGATCGGGTGCGAGCCCCGCACTGGGCTCGTCTAAGAGCAACACGTCGGGATCGAGCATCAGCGCACACCCCATCGCAAGCATCTGCTGTTGGCCGCCTGAGAGGGAACCAGCATCCTCATCTGTTCGGCCGGCGAGCGCCGGGAAGCGATCGTAGACATCGCGTTTGCGGTCGGTCGGCATCTCGTCGAGCACGTACGCGCCGAGCCGCAGGTTCTCCTCGACAGTCAGCGTCGGGAAGACGTTGTCCGTTTGTGGGACGTAGCCGATCCGCTCGCGGACTACCTCCTCTGGGGACAGCCCAGAGATGTCCGTCCCTTGGTACTCGATCGACCCGCCTAGACAGGTCGCAATCCCGACAATCGTTTTCATCACCGTCGATTTGCCGGCGCCGTTTGGCCCGACAATTGTCACGTACTCGCCGTCGTCGACGTGGAGATCAACGCCAGAGAGAACTTGAAGGTCGCCGTATCCCGCGTCAAGATCGACGACATCAAGCAGGCTCATTTGGCATCACCGCCGAGATACGCCTCGATCACACGCTCGTCTTTGAGGACCATCTCCGGGTCACCCTCAACGAGCAGTTGCCCTTGTTGGAGGACGATTAGCCGGTCAACGAGCTCAGTCAACGTTTCGAGCTCGTGTTCAATGATTACGACCGTCATCCCGTCCTCGTTGAGGTCGCGCACGTGGTCTGCAATCTCACGAGTCAACGTCGGGTTGACGCCCGCGAACGGCTCATCGAGCATGAGTACGTCTGGATCGAGCATCAGCGTACGCGCGAGCTCAAGCAGCTTCCGTTGGCCGCCGGACAGGTTGCTGCTGTATTCGTCGGCGAGGTGATCCAGTTCGAACATCTCGATCAGTTCATCTGCCCGCTCTCGGACGGTCCCCTCTCGCTCCTGCATTGAACCGCTGCGAAGCAGCGCGGGAAGCGTCCGTTCGCCCGGCTGGTCTGGAGCGGCGAGCCGCACGTTGTCTCGGACCGTCATCGTCTCCAACTCGCGGGTGTTCTGGAACGTCCGCACCAACCCACGATGTGCCAATGACTCGGGCGAATCGCCCGTCACGTCGGAGCCTTTGAGACTGACGGTGCCGCCGTCGGGTGAGATGACGCCGCTGACGCAGTTGAAGAACGTCGATTTTCCTGCGCCGTTGGGTCCCATCACGCCGACGAGCTCTCCGTCTTCTATCGACACCGAAAGCCCGTCTATCGCTCGCAGGCCCCCGAACTCCTTCACGAGGCCCTCCGCGGAGAGGAGGCTCATTGGTCCACCCCCAACTCCTGCGGGTCGCCCCAGATTCCGGCAGGGCGATAGCGGATTACTGCAACGAGGATCAGGCCGACGACGATGAGCCGAATTGAGGCGAACACGTCGCCGGAGACCGGCGTCACGTTGAGTGCGAACCGGGAGATGAGCCGAAGCCCCATAATTATCGACAACCCGGCGAGCACTGCTCGGTGGTTCGCTGCGCCGCCGAGTAGCATCCCGATCCAGACGGTGACCGTTACCTGAATCGTGAAGAAGCCGGGTGCGACCGCACCGTTGTACAGCGCGAACAACCCTCCGGCGAGGCCCGCAAGTGCCGCGCCGTAGACGAACGCTTGCGTTTTGTAGGTTATCGTGGATTTCCCCACGGAGCGCGTCACGAGTTCGTCAGCCCGGATCGCCCGGAGGACGCGCCCGTACGGCGCATCGGTCAGTCGAGTGACGACCGCGAGAGTGACGAGGGTGACCCCACCCAAGACGAGAAGCGTGGCGACGAGGCGGGTGTCGCTGTCGGAGACGAGCGAAGCGATCGGTCGTGGCACGCCGAGGATGCCGACGTTCCCGCCGAAGATGTTCTCGAAGTTGACGAAGATTGAGTGGAATATCTCCGCTGTCGCAAGCGTCACGATCGCGAGGAAGTCGCCGCGGAGTCGGATCGAGGTGAGGCTGACGGCTGCCCCGAGGATCGCGGCCGCGATCACACCGACGGCGAGCCCTAACGGCCAGGGATACCCCAAGCCGATCCCCGCAAATGTGTCCTGTGCCGTGAGCATCGCAGTCGCGTACGCACCGACTGCAAAGAAGACGACGTGGCCAAAGTTGACGAGGCCGGTGTGACCGTACTGAAGGTCAAGCCCCAGTACGAGGATCCCGTAGATCACAAAGAGGATCCCGACTTCGACGAAGACGTAGAGCGCGCTCGGGAGTTGGGCGCGAAGTGGCGTCACCGCGAACAGCGCGCCGAGGAGGAGACAGACGAGTCCCGCAATCAGGGCTCGGTCTCCGCGTCCGGATGGGAGCCGATCGAGAACGCTCACGCCTCACGCACCTCTGTTCCGGCAATCCCGCTGGGTTTGATGAGCAGTACGGCGATCAGAATCACGAACGCCACCGCAGACGACAAGCCGGTCATCGACGAGGGGAGGAACGCCGTCGAGACGGCCAACACAAGGCCGATGACGTACGCTCCGAGGATCGCCCCGTACGGGCTTCCAGCCCCGCCGAGGATGGCTGCAGAGAGTATCTGCAGGATGTGGCTGAACCCGGTGTCGGCGCTGACGTTCGTCTGGACCGCCATCAGCACGCCTGCGAGTCCGGCGAGAACGCCGGCGAGCACCCAGACGCTGTCGCGGATCAACTGGGTGTCGATACCGCGAACGCGCGCTAAGCTTTCGTCGTCGCCCATCGCCCGCATCGCGATTCCCACGTCTGTTCGGGTCAACAAGAGATGGATGGACGCGAACACCGCCACTGCTGACCCCACCACAACCAGCTGTTCGGATGTGACGAAGAAGCCGCCGAGGAGGTCGACGGGTCCGACCGGAAGGTCCGGAATCGCGTCAAACTGGAACGTCGACGTCTCTGTCTCGAAGTAGCGGGCGCTTCGGCCGCCAACGAGTCGGAGTCCATTCCGGAGAACGATTCCGAGGCCGATCGATGTCAACAACATCGGGACCGGTCCGGTGTGGTTGATCGGGGTGAAAAACCCACGGGCCAAGATGATACTGACGACGCCACCGCCGATCATCGCCACGACGACCGCGACTGGAAGCGGGCCGGGCAGGGTATGCGCGGCGAGGAACCCGATGAAGGCACCGATGGAGATGTACTCCCCGTACGCGAAGTTGATCATGTTCACGATCCCGTAGATCAGTGTAAACCCGATCGCAGCGATCGCGATATATGACCCGGTGACCAGTCCGAAGATGATCTCCTGAAGTAGCCCCATCGCGGTTAGTATTCGCCTTCCGCGACGTACTCACGGACATCTTCGGCGGCGACCTCGGTGGTTTCGACGAAGCCACCGGACTCGGCAGTGCTGATCGTCACACTCCCGAAGACGTTGCCGTGCTCGGTGAAGTCCGTTGGCGTCGCGGCACCTCGGTAGGTGATCTCCTCACCGTTGGCGAGCGCTTCCTTACCTTCCGCGAAGGTGCTGACAGTCGTCCCCTCGCCGCGACTCACGGGACCGAGGTTTTTCTGGATCGCCTCGGGGTCCGTTGAGCCGGCGCGCTCGATAGCGAGCGCAGTTACCTGGACGGAGTCCCACGATGGCGGCGTCCAGCCGTTGATCTCGGCGTCACCTTCTTCGTTATAAATGTCCTCGAATGTGTCGTAGCTCGGGCCTGAACGACCGGGTGAGGCGACCCACGCGCCGTGGAGGTCACTGCCGACCTGATCGATAACAGCCTGCTGTGCCAGGGTGTCCGAGAGGATGGGCTGACGCCCATAGCCGCCGTCGGACCAGTCACTGAGAGCCGTGATCGCCGACTCCTGCGGCATGCTCACGAGGAAGGCGTCGAAGTCGGCGTCAAAGAGCCGGCTAAGCGCCGACTGATAGCTCGAACTCCCCAGTTCGACCTCCACTCGTTCGGCGACAGTCCCCCCGTTCTGCTCGTAGACGGAGAGGAATCCGTCGACGTAGCTCCGCTCGCCCTCGGTGTTGCCGTTGATGATTCCGAGCGTCTCGAACCCTTCTTCAAGCGCATAGACGGCGCTCCCACCAGTGTGGACGGTGTCTCCGACAACGGTCCGCCACACCCACTCATCGTCACTCACGTCGCTGGGGGTTCCCTTGTCACCGCCGCGGGTGTCGAGGAACGTCGACCCCGGCCACGGGGTGACGATGGGCGTTCGGAGGTCCTGAAGGTAGTCCCACAGCGGGTTGATCTCACTCGAGAAGAGACCAACAATCGCGGCGGCGTTGTCGTTTTCGACCAACTGCGTCGCGACGGTCCGTGCTTCCTGCGGGTCGACGGCGGTGTCTCGGCGAACGAGCTCTAGCTCCGCACCGAGAGGCCCGCCAGCCTCGTTGATGTGGCGGACTGCGGCGTCAGCCGCCTGCGACACACCGGGCTGAAGGAAGTCGAATGAGCCAGACAGCGCACCGGGTTGTCCGAAGACGATCGTATCTGGAGCGTCATCGCCGCTATCGCCACCGTCGCTGTCACTACCGTCACTCCCGCTGCCGTCACCGCCATCGCTACTCTCTTCATCGCCGCCAAATCCGATACAGCCTGAAAGGCCGGCAATGCCTCCGCTTCCGGCGAGGGTCAGAAAGGCTCGACGATCCACACGTTCCGTGATATCTAATGGCATTCCAGTTTTCGCTCATATACAATACTACTTAAATACTTGGTCGACCATGGTCACATCGAAGTTACAAAATGGATGAGTATAAGTATATTTAACCGTTAAATGATCTAAACTAGTTATAGAACGACATCCAATTCACAAAAACAGACTTTTATTGCTTATTCTCGGCACTATTCTAATTCTTTTGATTGTCAACGATATGTCGTCAACGACCGATAGTAGCCGCCACCTCTTACCCTACAGTGGAACCTCAGTCCCGTCATCTGCCTCAACCGCCTCTCGGTAGATTGTCTCGCCCGCTGCAGCATCAAGGGTAGCGGATCCAACGCTAACCACAACCACCACCCCATCAGGCGATTTTCGCACGTACCCCTCTGTCAGAGGCACACCGAGTTCGATCAGATCGTCGGCGTCGAGATGGCTTGCAAGGAGGTCGCCGGTCTCTGCGGCCTCGTCAGGAACGTCGGCGAATGTCTGCTCGGCGCGCTCAAGGATCTGCGAGTCGAGTTCTTGCATCTCCGCCGTAAACGCGCCGACCGCGACGACGAGACTCCCCGCACCGAGTGCGTCAGGTGGGAAGACGGGTTCGGTCGCAGTCGTCGCGGTCACGACCACATCGGCTCCCTCCACGGCGTCTCTCGACGTGTCCACTGCACGGGCTGGAATATCCGCCTCGCGCAGATCTGTTGCACACGTCGTTCGCGACTCGCTCGGTGAGTAGATGCGGACATCCGAAAGCGTCGCCACGGTCTCAATCGCTTTCGCCTGCCACCGTGCCTGCGCGCCTGCTCCCACGATTCCGAGTGTAAGACTGTCTCCATCCGGTTCCGGTGCCAAGGCCCTGACGGAAACCGCCCCGATACAGCCGGTCCGAGCGTTCGTAATTGTCGTCCCTGCCATCAACGCCTTCGGGAGGCCCGTCCGAGCTTCCGTGAGGACGACCTGGGCATTGATCGTCGGGAGTCCTTGCTTTGCGTTCCCCTCGTGAACGCCGACGAGTTTCGTCGCGTAGTGGTCCGCCCCGTGAACGTAGGCTGGCATCGCGATCCCGGTTCCGATGGCTTCGTCGCCGTCGAGACCCGCACCGACTGGGAAATGCGGTCGGTGGGGGCGTTCAACCTCGCCAGCAGCCTGTTTGACTAATGCGTCATCGACTACGTCAACGAGCCTCGCAAGTTCAAGATTTTTGTCGACTTCCGCTGCGGAAAGGACGAGCATCATAATCAGGTCGTTGGTTCCCGACGACTTAGCCTGATCGTCGGCCGACTACTTGGCACGCTCGCCTCTCTCGCCTACTCTTTGATCACAGAGAGAGACTGATCGGCGTCGTACGTTTATGTTCTGGGGAGCGATCGAGAGGTATGGACACACTCGTTGTCGGCGGGGGCGTCGTCGGGCTTGCAGCCGCGTACTCGTTGGCTGATCGCGGCGCAAACGTGACATTAGTCGAGAAGGGGTCGCTCGGAGCTGGGAGCACCACTCGTTCGGCCGGCGGGATCCGATCGCAGTTCTCGACGCGCGTGAATGTCGAACTCTCACTCGCTAGCAAGGCGGTTTGGAACGCCTTCGAGGAGCGGTTCGGTGTAGATATCGGGCTCCGGAAGAACGGCTATCTGTTTGTAGCCCGAAGTGAAGAAACCGCTGCGAAGTTCCGCGAGAACGTTGCAATGCAGCGCGAACTCGGTGCCGAAAGCGAACTGCTCACGCCCGCAGAGGCGACAGAGCACTGCCCTGGGCTCGACCCAGACCCGTTCGTTGCGGCGACGTACAACTCCACCGACGGGATCGCCGATCCGAACCTTGCCCTCCAGGGGTATGCCGAGGCTGCCCGCGAGTTAGGTGTCGACATCCGAACGAAAACGGCGGTCACAACACTCCACCGCGAGGGCGACCGTGTCGTCGGCGCTGAGCTCCGAGCGGTGGACGCCAAAGAGTCCGAGCGGCACGCGGTCGACTGCGTCGTCAACGCTGCAGGCGCGTGGGCCCCGACAGTCGCTGCCATGGCTGGCGTTGATCTCCCGATTTCGCCTCGACGACGGCAGATCGCTGTGGTCGAGCCGACTTCCCCAGTCTCTGAGTCAGTTCCACTGACAATCGATCTTGAGACGGGGTCGTACTTCCGCCCCGAGCGAGAGGGCTTGGCGCTTGTCGGGGGGCAGTTTGACGAAACTGCTGACCCTGACCAAGACCCCGACGCCTACGACGAGGGAATGGATATCGAATGGGCAGCGCAAGCGGTGGAAAACGCCGATGCGTACACCGAGTACTTCGGACTCGATACCCGGATCAAACGGGGCTGGGCCGGGCTGTACGCGGTCACACTGGATCGACACCCGATTGTCGAGGAGTCGATCCCCGGTCTCGTCACCGTCGCTGGCTTCTCTGGTCACGGGTTCCAGCACGCACCCGCTTCTGGACAGATTGTCGCCGACCTCATCGTTGACGGGGGGACGGATCTCACGGATATCTCGCCGCTCTCACGGGATCGGTTTGAGAATGGTGAGACGATCAGCGAACAAAGCGTCGCATAAAGGAGAGACTCCGTCTTATGAATCCAAACCGAGGGCAAAAAAATGGGCCGGCACAAGGTCCGTCTGAAGCTATCATACTCCGGTAGCTCTCGGAGCAGATCCACCGGGCTTCAACCCCACAGAGGTCCGTCTGAAACCCGTCGTTCCCCTATACGAGTTCAGATGGCGACATTAGCTTCAACGGGCTGTATTGAATCGCTGTAAAGCGGAGAGATTCACTGTTTGACGAAGCGCTTGATGTTCTGGATAATATACGTCAGCGCAATCTCGCGGGAATCACAGAACCACCAGCGCTCGCACGGCAAAACCAGGACCGAGCGCTTCACAGCCGCGTTCACAGTTTTACGGAAAATTGAGGAGAAAGCCTCGCGCTTTAGCGCGAGGAGGATGTCAATCGGCTTCGTGAGTTTGCTCAGTGGTGGTTTCGCTCTTTGAGACAGACGATCTGAGCGTCAATACAGCAGGAAGGATCCCGAAGGCAGTTGCGAGCGACAGCCCGATCGCCAACACGGTCGTCACCCCGAAGTTCGCGAGGACCGGGAATCGCGAGGCGACGAGGATACCGAACCCGAAGATCGTCGTGAAACTGGATCCAATAATCGGCCGAGATAGCTTGGCAACCGACGTCGCCGCGGCTCCGAGTGGCGGTCGACCGTGCGTCTCCGTCTCGAAGACGAACCGCTCGTAGATATGGATCCCGTATGTCACGCCAATCCCGAGCGTGAGTGACGACATCGTGATTGTGAGGGGATTCCACGGGACGGAAAGTAGGTACATTCCCCCGGCGACGAGAAGTGCCGCGCTCCCGGCGACGCTGACGACGATAATTCCGGACACCCGGACCGACCGGAACGCGAGCGACAGGAACACAAACCCGAGCGCGAAGGAGATAATCGTCATCGGTGTCAGTCCTGCCGTGACGTTCTCGATCACGTTCCGGTTAAGAACTGGTTTGCCGGTGACACGGACATCGTGAGCGCCGGTCAGTGCGAGGTCTGCGTTTCCTTCGAACTCGTCGATCAGCGTCCGGACCGCCTCGCCTTCCACGTCGTCAACGTAGAACGTCAGGAGTACGCGTGACGGAGTCTCTGTCGGGTCTCGAACGGCCATCATCCCCGATCCAGTCTGCTGTGTCAGCGTCGCGTCAAGTTGGTTACGAGTTTTAGGTATCGAACCGTCGTTGGCCGCCTGGACGGCCAAAACGGGACTCTGAACCGCATTTACCCGGTCGTTTGTGAGCATAAGTCGTTGGTATCTAGCCAACTCTCGGAACGTCTCCGGCGAGTACGCACGCTCGGTGCTCACGCTGACGTACATCACTTTTGGGCTGTCGACGGTGTCAGACAGCCGATCCATGTCGTTCTTCGCGTCAAGATCCTGCGGCCAGAAGTCCATCATTTCTTGATTCGGTTCCACCTGTGGGTACGCGTACGCCCCGCCGGTGACCAACAGGAGGGCGACCAACAGCGTCAAAAGCGGTCGTCCCCCGGTGACAACGCTGGTGAATCGCTCGGTGCTCGCCTCGAGCCAGTCTTTCGACGCCGGTGCCGAGTCAGTCGAATCCTGTTGCGTGTATCCGTCGCGGTCGAAGCGAACGAGCAGCGCAGGAAGGAGCGTGACCGATAGTGCCATCGACGCCAACACGGCGATTGCGCTGGTTATACCGAACTGTTGAACAGGGGGAACGCTAGACACCAGAAGTGATCCC
This sequence comes from Halorubrum sp. PV6, assembly GCF_003990725.2. Lineage (NCBI taxonomy): Archaea > Methanobacteriati > Methanobacteriota > Halobacteria > Halobacteriales > Haloferacaceae > Halorubrum > Halorubrum sp. PV6. The sequence goes on from NZ_CP030065.1 coordinate 250,820, forward strand.
AGTCCGATTACGGTCGCACCCATAGCGATGAGCAGCGCGCGGCCGGTGGTCCGCGTGGCGACTGCTGCAGCAGTCTCTGGCGAACACCCGGCCTCGCGTTCCTCGACGTACCGCGAGTGAATCTGTAGCCCGTAATCGATTCCCAATCCGAGCGCGATGGGCATGACGCCGAGCATGATCGCGTTAAAATCGAACCCGAATACACCCATCGCACCGATCATGTATGACAGCGCGACCAGCGCTGTGCCAAGGGGAAGGAAGACGTGCCACCCGCGCTCCACCTTCGCGCGCATAACAAGGTACACCACGGTGAAAATCAGCGCGAACGCCCCAGCGAACAGCGTGATCATCTCGGGCAACATGAGCCCAAACGCGGCGTTCTCGAAGACCGGTTGTCCCGTGATTGTCGTCGTCACGCCGGGCGGTAACGGCGCAAGAGCAGTTTCCGTTCGCACCCTGTCGTAGATGATGTCGGAGTCGCGCTGTGGGAGGAACGCCCCCCTGTCGAACGTGTCGACAGCGCCATAGCTCGCGAGGATGATGGTTGTGCCGGGCTTGGGTTCGAGGCGATCGACCATTGCGGCCGACTCCGGCCCCTGCGCGCGTACTCTGTCAATCGCCCGTTCGACTTCCGCTTCCGTTTGCGGTAGCTCGCCACCGTTCCCTTGGCTGACGACATCTGCTATAGAGGTAACTGTGGTCGTTTCGTCGATGTTTTCTGCGTATCGTCTGTCGAGCCTGTCGATCGCTCTGATCGTCTCAGGGTCGTGAAGCTCGCTCGATTCGACGATGACGAACACGTTGTTTCCCGTCTCGAAGTCATCTTTTAGCGTCTCCCAATCGGTTGCTGTCTGGGAGTCGTCCTCGATATAAAGGGTCATCCCCATACTCATCTGGATCCCTGCGACCCCGACGCCGACGGCGAGCAGCGCCGTCACGAGGACAACGGCAATCGTCTTGACCTGATTTTGCGCAGCGTATCGGCCCGCGTGTTCAAGACCGTCTTGGATCTGTTTTCCGGCGTTCATCTATCGGAGGTACTGGCGTAGTTGATCGCGCTTGAAGATGACTCCCGCCACGAGAAATACCGGCACGCCGACTGCCGTCAACACGAGTGGAGTCGAGGGACCACTCGATTCGGTCACTTCGACTGTGGCCGGCTGGACGTCGGAGACGACCGTCTCGTCGAACGGGTTGTCGTACTTAACCGTTGTGTCGAGAGTGTACGCCTTCGGCGTCGCCGCCTCGCCTGCAGTAAGGGTGTACGAGACGGTCGCCTGCTCACCCGGTGACAGCTTACCGACGTACGCTGTGTCGTCGTCGGTCTCGAACGGCGAGTCTGCGTTGATTCGAACGGTCGCGTCCTCGAACGCGCTCTCGCCAGTATTCTTGACGGTCAGCTCGATTCGCTCGGTCGCGCCCGCCTCGATCCGGGCGGTGTCGACCACAACGAACTGCCGCTCTGGGCCGACCGAGACGTTCCCGGTCAGCGTGTCGCTGCGGACGGTGTTTCCAAAGTCGTCGTCGTGGGCGACGACTATCGGGAGCGCGTACGACTGCGCGAGCGCGCGGTCTGAGACCTCCATCTTGATCTCTGTGGTCGCCGATTCGCCGGGTTCGAGTGTCTTGAGTTGTCCGCCGTTTGACAGTGGAGCGAACGGGCGACTTGGCTCAGCGAACACGCGAGCGTTCGTTGCGGCGACGTCGCCGGTGTTCGTCACAGTAACCCGTGCCGCCCCGGTCGAATCGACATACAGCGAACGCGACTCGACTGACACATTGTACTGCGGGCCGTGAGCCACGTCGACGTTTCCGTACCGGACCATCGATTCGCTCGGCTGTCCGTTCGCGTCCTCATAGGCGGCCCGGAATCCGACGGCGTACGATTCGGCGAACTCGACTCCACGGACGACAGCTTGGAAGGTGGCGTTACGCGTGTCACCGGGGGCGACGGTACCGAGTGCCGCTCGGTTACTCTGCGGCTCGAAATGCTCCGAACCGACCATGGAAAGCCTCGCGTTGGACATCGCCTCGTTACCGGTATTGCGTACCGTCACCGCCACCTCACCCTCAGCATTCTTATACAACCCGTTGCTGCTGACGTCGACGACAGCAAGCTGACCGTCCGGCTCAATGCGAATCGTGACGCTTGTCTCCTCAGTCCCGGTGTTCCGGTTAACAGTGTAATCGTCGCTGTCGACGAACATGTCCCGGATGTACGAAAACTCAAGATCCATCGGCACTGTGTAAGTTCCCGGTTCAGCCGACTCGTTTACTTCGACGGTCAGCGGGACTCGCGTGATGCTGCCGGTCCGCACTGTACCGACGCTCTGTTTTCCCATCTTGACATTAAGTGGAAGTTCGTCGTCGTCGTACGTGACCGTCGTCCCGGTTGCGGCGCCGATTTGGACTCCGTGTGCCTGCACGACCCGCGAGACGTCTTCTATTGCCCGATCAGAGTTGGTGACTCCGTCGTGACGGTTCTGAATCGCGATCGTCATCGTCGTGGTCTCGCCCGGCGTCACGACGTTGCTTCCGGTGACTGTCGCATCGAGCTCGGGAACTGACTCTGAGCTGAAACGCTCTGCGGCCGATCCCGAGACACCGATTCCCATCGAGCCAATTAGTAACAGCACAACTCCCGCGACGGCTGCCTTACGGATAACCCCAGCTGAGTCGTGTTTCATGTAGTGTGCACATTATACAATTCTGCCTCAAAAGTATTGGGATCCAGTTCGTTCAATAGTGTCTCAGTGATGGTAACTCCCTACCCCCGACGGTGGAAAACAGTACTGTATCGAATACCCGACTGTAGCCGCATGTTTGCGATGTTATCTACGATGTCTGCAGGTGTGTCTACACGAATTGACCCCAAAGAGATCAAGACTAGTGGTTCAGTACAAGGCAAACGAGTCGGTAGTACTCTCCCATCATTCATTTTCTGACGCAACAATATTGCTATTATAGTGAATTTCTGCGATGAGGTTATAAAAACTAGAAGGCGAATACACCCGCTTTTAAAGAGGTGGTGAAGCCGACATGGTAACAATCTGCCCGTTTCATTTCGCGAAGTGGTCCCGATCGAAAGAAGACACCACCATTGTTCACAAGGATATCCAGTGACCCGTGTTCCTCGGCAATTCGATCGATTGCTGAGTCAATTTCTTCATCATCAGAGACATCCAATTTGACTGCATACTGGTTGGTTGCAGTGATATCAGCAGTATCTCTGGCACCTGCATACACGGTTGCGCCCAAGTCTGCGAGTTCGGCAGCGATTGCGGCACCAATTCCGCGATCTCCCCCGGTGACAACCGCAACATCGTCGGTCAACTCGATTTCAAGCTGTCCGTCCTGAGGTGACTGTGTCATGCTACTGTCTCTGAGAACGCTCGATAATACATAATTAATAAAACTGTCTTAGATTTGTGACTTAGATATGTTACTTAGATTTCTAAAGTATTTGTCTTTCTTATATCACTGAGTAAAACAACAGTCACAGACATGTGTCTGACATACGTTTATATGCTTAGTCACAGATCGTACTGTATGCTCTCATACACGGTCTACAGCGAGGCCGGCGGAGTTGGGAAGACGTCGCTGACCGCGAACATTGCGCGTGCACACGCACGAGCAGGGCTTGATGTACTGGTAATCCCGCTTGACCCACAGGATGGAAATCTAAGTCGACTGTTCAATGTTGACGACGATCGAAGTAATTCGTCTGCGGATAGCCTTGTGCGACATCTTGTCGATAACCCTGGTGGCAATTTTGATGATCTCATTCGAACAGCAGAAGGGATCGACATCATTCCAGAACACAACACGCTCTCAGATCTCGCAGACCACCTAGCACGCGAGAAGAGCCGCGCAGAGGACTTTGGTGATGCGTACAACATCTACGCGCAGCTCCGGCGTGTGCTCGCTGAAAATGATATCCCAGACCGATATGACGTTCTTATTTGTGACCCGCCAGCAACAGAGTCGGATCACCTCTATAACGCGATTTACGCGACGCGGAACCTCCTCATTCCCTTCGAGCCGTCGGCGAAGGGAGAAGCATCTGTTGAGGGATTAGAAGAGTTGGCCACGAACTTCGCGAATGAACTCAATATCGACGTAGGCGTCCTTGGAGCCGTTCCGATCGAGTTCAAGGGAACGAAAGATCAAAAAGAGATCCTCGAAGAAGTGCCGTTTGAGGTACCAGAGGTAATCGGGGACCGAACGTCGATGATGGAAGGGTGCTGGCGACACCAGTGTAGTGCGTTCGAATTTGTCCAGCGCCACCGAAGCCGGCGACGAGATTACGAAGTCGAGACGCTTGCAAAGTTTGACCGGATAGCCCGATTCCTCGAGACACAAGGAAGAATTACAGCCCCCTCACCTCCGGAGCCGGGGACGTTAGATGACCGTGAGGAGGTGACCGTCTAATGGGAGGATTCAAAGAAGGCACCGTCAACGGATGGAACGATGAGGAAGAGGAAGGTGATGACAGCGGGCCTGAGTTCGAGGAGGAAACCACGGGTAATGAGGACGGCAGCCCGGAGGAGCGGTCCACCGAAGTGGAGATTGAAACCGGAGCTGACGATACAGTCAAAAGCGGTACGAACAACACTTCAGCGAGAGAGATCCCCTGGGTTCTCCGGCGAAATAGCATCACTGACGGCCGCGACCAGACGGTCCAGCTTCACCTCCAAGAAGAGACGATGAACGTCCAGCGGAAACAGAAATCCCTCATCGAGGCCCGGCTTGGAGAAAGCGTTCGCAAAGCCGATCTCCGGGAAGCAGCGTTATTGGTCGGACTCCAACACACAGACAATGTCGTTGACATCCTCAAAGAGTGGGGGTACGATTTAGAATAATATCGCAGTGAGCGGTTTATGACTGGACGGCAAGGAAATAACGGCTACTCTTCTGATGAGAAGATCTCGCTGCCGACGTCAGATAGTTCGCTGGCTTCCTTGTGAGCGTACATTTTCGATGTTGTCGACGGATCTTCATGTCGAAGGACGCGTTGTGCGTCACTGAATCCTGCCTCGTCGTAGTATGCTTCCCCAACACCGCGGCGGGCGCCATGGAGCGTCAGATAGTCCTTTGAATCGGCTGAACAGTCCACAGCAGCTTCTTGAGAGAGCTTCTTGAGCGTGTACCGACCGCCCTCAGTGGTTAGCGCCGGTGGCGTAAGCTCTCGTTCTCGGAAGGCATCGACGAGTTCAGCTGTGCTGAAGCTGGTAACTGTGTCAATTGTGCCAGGATCGACTCCCCGGTTCTGGAGCTGGCTCCGTGCGGCCTCTCGGAGTGAGGCGAGATGGAACGAAGGGAACACGGGCCACGTATCGGCAGGCGGGGCTAAGAGCTTCTGCCAGCGCCTGAGAGCCCCGACAGGACGGTCAGTTAACGGTGCCTTCTCGACTTTCTGGCTCTTTCCAAGTACCGTCAGGATTTCCTGATCAGTATCGATGTCTGCCCACGTAATCCCTGTCCGTCGGTCATCGCGACTGGCAGCCAGAATCTCAGCGCCACGGACACCTGAAAATCCGAGAACGTAGACAAGCGCCCGGTCACGGGCAGCTGTGAGTGCCTCTCGACTCCGGGGATCCGCATCAATGGCGTCGTGTGCTCGCTCGTCGACGTACGAGACAATAGCCTCACGCTGCTGTTGTGACCAGAACTGTTGTTGCCCAGAATCCGTCGTGGGGCGGTCAGGCATTTCGTCTTTCGCCCGGTCAGTGTCTGCCGGATTCTCTGCGATGTACTCCCACTGCTGACAATAATGGAGATACGCAGAGACGAGCGAGTAGTAGTTCCACGCAGTAGCGGGTGTGATCCCCTCGGCATCACCGTTTGCCTGTCGAGCGTTCACGCGCCGGGCGAGGTGACCAGCATATCGGGCGAGATGCCGGCTGTCGAGCGCTTCGAGGGTGGTTACCCCGCGACGGTCCATCCACTCTATCCAGTCCGGGACGACGCGTTCGAGCGCTTGAACGTAATTCCCTGAGCGCTGGGTCTCGTCTTCAGCTAAATCTGTCTCTTCGATCGTCTTCGCCTTGGCGTCAAGGAAATTCGGCAGCGGCTCGTCGAGTGGTGTATCGCCGGTCATTTCCCTGGGTTGAGGGCCGTCAGCTGGCGGTGCCATCGATTCAGCTTCACCGACGGCGGCGACCCTCAAAAATTTACTTGTGACTACTCGACTAATCCAAAGTGGACAGCAAAATTTTCAATATCGCCCCAATCACCCGTCTAGCGGCTGATTACGGACAAATAGGCTAGATCCCCCGTGTTGTAAATTGCATGTCGCTATACAAAATATTGCGCTTTGGAAGTTGAGACTACAGTGGGTTTAGCGGGCCTGTGATGCGCGAATTTGACCGATTCGGTCAGCGGAAACTGCTCCAGATCACTCTCCAAGCGGCCATTCTTGTAAAATATTCAACTATATGGGCAGATTTTTCAGACGTCCAATAGTGTAGCCACTCAGACGGCGCGCTAACCCAGACAGAGTGTCTCTCTAACCGATTCCAGTCTCCTTCTTTAGCAGCGTCAGTGTGTTATCTGCCGTCACCATCGGCGAGTGCTCGTAGTTACCAGTCAACGCAGCCTGAACGAGCAAGTCGACGGATCGCCAGATCGAGTACAGCAGACACGCAAACGCGAAGTCGAAGAATCTAAGCCCGAAATTCTTCGACGTGGTAGCAGCCATGAAGCGTTTGACCGACTTGTATCCGCTCTCGATTTCCCAGCGGTAGCCGTACTCCGTGAGGTGTCCACTCCCTCGATTCGTCATGAACACCGAGTACTGCCGGTGATCGCCATGCTCGGAGTCCTCTTTCCGACGGTAGATAAGCGCGTCTCGTGCCATTCGTTCTTCTCGAGATGGAGCTTCCGGTCGGTTTCGTATCGGTCCTGACCCCGTCGGAGCAACCGCTTGGCTTGGGCTTTTTCGCTGGTCTGCATCCGCTTGGGAACGACGTAGGAAAGCCCGCGCTGGCTGATCATCTCCAAGATGTGCTGACTGTCGAACTCTCGGTCCATCAGCACGTTATCGACGTAAACGAGATCCTGGGCAGAGTCGAGCAGGTCCTCGACGATCTCCTTCCGTGACTCGCCTTTCCGTACTGGGCGGGCATCAAGGACGAGTGGAACAGCGTTGCCGACCAACTGGACTGTCGCCCACTGGTGGGCGTATTCGTCGTTCTTCTCTTTCGTTCCAATTATCTCGTCTTCGTGTCCGGCGCGGTCGCCTGTGAAGGGGTCGGCTTCGGTGATGTCAATGGCGACGATTCCGGCTCGATAGAACTCCTTCGTCTCTGCGAGTTCATTGATCAGCTGTCGGACCGCCTGTCGGTACATCTCGCGAATCTGCTGGATAGAGAGATCTCGAATGTGGTCGCGGTGGGCGTGTCCGAGTGGTGTTCGATCTCGCGAGGACTTATGAATGAAACTGCGGGCTCCTTCGTTCGCAGCCAGCCGCTCGCGCAATCCGAGATACGTCTGGAGGTCCCAGTAGGCGTTCTCGTGTATCTCACAGCCGTCCCCACGGTCCAGCGAAAACGCCGGGAACACGATGCGGCTGACGTGGTCGGTGATCTTCTCTGCCTGCTCCAACGTGGTATGATCGGCTGGTTCTAACTCGCCAGACTCGTCATCGTGGTGCCGAAGCTTTCGTTCCGGTTCACGCGGAATCCCGACACCTGCATTCTGGGCTTTGATGAGGATCGTTCGAGCCGCCGTTTCGACCGTCTCTCGGAGGTCAGGGGTGAACCGCTTGTGCCAACTCCGCCATAGTGTTGACTGCTCTGGGATCGTCTCGAGACCCAGTTGCTCACAGAGTACAGGACGGTTCTTTAGATACTCGGACAGTGCTGTCTCGTGCTCCAACCCGTGGAGTTCCTTCAGGACGAACACCCGAAACAGGGAGTCCATCTCGTAGCGTGTCGAGCGTGTATAGCGATCGTGAGCCTCGAAGCTGAAGTAGGCCAGTGGAAGTACGAGGACGAACTGCTCAACCGAATCATGGTTGGGATGCGTAAACCAGGTTTCTGAGACGATCCGAACGTCCGAGTGTAATCCGGCAAGTGAGGTACGATCATAGATCGGTGTCGAATCATATGTTGGCCACTCAACGTGCGCTCGTTGTGCGATTTGTCGGAAGATAGCGCGCCGGGACGCAGAGGTCGAAGCCATATAGAAATACTGAGAAAATACCAGAACTGGTGTTAGCAGCAGTCGCTTCCAGCGCCGCAGACCTCACCGTACTCGAGACCAATTCCGTCGTTGATCGCTTCGTTGCACTCGATCAGCAGCGACTCGAACTCGTCAGCCGTTACCTCCGATTGTGCCACATCGAGGTCTTCACCGAGCGCTTCAGCGGCGGTCAGAACTTCATCGTCGGAGGCGCTCAACAGCACCCACCCCCAAGAGACTGCGCGAACTCCTGCCTGATTTGTTCGCTGATGACGTCGTTCGTCTCCTCAAGGAGGGCGGCGAGTTCCTCTTGTGCTGCTCGGTGCTGTTGGATGGTGTCGTTGCTTGAGACCTCGGATTGTAGCTCCTGTAATTCGCTCATAATCGACGAATCGAACTCGTCCGCCTGTAACTCCTGCTGTTTTTCTTGGTACGCTTCGAGTAGGGACTTTGACTCCTCGTCGGCCTCGAGTTGTTCGTTCGCGTCCACGAACTGTTGATAGGTCGCTGAGTCACGGAGCGTCTCGATGAACGTCTGAAGTGACTCCTCGACGGCTGTCGTTTCCGACACGGCTTCGCTCACGACGCCGTCACCTCCGGCTCAGTATCCTTGGTGATGTCATCCAAGCCGGTTATTTCCTCACCGAACGCGCGCAATGCGTCCAGTCCGACCGGCTCGTCCTGACGTAGCGGAGCGAGCATCATCGGCACGTCGAACCGATCACTGATCTCGCTGAGGTACTCCGCCTGCTGGGCGCGACGATTCTCGAAGAAGGCGTTATCGCCGTATTTCTCGGGGAGCAGGTAGTTTGCGACCACCAGTGAGGTCTCGATCCCGACTTGGTCTTTAAGATCTGCGGCGGCCCGGTAGGCTTCCATCATTGGGGTGTACTCGGGGTACATCACGAACGCGAACGTACTCTGATCGGGGTCCTTCATCGTCTCGATGACCTCGTCGTACTGGTCGCCTTTCGCGGGCGCGGCACCCTTGGTCAGCGAACCCAAATCCATGAATCCCTTCCAGTCGGAGGGGAGTTCGAGCAGTCGGAGCGTGTGCCCCGTGGGGGCGGTGTCGAAGACGACGACATCGTAGCCGTCTTCGTCGAAGTAACTTACGAACTTCTCAAGGGCGGCCATCTCTTCGGCACACGGTGACTCCAGTTCCTCTTCGACGTTTGCGATCGCCGCGTCCACGTCAATTTGGGTGTCCTCTTTGTCCTCGTACATCTCGGTGACGTGGTCGAGGACCTGTGTGCGGTACTCTTCGAGCGCTTTTTCTTGATCGATCCGTGCCGCGTCGAGGTTTGCTTGACCGACCGAGGTCGGCTCGTGGCCGACACGTTCTCCGAATATGTCTTCGAGGTGGGCAGCCGGATCAGTTGTGACGACGAGCGTTTCGTGGCCAGCTTCGGCGAGCTTCGTCGCCGCCGTCGAAGCGATCGTACTCTTGCCAACGCCGCCCTTCCCGGTGAAGAAGAGATACCGCGTCTCATCGCCCGGTTGCAGCTGTTCGGCGACCGCCTCAGTGTCAGCCATCGACTCGAAGTCGACTGTAGTCTCGGCGTCTACGTCGGTCGCCGTCCCAACGTCGACGGTGGCCTCGTCGCCGTCGTACAGGACGCCACCGACATCTGCGAGTAGGTCGAGCCCTGCGATCTCGCCCGGCTGGAGTGGGTACGTTGCCATCGCGTCGGCGCCGAACTCCGTCCGTGCGCGTTCGATAACTGCCTGCTCGTCTTCCCGCTTCCCCTCGAAGAACGGATCCTCACACACCGACTCGGGGAGATAGCCGTTGATGATCAGCAGTTGGGACTCGATCCCAAGCTCGCCGAGGTCGCTTGCACTGCGCTCGATCTCGTCGACCGAAGAGTCCTCGGGCTTGCCGACGAACGCGAATGAAGTCTTCTCGTCGTCCTGAAGCGTGTCGATAGCACGCTCGTAGTCCTGTTTGCGCTCCTCCATCGAGGCTGCCGGCCCGATGCAGGTCGAGCCGCCCTTCTCCAGTTCAGCGTTCCAGTCGGAGGGCAACTCCATCAGTCGGATGGTGTGTCCCGTGGGAGCGGTGTCGAAGACGACGATATCGTACTCCGGGCTATCCATGAAGTCGACGAAGTTATCGAAGGCGGCGATCTCTTCGACACACGGGCTGTTGAGTTGTTCCTCGACGGTTTCGAGTTGCTCGTCGTCGAGAAGCTGTCGCATCGGCTCAATCGTCTCTTGTCGATACTCTTCGGCCGCCGTGTCCGGGTCGATCTCGATGGCCGATAGGTTCTCGATGTCGTCGATAGCAGTGACTTCGTGGCCGATCTCTTGCCCGAAGATGTCCGAGAGGTTCGGCGCAGGGTCTGTCGTCACCAGCAGCGTCTCGTAGTCGTTGTCCGCGAGCCAGGTCGCTGTCGCGCAGCTCACGGTACTCTTACCGACGCCGCCTTTGCCGCTGAAAAAGACGAATTCGGTCTCCTCGCTTGTCGGCTCTACGACCGCTCGTGCGTCGGTGGGGGTTGTGTTCATGCGTTAGGCCTCTTGGGTCGGGGTGGCTGTTTCGATTGCTGCCGCGAGTTCGTCGTACGAGAGGTACTCGGACTTGCCGACAATTTCGTCGTCAACGACAGTGATCGGCAAAATCGAGGGACCGTGTTCCTCGACCAAGTCGGAGATGGACTCGGTCTCGAGGAACTGGTCGATGTTGTGCTGCATGTTCGCCCGCGAGACATCGACATCCTCAAATTCCGATTCGAGTTGGTCGAGGGCGGCACTGACTTCAACGAGTTCTTCGTCGGGGTCAGGACCACAGACGCCGGTGGAGCAACACATCGCCTCCTCGTACAGGATGAGTTCAGTCATTGCTCGGGAAAGAGTATTTTATCAATTGTCCGGCTGGCAGTGCGGCGGTCACGGATCATATTGGTGGCCTTGTTCCATCGCATTCAATTGAGGGATTGTTCAATCATATTCATAAGACCTTCGACTCGCATAGACGTAGTCAGTACTCAAAATAGAAGAAATACGCTGATCCAAGTATTTTTACGCGTCATATCGGTTCCGTGCTGTCGATAGAGCCTACAGTATATCTTATAGAGTCCTAAAGTGATAGAGTCAGAGTTGAGTGTAAGGAGTGCGCGGGTCGGTCCAGAATACTTAATTCGTTATCTGCTCAATCGAAGTGTATGTCCTCAACCGAACGTCTACAACGGTACCTCGCCGACGAACGAGGTGGATGTGGCGACGAGGAGGTATGTCAGCGTCTATCTGAACTCGAAGAGATCGACGCGGCCGCAGGCGGGCCTGCGCTGGACGAAGACGTTGGATTGCTATCGGCGCTCGCGAACGAGACCCGCTACAAGATCGTTCGTATCCTCCACATCGCTGGCGAGGAACTCTGCGTCTGTGAATTTGCGCCACTGCTCGACGTCAGCGACAGCGCGATCAGCCATGCGCTGTCCCAACTCACTGACGCTGGACTCATCACTCGCCGAAAAGAGGGGAAGTGGCGGAAATATCGAGCGACAGCACGCGCCAACGCCGTCCTCATCGCCCTAGACGGATCGCGGGAGCTTTGATCGGAAGCGAGAGTTATCGACATGACCCATCGACGAAGTAACTCTCACTGGTCGGTAATAGCCAGCATTCGATACAATGGCTACTGAGCCATATATATTGAAAAGTAACACTCATAGGAGCGCTTAACACGGTATAAAAGAGGAGATTATCTATGGATACAGCATCACCCGTTAAGTTTGGATTTGTGTGTGTACAGAATGCGGGACGAAGCCAGATGTCAGCTGCGTTCGCCGAGCGGGAACGTGATCTCCGGGAATTAGGGGATACTCTCGAGATTCTCACCGGCGGTACACATCCAGCTGAACACGTCCACAAGGAAGTGATCACGGTCATGCAAGAACGAGACATCGACCTCTCTGACCGAACGCCTCGGGAGGTCTCGACTGACGAGCTCGAATCGTGCGATGTCGTCGCCACGATGGGCTGTTCGACGCTAGAACTGGACGCCGAGAACGTCGACGTTCGAGACTGGGCGTTAGACGATCCGCACGGTCAAGACCTTGACACTGTCCGCGAGATTCGTGACGACATAGAGCAACGCGTCAAGGCGCTGTTCGACGAGTTCTATCCGGACGAACCGTAGCATAGACGTAATCAGAGGATTCGTTCGTCCCTCCAATCGGAAAATTCTCCTCTGGACAAGCCCGTTTGTAATTTTTGGTGAGTTAGGGTTTCTGTGGCGGCTTCCGAGCCTCGATAGTGGCAGAGACGAGATACTCACCGAGATCGCGATCGGCGTCCCAATCGCTGATGAACTCGGTGCTCTCGCCCTTCGGCGCGATCTCGATCGCTTCGAAGCCGGCGTTATCGAGCATCGCTTCGAGATTCTCGATGGTCGACGCACCGGCGACGCAGCCGGTTAGCGAGTCCGGATCCATCTTGACGTCGTCGGGGAACGGCGCGGTTTGGACGACGTCCGAGATGGCGACGCGCCCGCCGGGCTTGAGGACGCGGAAGGCGTCGTCGAACACGAGCTGTTTTTCGGGAGCGAGGTTGACGACGCAGTTCGAGATAACGACGTCGATAGTCGCGTCTGCAACGGGGAGATGGCTGATCTCGCCGAGGCGAAACTCGACGTTGTCGGCGTCGTTTTTCGCGACGTTCTCCCTCGCTTTCGAGACCATCTCCGGTGTCATGTCCACACCGATGACGGTTCCGTCCGGACCGATCTCCCGTGCGGCGAGGAAGCAGTCGAAGCCCGCACCGGAGCCGAGGTCGAGCACCGTCTCGCCGGCCGCCATCTCGGCGAACGCCTTCGGATTTCCACACCCAAGGCCAAGGTCTGCGCCCTCGGCGACAGACGCGACATCGTCGGCGTCATAGCCAAGGCGTTCGCTCCCGGACGCTCCTTCGGTGCCGTCACAGCATCCACCGTCGTCGGTGGTATCGATGCCGACGTCGCCACAGCAGTTTTGACTGTCCGAAGCGATAGTTTCGTAGCGTTCGCGCACCATCTTACGGGTCTCTTCGGGGTCGCGGTCACCGGCCACCGTAGTAGTATCGTTACTCATGGGAACCCCGCAGATCGTCGAGGGTTTCGAGAAGGGCCGCAGTCGTTTCAGTCGGTTCGTAGTACCGCCAAGATCCTTCTTTGCGGCGCGTGACAAGTCCTGCGGTGTACAATCGCGAGAGCGCTTGGCTGACGGCGCTCTGACTAACACCGACCGCGGCTTCGAGGTCGCAGACACAGACGCCGTCGTCGGCGTTCAAAACTTGGCGAAGCAGTTCGTATCGTGTGTCATTCCCCATCGCGGTCAGTACTTGGAGGTCTGTCGCCATCGCATCCGAGTTGACATCTTCGAGCGGTGTACAGCAGGTCTCCGTTTCCTCCGTGGTTCCGTCAGTGATCGCATCTCCCATTATATTAGCAGTAGCTTATACAAGTAAACACTAATATATTTCCCTCGGCAACTCCCTCGAAACTCTGGAATCAAGTTGAACCTTGGGTACAGCAGTACCATCACCGATCTGAATCAGAATCGGTGCGGTAGAAAGTCGATACGTCGGTGAAGTTCCCGAAGGTGAAAACAACGTTCGAGATGGTGTGGGCTGAACACATATGCATTGAGAGTGCTAGTCTCAACTTCTGCCGCGAAGAGGCAGACGACCATCTTGAGACCCTTCGTGACGCCCTAGACATCGGCGACGGTGACATTATTGAGATTGACGGTGAAGACGCCGATCTAGAGTGCGCCGAGTGACGGTCGGACACACTTTCCGACATTCACCATCAGCACTCGCACAAGAAAGCCAGTTCACGCCGACTTGCACGCCTCAATTATAAGTTCGGGGGCATCAACCAGTTGATTCACTGTATGCGCACCCTTCCCTTTCCCTCGGCCCTTCCGATTCTGTTCGATCAGCGAGAGAAACGCAAGTTCGGAGAGGAGGTCGCGGACGCGACGGATTTTGAGCGGGTCGGTTCCTTCGCGTTCACACACAACCTCGTAGGCCGAGTACACCTGCTTTGAGGGGATCATCGCATCTGTATCGGTTGACTGCTGCATCTGGAGTGCGAGCCCCTGAAGGAGATATTTCGAGTGCTCGGGTTGCTTTCCAATTAGTTCGGCGAGTCGCGCCTCTTCTTCACGCTCGTGTGCTTCATCAACGTACTCAACGCTGACGCGGTCGTCATCGTGTTCGTCGGCGATTTCCCCAGAATATCGGAGAATATCAATCGCCTTCCGAGCGTCTCCGTGTTCTTTCGCTGCGAGTGCTGCGACCTTCGGAATCACGTCGTCATCAAGGACGCCCTCTCGAAACGCATCTGCCCGTGAGTTGAGGATTGCACGCAGTTGATTTGCGTCATAGGGCGGGAACACGAAGTCACGCTCGGAGAGACTTGATTTGACGCGCTCATTGAGTGTTTCCTTGTAGCGAATCTTGTTGCTGATCCCGATGATGCCGAGTGTACTGTCTTCTACCTTTCCGGCCTCCGCCGCTCGTGAGAGCTGCATGAGAACGTTGTCGTCTTCGAGTTTGTCGATCTCGTCTAAAATGATGATACCAACGTCGAGACGTAGATCGAGTATCTTCCAGAGCCGCCGATAGTAATCAGACGTGGAAACGCCAGACGCTGGAATTTTCACATCCGTCACGTCGGGATCGTTGAACGATTCAGCGATCGTTCGGATAGCCTGCGTTTCTGTTGAGTCCTGAAAACAGTCGATGTATGCGACGTCAACATGGACATCATTCTCGGCGGCAGCCTCAGTGAGGTCCTGCGTAATGTACTTTGAGCAGAGGCTCTTGCCTGTTCCCGTCTTTCCATAGATCAACACGTTGTTCGGCGTCCCACCTCGCTGGGCGTCCTTAATCGCGTTCGCGAGGTTTGTGAGTTCCTCATCACGGCCGATGATCCGATCACCCTCCGGAAGATGACTCACACGAAGGAGTTCCTTATCAGCAAAAATGGGGTCAGGATCCCCGAAGAATGACTCCGTATCGCTCATGCAGGGTCGCACTCACCCGACCCATATCAATCTTCTCACCGCCTTGCCGCTGTAAACAGGAGTCTGTATTAGACGACCCGTCCAAGTGGGGTTAAAACCCGTATATTCCTACGTTTTGAGAAGTCCAGTCTCATAACGGGCCCCGTATTGCCGCTGTAAGAGTGGTATCGAGGTGGTCTCACACCCCTCGTTGCCGCTGTAAACACGAATGATGTGTGACCTCCAGATGAAATTGTGGGTGATTCAGAGAAAGTCGATCGAGAGCCGGTCAGCTACGTGATTTGGGGAAAACACCATGACAGTGAAACATACGGTTCACGTCTTCGACGCCAAAACAACATGGCCTCTCAGTATGCCAAAAGCGTGGTACGGTAACAAACAACACGCTTTGGTATAAAATTACTGATCGATGTGGTGTTGATAGTAGAACGTGTGAGCGGGCAGGTGGATGTTTTCTATACATACACCGCTCTACGGTGGTTTTACAGCGGCAACGAGGGGTCCATCTCTTTCGAGCCACCATACCATTTCCCGGGAGATGTTTACAGCGGCAACGAGGGGTGTGCGACAGATGATCCCTGATGCCTCAAGCACCGTGACGTCGAAGTCAACAACCCCTCTAGGGTCCTCAGGTCTATCAAAATGGGGAACCCGCCAACACCACCGTCACCGGGCCTAGCGGCTCAGGTAACTTAACCAACAAAATCCCGTTGCTGTTGCTTTTGTTGGTTAATCGTTGAGAGTGCGGCCTTTCTCGAGATGGGTCTTTATTTATGCGATGGACTAAGCCAAGGTATGAGCGACTCGGCGTCTCCAAGCGCCTCTGTCTCGCTATCTGAGCCCACTGACATTCCGGCAGTCCTGGATCGGGCTGGTATCGATTATGTCGGTGTTCATGACCAGCGACTACTAGCGATCTATCGCACCGGCATCTTCAATGTGGTAACTGAGTCGGAGACAGTATCGAATGGGCACACACTTCAGATCGACTGCTGGGAAGCACCACTTCCGTCTCGCGATGATGAGCAATCACCTCAGGAGCTTCTCAAGGACTTTGCCGCCGTATTTGACGCAGGCAACCAGAGCTAAAGCTGTCTGTCTGTATCTACGACCTAGCGACCTCGATGAGCACGTCAGACAGTGTTCTTCATGAGGTCCAGCCGGCTCGAACTACTATGATCAGTATAGAGCGAGCTCCGCACCGTTAATTGGGTTTCTGGACGTTTCCGGAAACAGTGTGGTTCCGCAATCAGAATCGAGAGACGGCGGAGCAATCGAGGTGAATATATCACTGCGATCAGAGATTTTCCGGAATCTCCCCGGTCACACTTATATCACTCACGCTGAGATTGACATCCTCCTCCGCCTGAAGGCGGAAGAATCCCGAGCGTTGGGATATTAGGGTTTGCAATCTCCCTGTTCTCTCGGTGTGAACCGTCCGCTCTCGCGGTCGAACAGGAAAACTCCGGGCTGTGCCAACCAGCCGTTACTTATATCCCCCGTCGGGGGACTCTGAGTTATCTTTCGCCGGATGTTCACCGCACCATTCACGTCCGCGTTCATCGTCGTCTCGCACGACTCACAGACGTACAGACCACGCTCCACACGGTTGCTATCTCGAATCTGCCCGCAACACGAACACATCTTCGAGGTGTTCTCCTCGTCTACACGATCAACGAGGATACCGTGTTCCTCGGCCTTGTATTCAAGCAGGCGGGCGAATCGGTCGAACTCCCAGCCGTGCAACTTCTTGTTCCCCGACGCACCCCAGCTCCGCGAGTCACCGTCCTCATCCTCGCGGATGTCACTAAGATCGCCAACCGCTATCTTCTCCACGCCCTCTTCGACACACCGCTGAACGATGTGTTTGCTGAGGGTGTGGAGGAAGTGGTCTTTGCGTCGAGAGAGTTTCTTCCGAGCCTTCCGCGCTCGCTTCGACGGGCCATTCTCACCTTCAGTCTGGTACTCCTCACGAGTGAAGTAGTGTTTGTCCTCTTTCAGCGTGTTCCCCGGATACAACTCACCCGCACTGTCTTCGTAGTCGATGGCGAGATAGTTGCTGATTCCGAGGTCGATACCCGCTGTCTTGTCACCGGGGGCGTCCTCGACGGGAATCTCTTTCTTACAGACGAGATGGAGTTCTCAGTGGTCGTCGTTGTAGACGGCACGCACCTGCTGGATGTTCTCAACTTCTACGTCAGGGCGGGTTTCGTACTCGGCGAGGATGAAGTCAGACCGACTCTCTTTCAGGTTGAAACCTTTTGAGAGCCGAAGTTGGTCGTGTTTGTCGTCGTGCTTGATGGCTCGTTTCTTCCATGTGACGGTCGAGCGTGGATGGTCGTCGCCACGTTTCCGGTAGCCCGGTGGGTTGCTGCTGTCGTCAGAGTTGTACCAGCCCGTGAACGCCTCAGCAAGTTCTTCGAGAACTCGCTGACTTGACTGAGAATGCAGGTCACTGTAGCGTTCGTGGTCTTTCAACTCCGACTTCAGCTCGGCTTCGTCGGGTATCTCACCGTCATCTTCCCACCGTTGTTGGATGTAGTAGCGGCCGACGTTCCACAGTTTTGATGCAGAGAACCCGCACTGGTCAAGGTCGTCACGAACCTGTGAGTGGTTCGTGATTCGGGCGACGTAGGTGCGGGTTGTCTCCAGCATCGAACTGACTTCATAATACATTATGAGAGAGTTCTGATTAAGACTAACGACCGCGTGGAATATCCGACTGGAATGTCGCCGGTAGATTGTCGGTCAAAATGTCGGATTCATCCCGCGCCTAAAGGTGCGGGAATTCTCCTTGCTCTCTATAAAAGTTGTTGATGCGGGACCTGTATTGACCGCAACCGGGTCAAAAGCTATCAGCTGGACAGGCTTTCAATAGAATCGTCGAAAATTCACTTAG
Source organism: Halorubrum sp. PV6 (assembly GCF_003990725.2). Taxonomy (NCBI): domain Archaea; kingdom Methanobacteriati; phylum Methanobacteriota; class Halobacteria; order Halobacteriales; family Haloferacaceae; genus Halorubrum; species Halorubrum sp. PV6. The sequence goes on from NZ_CP030065.1 coordinate 268,916, forward strand.
GGATAGACTGCTAACTCAAATTCGTACCAACTCCCGTCGTAGATCGCGTACATATTCGGAAACGTCGTGTACTCCCTGTAATCGCTATGTCCTCTCATGTGGTCGGCGGCGTTGAGATGCGTGAGGACTGCGTCGAGCCCGTCCGACAGTGGTGGTGACTCTTCATAGAACCCCGAGACCGGTCGCCCGTCCGTTGCCATGTCGAGCACCTCTGTCGCCTCACTTGAGAGCGAAACCGTCGAAAAGTCAACTTCGAGAACGGCGTCGCGCACGTGTTGCTCGTATTCAGATCGTGATTCTCCGATCTGTTCGGCTGTGAATATCCGTTCGGTGACTGGGATAGTTTCTTGCTTGGCTCGGGCTTGGAACAGGTGGTCGTTGTGTTGGAGATACTCAAACGGGGGCGATGGGACAAGGTCGCTAGCTTCGGAATCGAGGTGGTGATGATACGTGACGCCGCGTGAACCTGGCTTCTGATCACCAACATCGATTGCTGGGTCTCGATCCGCTGCTGCGGCTTCCATCGCCTGCTGTAGTATCTGCTGGTCACGATCGGACAGTGACGTGATCGGTGCCGTCACCGGATCAGTACCGTCGGACTGTTCCGCGTTCTGCAAGTCGAGGTAAAATTCCCACCAGTCCCGTTCGACAGTGCGAACAGTATCGACGTGAATTCGGTAGTACCGGTCGCCGTCCGTCCCGAACTGGGGGCGTTCCCGCTGCTCAGATCCGAACTCGTACTCGTAGGCCAACTGGTAGCTCAGTACCGTAACGGAGCCACTCGCAAGTAGTTCGTCGTAGACGGTACGCTTGTACTCGTCAGGATAATCGATAGCAAACTGCGCTCGGTGTCCCGTCGGATCTGTCCGTAGTAACGTTTTGAACGGCTCCTCTACTGAGTAGGCACTCAACCGAAATCGACTATTACCGGACGAAAGACAGCCAGCGACACTCGTGACGCCCGTTGCCCCGAGTGTCGTCAGCAGCTTCCGCCGAGTATATCGAGTTCTCATTTCCTACGTCCATCGATTACCGGTAGGGTTCGAAACGGCTCTATCTCACAGAACTGTTCGAACAGTATACGATACTGACGTAGTATCATGATAACTAGTTCTCGCAGGGCGAAGTAGTTCAAGACCCCGATAGCTCAAATCAAAATTGTTCTTTGCGGCATAGTCACGAAACAGGCATTAGAAGGCCTCGAAACAGTTAAATCTCGTTTTGATACTACGTTTGACCTAATATACGACAGCGGTAATCGGTAGATGTGATGGTTACAGTCTCCGCATTCAAAGATGGATTTACCGCCCTCCGCGCGAATCCAATCCTGCTTGTCACCGGTCTCCTCGTCGGGGCCGGCAGCCAGCTGCAATACGTCGATCAGCTGATTGAATCACCACTCCTCTCGACAGGCGTATCGCTCGCTTGGCTGGTCGTCTTCCCGTTCGTACTCGGTGGGTTCATCGGCACTGCCCGAGCTGCGATAGAAGGAACAAACGTGTCTCTAACCCACTTTTTCACTACAGCCTGGGCAAATTACCTCCGACTCCTCCTTGCAACAGTGTTGTTCGTGCTACTTGTTCTTGCAACGGCTATCGGATTCGGACTCATCGGGTTCGTCCTCGGTATTGGGACGATGGCAATCGCCGTGATTAACGAGATGGCTGCGTTCGCAGCAGGCGTCATCTCTCTGCTTATCTGGTTGGTGTCGATCCTCGTGGTCATCATGTTCGTGCAGTTTTACGACACCGCGATCGTCATCGAAAACGAGAGTGTTACTGACGCATTCCGGAGAAGTATTGAACTCGTCCAATCAAACCTGAAAAGCGTCGCGGGATTTTCGCTGGCGTGGCTCGTTCTACTGAACGTCTTTTTCATCCCTGAATACTTGCTCGAGTTGACGATGACAGAGGCTGGGCCGGCTGACATATTACCAGTTGAACTCGGAATTCCGATCGTTGTCCTGCTCCCAATCGGCATTATCCTTTCCGCGGTCGGCTTCGCGTACTTCTATACGGTGTATACAGCCTACTACATACGGTTAATCACTGCCTCAGCTAGTACCCCGGAATCAGTATGATCATCCACCAACAATTACGTACGATGGTTTCGAACAGTCACCAACCGGATCGGTTCCCCGTGGCCTTCGTCCACAGAAGGTAATCATACCTATGGCACGACTCCTCCCGACACAAACCGACGCTGCCGTCGAACGAAGCGATACTCCGACCGTATTGAGCCTTGACGACGACGCGACACGCGAGGTGATCGAAGCGTTGTCCTCCGAGACAGCCTACGATATTTTCCGGCTGCTCAATAAGACGCCGGCGACCCCTTCACAGATAGCTGAGCAACTCGACCAGAGCGTTCAGAACATCCACTACCACTTGGAAAATCTCGAGGCAGCTGGTGTAATCGAAGTCACAGATACCTGCTATTCGGAGAAAGGTCGTGAAATGAACGTCTTTGTTGTTTCCGAAGATCCGACACTCCTCTTTCTTGGCACCGAGGACGATCGGCCGGGTCTCAAGCGCGCGTTCAAATCCTTCGCATCGCTGCTGGGCCCACCATCGATCCTGCTTGCCGCTGGCGAATCCATTGCCCAGTTCGTCACGACCGAATGAGCGAACACACCGACTCATCGACCCGAGAGACTTCTCCCAGCCACGGCACGACTACACGTGATGTGGCACCGACAATCAGGGCTCGAGATGATATCGATGGCTGTGGCTGTCTCGACTGCCGTAATATCGACACGACCGCAACTCGTCGAACTGTCTTCGATGCGTTAGTTTGGTCCGTTCGTCTGTTTCGATCCTACCCGTCGATTGTTGCTTTCACAGGCATAATTATTCTCGCTAACCGGCTGCTCGAAACAGACCTAATTAACGCGCTTCCCACGCCCGTAATCAGCGTGGTTGAGGTAGCGGCGGGGTTTGCATTCATCGTCTTGATTCGAGCCTATGTAGGAATGATCGTCGCTGGAGAGCTGACCGAAGATCCAGTTACGATACGTGAGGGCCTGTATCGAAGTCTCTCTCGAACGCCGGCGTTAGTTAGTTTGATCGTTTTCATCGTTTTTTCCGCAATGACGATTCCGTTTTTCGTCTTGCTTCCACTACTCGTTCTGGGGGGCGCGATTCCGGGGAATCCCGTGGAGATAGTTGGCTTTCCCGTCGCGGCGGCAGTCGGTGGGATTATCTTTGCTGTGCCGTTTCTCCTCTTGTTGTTCAAGTTCTGGTTCGCACCGGAAGCCTGTGTTATCGGCCAGTACGGCCCCATTGAATCCCTACGGGTTAGCTGGCGTATCACAACGAACTACCGAGGAAAGTTCGTGCTCATCGCAGTGATTGCTACCGGAAGCGCACTCAGCCTCTATCTGCCGACATCTCTCCCTCAGATGGGGATGAGTTTGGCTTCGTTGAATCCTGTTTTGAGTGTGATATCATCAAGTGTTGGTGAACTGCTTTCTATTGTGTGGGCGAGCGCGTACGCGCACATCTACGTCCAAGGGATTGTGTCGTGAATCGAGACTCGCGTTGAGAATTCAATTCCCTTGAATCGCCGTCTGGGCACTGTGATCGCGGTATCCGCCTCGATGAAAATACTCGAGAAGCGTTGAGGCTCCTTCGCTGAGAAAGATTCCGAACGCGGAGAGCATCACCATCACCAACGCGTCAATATCGGGAGTTTCAGGACCGATCACGCCGACAGTCGTGACGCCTGCAAAGAACCAGACGAGTGTGAGAATGGGGATGGCAACGGCGAGGACAGGCAGCGTCGAGAACCGAATGCCAAGGTCGGTGAACGGGACCGGGATCGTGGTGCGCTTGCTCGCTAGCGCGCCTCCGATCAGTGGATCGGAATCGAACTCCGACCGTCTGCCCGCGAACACTGCTTTGACGAGCGCCCAAAACGAGAGAATACCGAGTTCGAACCAGTAGAGGAAGACCAGCGCAGCGAGATCCCACCCGAGGCCGATGACGCCCACGAGTGGCAGCACATTCGCAACGATAACGGCTATCGTTTCGGGTGAAGGGCTGTAGCGCTGTGCGTTTTCGAAGGGGACCATCCACCGAATATGCCGGCCGACCGAGACAAATATGTGGTGAAATCTGTACTGTCCGTGGATGTCCGTGTCGTCTTCTCGACAAAAAACGACTATGCTACGATGATAGCGTACAGCACGACACAGAGGCCCATAACTGTCACGAAACCGCGGACCAGCAATACGATCCCGTTCCCTGCTCCCACCATATCAGCGAGCATGACGGCCACGTATACCCCTACCGTTAGCAGACCGATACCAATTGCAAGCGCTCGCATTTTTACAGAGCCATTTCGACGGTACCCACGATAAGCTAACGTAGCGACAAACAAGCCGACGAGAGCAGTCACGCCGCGAGCTACCAACACCACACTGAGTGGTTCCAGCGCCAGCAAACTCTCGGATATCACTACATCTCACCCCCGTACACGATCCACATGATCGTCCCCAATCCGAATAGCTCACAGCCACTGACGAGTATCGACCGGCCGACAGTCCCGATGTCGGTCGCCGTCGGTAACCCGACGCGAAGCAACTCAGGAACCGTAATCAGGAAGATGAGACCGACCGCGAGCCAAAGCATCCCGCGATGAGACGGTCCTTGACGGTAACCACGAACCAGAACGACGGCGATTGTCAGCGACAACGCTACTGAGAGCACGGAAAGGACGAGCACCCCGAGTGCGATGAGCGGATCTGTCCCAGTTGCATCCAACTGTAAGAGGAGCATCTCAGGACAACCCCTCGAACAGATCTGTGAACCGGTCGGCAGGATCGGTTGTCGAGCGCGTCACTGCTACTTCGTAGCCTCCATCGGCGAACGTGACGGTGACAGTCTCGACTGTAGCTGCATACCGCTTGTAGTGATGGCCGTCGGGGTCCAGCTCCTGTTGTTCGGTCACGAGGTCTGCGTCCTGTAACCGGCTGAGACGGCGGTACGCCGTCGCATCGGACATCTCACAGGCCGTACAGAGTTCATCGACTGACATCGGTTCAATTGTGAGGTGAGCGAGGATCGCCCGGGCGTACTCGTCGTCGAGTACCGCCAAGACAGCATCCTCGTCCTCGTCCATATACGTGCCAGACACGGGTGCAAGTAAAAAAACCCGTCACAGCTTCTAGGTCGGAAGCCGTGCCTAGGATGCTACTTGCACCCGCCCTCTTGCGGCGTGTATGTCGTTACGATCGACGATTGACCGCGTCATACCGACCGCCCTGAGTGAGAGGGCCTTCCGACTCCTCTGGCCGGTCTGGAACACTGAACAAGGTCGACTGCGTGCGCCACTTCGTGCGCTGATACCGACGGTGCTGACCTTCATTCTCCTTGCCATACTCCAGACTACGATCCGAGCCAGATTTGAGCATCCCGTCCGGGAACTCCTCGAACTGACTGGCATTGGCGTCATTCTCATCGGTGCAATTCTCCTCGGTGCACGAGTTATTGATCGACGTCCTGTGAGTGGATTCGGGCTCTCGTTCGATCGAGAGTGGTGGCACTCATTCGCTGTTGGTGGGCTCGTCGCCACCGCAATCAACGGTGGGGCGCTCGTAGTGTCCCTCGGTGCTGGCTGGGCTACGTTCGTTGGTGTGATGCGCGGATCCGGGGATCTATCGTTCGTACCTGCGATGGGGATCGTGTTCGCGTATATCGCGCTCGCGGCCACGTGGGAAGAATTCATTCTGCGCGGTGCGATGTTAAAGAACCTTGCTGAGGGATCGAATGGATTCGTACCTCGGTGGATGGCCGTCGGCCTCGCAGTAACTCTCAGCACGCTCGTGTTTGCGTTTCTACACGGCGGAAAAATAACACATCCTAGCCACTATGGGTACTACCTGATCGCCGGGCTAGTACTGAGTGGCGTGTACGTGCTAACCGGTGAACTCGCACTCAGCATCGGCTTTCACGTGTTCTACAATTTCACACAAAGCGCGATATTCGGACTGGGACATTCACAGCAGACGCCGGAGCTCCTCGCCGTTGACATCGTCGGCCCACCGCGCTGGATCGGAGAGGAGGGACTCGTCTTTGTCGGCTTCGCCATTCTCGGCGGGCTGGTACTGATCGCATATATTCACTGGCGTGATGGATCACTCGAACTCAACGACCGCGTAACCAGCTACACTGAGCGGTAACTCACACCAGCCACTATCTATGCCAACAGCATTCCCCTATCGTACCCCAATCGATCACACGCCGCGCGAACGCAGTAATATCGTCGTTGATCACGAGCAGCCGAGTGACGTACTCCAGACGGTCTCCTCAGACACTGCACAGCAGATTCTGGCGACGCTTGACGACGAACCAGCGACAACTTCAGACATCGCTGAGGCTACCGGCACGTCTACCCAGAACGCCAAGTATCACCTCGATCGCCTCTGCGAAGTTGACCTTGTCGAAGCCGTCGATACGTGGTACTCTAGGAAAGGAACAGAAATGACGGTCTACGCACTCTCTGTGGAGGAATTAGTCGTTCAGTTTGGAGACTCCATCTCAAAAACACAGCGATGAGTCACCGGGACCCAAATCGCAGTCACGACGGCGAACGAAGCACTGAAGCCGATCACTATTTATTATTCGTCGGCTTTGTTGAAATACTCAATTAGTGATATATTCTTGGAGACGTGCTGAATACAGAGCGCGAATGTGGCACGTCGCAGTGATGAAATCGATATATATCGATTCGGTCAGCGTAAATACCTACTCTAATACACGTTCACTCTCGGTCTTTCGCTGTTCCGGTTCTTCAGTTTCGATGAGTTGATCAAGACGTCGCTCAAATGCTTCGTCGTCAATTTCGCCCTCCGCGTATCGTCGTCGAAGCGTTTCAATCGGTGTCTCATTTGCCTCGTCTATCTGTTGGTCGTTCTGTGGACTGGATGCTGGAGCCGCATTCGCCTGACGGACGACACCTAGTGTTAATTGTCCGGATATTCCGAGTATTACTGTACTGACCAAGAGAAACAAGAGGCCTGCCGCAACGTTTCCACTTAGTCCGATAAGTCCGAGCACAAACGCGGGGACACCGAGCAAACCGCCGATGATAGCAATCGCAGTTCGACCAGCGGGGCTCTGGGGGGCATAGCGGTGGACCAATTCGTACACAATACCTCTATGACCATTTCACAACTTAAAAATCGCGGAAGTGGGACTGAACCCCTCTAGAAGATGACCATCTGCTTGGTTAGCGGGACGGAATACTAGCGAGTCAGCATACATGTTCTATGGTTAGTTCCGGATTTAGATGGAAAAAAACGGAGTTTCCGTGCTATCTACACTCTCTGTATCTCGCACACCGATCCTATCAGTTCCTAAGGGTTTCAACAGAGTCGCTTCGGTTGGTGTCCAACTCGGTGGACTAAATCTCACCATCGGAGACCCGGTCAGAAATGTTTCATATGTTATGACTATTGAAGGAGACGTTGATGAGACGGTGGAGACGGAATCATTCGACATCGTGGATGATCGGCCTGATGGCGATCATTAATTGTCAAGGCTGACTCGTTGTTTCGTGAAGTGATCTGACGAATAACTGGCAACCAAGGTTCGGGGTGACAGGTGAGTTACCTGTACTGAGCGATTCTCACGTCGGTGTGAGGGGTCTTCAACACCCGTCTGTGCCAACTCGCGAGCTCTAGACTCCCCCGCGAGGGATGTGCTCGACGACATCTGCGAATGCAACGTTTTCGCGCACCTGCTGCATCTCGACGGTGACATGCCACCGCTAGGAGCGGTGACACTGGCAGGTGCCGCCGTTTCCTTCGCTGCACAGGGCGGATGCGATCTGCAGGCGCGCGCGGCACGAGAAGTGTGCGATAGAGCATGACCCAGACGCGGCGACGCCGACGCCGCAGCACGCTGCCTCTGTCCCCGTGGCGTGTGGCCTGCTCGCGACGATGCTCACTGCGGCATTCGCATTCGGGAGCGGTGGTCCGGCCACTGCGGCGCTGCTTGTTGCCGGTGCGAAAGGCGTGTGAGACATCGACCTCGAGGAGCCTGGGGAAGGGGAGTCAGTCAGTCGTGGGTCCGGAGGTTCGTCACGTCCATCACGTCGGTGAGAAGTCCCGTCTCGAAGTCAGAATCGGCGACGATGAGTTCGGCACCGGTGGAGCGCGCTGTCGCGGCGATGAGGAGATCGCGAGCAGCCATGCGCTCACCGTCATCCATCAACTGGTCTTGCATCCGCGCGGCTTCGAGGGTGATCTGGTCGTTGAGTTCGATCGACTGAACGCCACCGAAATCCTGCCGGATCGCGACGAGGTCGGTGGTCCCGGCACCGACTGTCCCGCTGAACACCTCGAAGACGCAGAGCGCAGACGTGAGGTACGGCTGTCCGCGGTCCTCAACGTACTCGACGGTGTCCGGGACGCCTTCAAGCATGTCGATGATAACGGAGGTGTCGAGGAAGGTCACCGCTCGAAACTCTCTCGCGAGCGCTTGACGGCGTCGCGTGCGCGGTCGGCGTCTTCCGGGCTCCACGCGCCGATGTTGATCGGCTTCTCGGTCTGAGCGAGGCGTTCGAGCAGCTCGTCGAACGTCTCGTCATCCCGTTTCAGGCTCTCTAGCATCTCCTTCGTGTCGTCAGAGACGCGGATCGACGTGCTCATTTGTATACAAACTGCATACACGAGTAATTATCTTTTGGCGCTATCGGTCAACTGAAGCGGTGAACCGCCTCGGGGTCAAGCCCTGAGACTTCCCGTGGTTTAGAGACAGGTCAGATCTTCGAACGGGTGCCTACGCGGAACCGTCGCGGAACCGTTCAATCGGGATATCGGAGACGTCGTCATAATCGTTGTCACCGCCAACTAAGACCGTCGCGTCGACATGTTCAGCCGTTGCCAGCGCGAACGAGTCGCCAAGCGCAGGATTATACTTGAGCGTATACTCTGAGGCGTCCGTCCAAGTATCGCCGACATCTACCGTTTTAATACCGAGATCGGTCAACCAGTCGAGATACTCGTCGGCTGTGTCGCAGTCGTACTTCCGGGCGATTGTGTACCGGATCTCAGCGAGATTCACGTAGCTGGCGTAGCCGACGGTGTCCTGGACTGCGACCGCGTCAAGATACTCTTCTACAACCTCGCTGCCTGGTTCATCGTCGGAGTGTGCAATCAGTGGCTCGGCGTCGAAGACAACGCGGTCAGGAGCCGACATTACTCTTCAGTTGAGAACTGCGAGTCACGTTCGTTCCGGTCTTGGTCGCGTTTCTCTTTGAGAATCTCGGACGCAGGCTTGTCCGTACTCGCTTCGCTACGGGCGGCAAAGCCGCGCATCTCGCTCGGTGAGCGGACCTGTTCAACGATCACCTCTCCATCTTCGGTTTCCCGGAACAACGCCTTCCCAGGCGCTTCGATCCCGAGCTTTTCGCGGAACCGTTTTGGGATGGTCGCCTGGCCGTGCTTAGTGACGGCGACAATCTCTTTTTCAGAGTTGTTTAACTGTTCTGTCTTGCTCATAGTTCATAATCAGATCTTGATCATAATCAAATTTTCTTCTTGTTGACAAACAGTTGTTGCTTCTCTGTCGGGTGTTTTGGTCGAGTTCGAAGTATGGTTCCGATTTTGAGGGACGCGAAATACTAGAGTCGAACAGTCCCCGAACGCAGCGGTTCGATCACCCGTCGTGGTCAATATACCCGGCTTCCCATTCAGTCCGAGCTTCGATCTCTCTCGTGCCCCGGCGAGTAGTGCTGTACTCGTTGGTTCGTCGGTCCCGCTGACTCTTTTCGATAAGTCCCTTCTCAACGAGCGTGTCGAGGTTGGGATAGAGCCGGCCGCCTGGCCCTCAATTTCGCTCCGGATCGGAAACTCGTCCGGATATGGTGCGTCGATGCCGAGCTAGAGTTCTCGACTACTGACATTAATATTGGACCTCACTCAAGACGATACTCACTCACGCGATCTCGTGCGATGTACATCGAAATGGCACCGGCGAAACCTGCGAGGACGGCCGAAGTAATTGTTCCACTTAGACCAACCACAAACTGGTCGACACCAACGAACGAGGCGAGCGCGTGGCCTGCAATGCCGGAGTGAGTGATAACGGTCGGAAGTGCTACGACAAGCACCACCACAGAGTAGATCACGAAGGCGAAGACGCTCGGAACAATCGCCTTTGTGCTTCGAGAGACGCTAACCGCCTCGAAGCGTGGAAAGCCGACGCCAATTCCGGTGGCGATCGCCCCCGACACGGCCGACAAAACGAGTGCGGATACGCCGAGACTCACCACGACTGCGATTGAGAGTGGACTCAAAATGCCCGCCACGACGGTTGTTATAACGGTTATCGGCGCTATGAGAAGCGCACCAGAGACGGCGTGTCCGACGACCAGCGAGCGTTCAGGCGCGTCAGAGAGCAGTGTGATTGGCAGTGACGCGCCCTCTTGGCCCACCACGTTGAGCGCGAAGAGCGATCCGGCAACCCAGGTTCCACTGATCAGCAGCCACAGTGGAAGACTCGTGCCGATTTCGCCGGTCTGGACAGCAGTGAAAACTGGGCCAGCAAGCACGATCAGCGGATACAACGCGAACGAGAGCGAGAGCGGTGACCGACGGGCACGTTTCCAATCGACTGTGATGACGCCGACGACTGGCTGTGAGAATATCCGCGCAAGCCCGCCGAACCACGAGGACTGGTCAGTCGAGCGGTCGGCCTCGTGGGTGATGTGAACGCCGTCAGCGTACCAGAGCCACTCCGAGAGTCGGAACAGCGAGACAACCGCTGCGACAGCAAACAGGGCCGTGAATCCCACGGCACCGATCGCTCGGAGTGGAGAGGCCCCGATACCAAGCTCTATTGCTGCGAGATCGCCGAACCAATCGATCGGCGTCGGGGCGAGTACTCGATAGATTGGTTCCAACACTGACGCGAACGCATTCGTGAAGATCAACGCGAAGTACCCGATTCCAAACAGCAAAAGAAACAGTGTTCGGAGGCGGCTGAGCAGCCGCGATCGAACGCCGGCGTTTCGCACGCCCAGTGCGAGGAGAAAGCCGGCTGGAATCCCAGTCGCGAGGAGAAGACATAGCGTGAGCAACAGGGCAGGAATCGTAAGTAGTGAGCCCGCACTGACGGCAAATGCAACTGTGGCGGCGCTTCCGACAGTGAGGAAGAACACAGACCACAGCACGAACTCGGTGATCACAAGGCCAGCGATCACGTCTCGATGGGAGACCATCGTCAACAGGCCATCGAGATTGTCGGGACGAAGGGCGACAGCGTACGCGCGATACGCGCCGAATCCGACCACGAATATCCACCCATAGACGAACACCATCCGTGCCCATTCGATGAGCGGTTCGGCCTCGTTTCCGGCGACGAACCCCCCGGCAAGGTACGCACCAAACACGCCGCCGAGAGAGAATAGGAGCAGCATTACGGCCGCGAACGCGAGTGCCAACAGCTGCATCGGGTTCCCCTTCATCGTCCGCCAGCGACGTCGGAATTCCGTTCGGGCGATGAGCCGAGGACGCTTCGCCCGAGTCATTGGTCTGTAGCCTGTTCGTCCTGTGAGTCGGGGGCGTCTCCAGTACCCTCTGTAGCTGATCTGGGGGCGGCAGGTCCGCGTTCGGCGGTGACCGAGAGGAACACGTCCTCAAGAGTCGTTCCCTCTTCAGCTTCCATCCGCGCCGTCAGTTCAGCGGGTGACCCTTCAGTAACAAGGTCGCCTTCGTAGAGGACGCCGACGACATCCGCGAGTTCCTCGACGACCGAGAGGATATGCGTCGAGAGGAACACCGTATGGCCCTCCTCAGTGAGCTCCGCGATGACGTCGAGGACCGTCCGAGCCGCTCGCGGGTCAAGGCCACTGGTAGGTTCGTCGAGGAACACGACATCGGGCTCGTGGAGCAGCGCCTGAATCAGGCCGATCTTCTGGCGCATCCCCTTCGAGTAGTCGTCGAGCCGCTTGTCGGCGTCGTCGGTGAGATCGAACCGGTTGAGCCAGTCTACGATCCGACCCTCCATCTCGGTGGCGGGGATATCACGGAGCCGACCGAAGTATTCGAGCTGTTCGCGCCCGGTGAGTTCGTCGAAGACCGGGGGTTCCTCGGGGAGATAGCCGATCGATTCTCTGATCGCATCGCGATCCGAGACAGGATTCCCGTCGATCCATGCCTGACCGTCTGTCGGCTGGGTCAGTGATGTCAACATACGCATCGTCGTCGTCTTCCCGGCGCCGTTCGGCCCGAGAAACCCGTACACTGTGCCGTGGTCGACGGAAAGGTCGAGTCCGTCAACGGCGGACTCACTCCCGAATCGTTTCGTCAGGCTGCGCGTTGCGATAGCGGTTGAGTTTCGTGTCATCGTAGAGGGTCAATCAGTTTCGTATAGCAGTCGATCATAGAGCGATGCCTCCGACGCCGACACTGACGAACACCAACGCAATCACTATCGGAAATATCGCTCTCCAGGCCCGGTGGAGTACAAGCTGTCTCGGAGAGCGATCGGTGATGATGAGATCACCCGCGATGACAACCTCGTTCTGTTGGCGGTCCGTGTGCCCCGCAATCAAATACTCCTCACCGGGATCGATCCGGCGCTCGACGTAACGCCGCGTGCCAAGTCCCGGAATAATTCGCACCCATCGTGCGACCGGTTCAAGCGTGTCTCGCACGTCGACGAACCGTTGGATACGTTCTGGTGGCGTTTCGTTGGCAGCGACCGTGATGACCGTTGATTCTGTATCGAGTGCGAACCGCTTGGCTGATGGGACGATGGTGAGGGTCCCGCTCGCACTATCAAGGGTGAACGGACGTGTCGCCACGCCATCGTCGAGATGAGCCTGAAACCATGGAATTCCGATCCCGAACGGTTGCCGTTCGGTAACCTCGTACTCGAACCCTAGACATTGCGATCCCGTAAACGGTGCCGAAAGCGTCTCGCTCGCTTCGTTCGTCACGCCGCGGCAAACGACAAAAGACCCGCTATCCGTCACCTCGCTCGGGTCCTTCACAGTGGCTCGGAGAATACTTGGGACAGTCGCGAGCGGCCGAAGTCCGTACCAGCCGATAGCTAAACCGAGGGCAATAAATCCAACTCCGCCAACAGGGTAGAGCATCAATCGGAGGGGTACTACCTGTCGAACGTGGAGCTGTACTCAGCCGTCGTCACATCCGACTGAGGCAGTTTCTCATCTGCCCAAACGGGTGGCCGATTGAAAATGTGGAACAGCGTCACCGACATGAGCAGTATCAGTTGCTCACAGCGGAGCCGTGGAGTTTTGAGGAGGGCCATATCCAATATGATTGTGAGATGTATAAATAATGACTGGATGGCCGAAGCCAGCAAACCGGGAGAAAAGGTACAGCATTCGGGCTCTGTTGGACTCCTTAGGAAGTGACTGACTAGGACTACGCCACTTCTATGTTGAACAGCGACGGCTCTATTGAAATCCTCAGCAATTGATACATTCTGACCCAGCTGCGATCAATACAGACGGTGGGCTTACCATCTCCTAACGTCACCTGATAGTACATGAGCGGGGAAAGCGAGACAGGAACGAGCGGGAAAGACACGGGAATAGGGATGGCGATTGGACTTGCGATTGGGGTCGCTATCGGTTCTGCTACAAATAATATCGGACTGTGGCTCGCTATCGGAGTGGCAATTGGTGCTGCAATTGGTGCCGGACTAAGTAACCGTGAATAGAACTGTATAATTCTTGATTGTAGGCAGATCTGCTGACCGGCTGTTTCACACGAGAACCTATCTGAAGAATAGGATTTCAACAGAGCCAGAATGAACTAAATTTTTGTGATTTGACAAACTGGTATCTTACGGCGTCACGATCAGGTCAAACCGATAGATCGCGTCTTCGTACTCGGCGACGACGTTCCGGAAGTCGACCCGATCCTCGTAGCTGTCTATTGGTTCAAGATCGCCGGCGATACCGAGCGCTTCTAACACTTCCGAGAGGCCGTCTGAGAGAGGACTTCCCTCCTCGTACCGACGCGGATCGTCACTGATCGCGTCATCAATCACACTCCGTGCGGACTCGGAGAGACTGCTGACTGTCAGATCGTGTTCGACGATTTCGGTTCTCGCGTACTCGTTGAATTCGCTGGGTGACTGCGTGACCCCGGTGACGGTGTACGTCCACTCTGGCACCTGAACACTTCGTTGCTCTGTAACTGGCCGAAAGTATTCTTCATTGACCTCGACAAAATCAAACTGTGCCGACGGAATCAGGTCACTTGCGTCAGGGTCAAGGCCGTGATGGAACTCCACAGTTTGCAGCTCGTCGAATTCAGGGTCACCGAGGAATCCATCGTTTCCAGCATAGACCGCGTCAAGTGCTGCGTCAAGCACTCGTTCATCTTGTGTTGACAGATCGAAGGGACGAGTTTCAATTGTCGCGTCGTCAGGTGGCGTTTCATCAGTCCGCTCGACTGCGAAATGCCATCGATCACGTTCAAGCTGCCGCTCGTCAGCAATCTGGACGTGATAGAAGCGATCGTTCCGTTTGAGGAATGTTGGATATGGTCTCGTCGTTTTTCCCCACTGTGCTCGTCTAACGAGCGGCCACTGTTTGACAGTTACACTGCCCTGATCGAACAGTTCCGAAACGTACTGCGTTTTCATTTCGGTGGTGAAATCGACTCTTGTCACAGCCCTGATCTCCGTGGGGTCGGACCACAGATACGGCCGACCGACCGATGATAGGTCTAGTTCGTCTGCGATAAGAGCGTACTCATCAAGACTACCGGGACTCAGACAACCGGAAGTTGAAGTCATGACTGTGGAAGCGCCGAGCAGTTGGAGGGCACGGCGGCGGGAACAATACATGTCCAGCCGGAGATATCGGTGTTCAAAACAAATTCTTTGTGGTGGCTCTGTTGAAATACTCAGTAGCTGATGTTTTTCACCACCAATCATTCAGTACAAGAGATTGACCGATAGGTCGGTTCAGGGGGCTGGTCGAAGGTCATGGGTTCCCGGACCCCTTCGCAGAGGCGTTAGCAGTTCGAACCCGCCGCTCGATGAGACCGCTCCCCAGCGCAAGGAGAAATAGCAGCGGCCAGCCGATGAGATAGAGGTCAAGGGGAGTTCCGGGAAGGAGTGGCTCTGGGGCTTGTAGAACCTGCCACATCTGGTACATCGCCATTCCATAGATCACTACGACACTGAGGAGAGGTGTCACAGACCCGTATTGGGCGAAAGCTATTGCCAGCAAAGCACCGACGACTGCACCCCCGAGAATCGACCACCAGAGCCAAGGCCCGATTTGAATACTCACTAGACCTGCCAACAAGTTTGTCAGCCCGTACGCCAACCCTGCTGTTGACAGCAAAACGAGAACATAACCGAGGCTACCAACGAGAGCTGCTAGCTGTGTCTTCCGCGAAAAGGTGGAAGAATTCGGTAGTACGAGTACCATAGTCTAGGATGGAAGATCAAAAACGTAAGATTACGGGCCGAGTGGTAGTTATCGAATATCTGATCACCTCAGATAATAAAATATTTTCAGTGATAGAATGTTTCAGACAATAACACATATAAAGATTGGTATTTCAACAAAGCTGGTTTGTTGGATTTATCCGGTTTGTTGAAATCCTCTTCTTCAGACAGATTCTCATCTGAAACAGCCGGTCGCTGAAGAGTGCGTATTGATAGCCGGACCGTATAAGAGACTCTCATTGCTCGGAAACACTTTCAATGTCGGCAGAAGACCTGGTATAATGGCCAACATTCGTCGTCCTCTCGTATCCGGTTTCGCCATCGCCGTCGGCACATTACTTGGACTTGTCATTCTTGGCGACAGCTCAGTTGAAGTCGGATTAGTGGGTGCAGTTAGCGCGTTCATCGTTATGTTCGCGCTGAGGACCTATTTTTGATAAGTTCATACCCTGTATTGACCGTGATCGGGTCAAAATATATCACTTACTGAGGATTTCAACAGGGCCAAAACTTGGTAAATGGATTCAATTGAGTTCGGATAGCTACAAAATTTTTTTACGTTTATCAGCGTCTTCGCTTGTTTTATTAGAACCGGCTAGACACATTTGATCAGTATGGCCCTCCAACTCAGCCATGCGGTTAGCGACGGTATTCGGCGGACAGTTTCTCGAACTGGTGGAATCCTATTTCTGGGATTCCTCGCTATCCAGTTTGGACTCCAAATAAGCGCCAATAGCGCCGTCTTAGGGCTTCTCCCGCCAGAGGCTGCCGAACAGTTTAGTCAGGATGCAGGACTCGCGCTTCCGATTCCCGGAAGCGCCGGGGTTGCTCTATTCGTTGTGATCATGATATTGAGCTCGACTTACCTCGTTATCCTCTCGCGAACATTTGCTCAACCACAAAGTGAGATGTCACGGTTCCCTGCGACATCCATGCGGCGACTCGGTCGGACCACGGTCTTCGCTCTTGTTGGTGGGTTAATAATCACTATCTCGATCATGCTTGGCACCGTTCTTTTGGTTCTCCCTGGGTTGTTTTTGGCAGCCTCATTCCTATTTTTCATGTTTGCTGTCGCTGTCGAAGATCGCGGGATCATCAGCAGCCTCAAGCGGAGCTGGGGGTTGACTCGTGGATCCCGGATCAAACTCGGTATACTCGTTATTGTGACTGCGCTCTTTGGTGGCGTAATCGGTGCGGTCTCGCCGTTATTGACCCTCGCTGGCCTATCGGTCGCCGCCGATATCGTGACAGTTGTTTTCACAACGGCGTTCTTTGTGCCATACTACGCGATCATCGCGTCGGCATACCTCCAGTTGCGAGACGGAGAAGGCGCTTCGAACCGGTCAACACAGAACTCGGTTGACGCGTCAGAAATACCCAAACTCTAGCCGACTCAATTTGTTGAAATCCTCTTTTTCGGCTTTGTTGAGATCCTCTGTGGTTGATAGTTTACACCCCCAATCGCTCAGTACAGAAGGTGTTCCACCCACTCTTCTACGGTCTCAATCGAAATGATTACATCTCGACCCACGAGCGATGTCTGTTCATGGGTCTTCGTTCACGTACTCTGTGGACACTCCGCCGCTATTGGGCTGACCGCCTCGGTATCCCTCCCAAGGCTATCGAACCTATAGGATTTCAACAGAGTCGTTTTTTATCCTCGACTAACCATCTTCAGCGTGTTAGACTTTCTTTACAGCGGAAACTGTTGCGAAGAGGGTGAATAATCCACCGAGTACAATCGCGATTATCGGTGCGCTCGACGTTTGATTTTTCAAAAACGCATCTCCCGGCTGGTCGGGAGAAACATATGCGGTTGTCTGTGTCCCCTGTTCGTACTCCTCAATAGCTGATTCGGCGCTTGATTGCGTTTCGTAGTTCTGTTCAATATCTGCAGGATAGATCTTTGTTCCAGTGTATTCGTTTTCATTATAGCTGTATTCAAACTCAACCACCGGATCGTAATTCGCACCTGGGTTTGATGACGTTCCGCTGTCCGCCTCGATGTCGAGTTCGGTGATAGTCGCATCAACCTCGACTGCGTCTCGAACTGCCTCCGTCTGTTGTACGTGATCGTATCCGCCGTAGCTGATGATCGCAATCCCGATGAGCATGAGCAGCAACGCACCTTTGAGGGTATCGGGGCCGTTAATATTCACACCTGATTCGTTGCCCATACTGTTAATCACCACGAGACCGCTTACAATCAGGAGATGGTCGGGCGTTGCTGCGGGAGTCAGTTGACTGCGAACTGACCTGCCCATTCCACCGAGAGCAGTATGGCAGGCGAAGCAGCAAGCGTCGCTGTATGTGTCGTCCGATTGACCAACTTTCCTGTTGGAGGGCTGAATACATTGCCTTGGAGTTCACTCACCTAGCAACTAAAAATTGTATATTGTTACTGTACGATCAGTGTTCGACTAAGAACGCTCTGTTGAAATCCTATTGGTCAGATAGATTTTACCTGAAACAGCCGGTCGATGAGAGCTGCGAGTTGACCGGCTAGAATCCTACCAATCCGAGACACTACGAACTATATGAAAAGTCTGACCACCTTCGTTGACGGCGATGTTAAGTTAAGGATGAGGCGGTCGGTGTTCCGAATGGTCTATGTCCGAATCCAACCGCCTCAACGGCTCTACTAAATGGATTGACTTGGAGTTTGTGGAGCGTGAGCGGACACCCTACGAGATCATTGAAACCGGTATTCAGCTCCATCTTGCTGGCCTATCACTTTCGAATACCAAACAGTATCTTGAGAATTTGGGTGTCGAGCGAAGCCGAACAGCAATCCACAACTGGATTCAAAAGGCCGATCTACAGCCAGCTAACGGTGCGAGCCCGAATCGCGTTGCGGTCGACGAGACTGCGATTCAGATCGACTCAGACCGATTCTGGCTGTATGCCGCCGTAGATCCTCGTACAAACGAATTCCTCCACGTTGACGTATTTCCCGTTCAAAACCAACAATTTACTTTGGTGTTTCTCCGCGATCTCAGAGAGAAACACCACGTTGACGACGCGATCTTTCTGGTTGATGCTGGCGGACATCTCACAGCTGCGCTCTCACGTACTTCGCTCCGATTTCAAATTACTCGTCATGGAAATCGGAATGCTGTCGAACGTGTCTTTAGAGAAGTAAAACGACGAACATCCTCGTTTTCAAATACGTTTAGAAATGCGGAGCCGACGGCGGTAGAATCATGGCTCCAAGCCTTCGCCGTCTGCTGGAATCGATGCTTAACTTAACACGACCTTCGGTAACAACTTACAGAAGACAAGACTAGCCACGATACGTGTATTGACCTACACCGGGGAAAAATATATCACTTGTTGAGGATTTCAACAAAGCCTCCCTGTCGATATTCAGTAGCGATGTCTGTTTGCTGAGTACAACCTCTGTATCGGTCACACCGGTACTGACAGACACTGAGTAGGTGGAAGAGGACCTGCTGAATAGAGGGCGCGAGCCTTGTTTAGACGCTCCCGACGGCTGCGGTTAGTTGCTCTCTTGGATGAACTGAATCACTCCAAAAGTAGCTCTCTACCCGATCTCGTCCGTGGGATAGCGACTGTAGAACACGAACTGCACCGCGTCTAAACAAGACCGAGGGCGCGCATCCTGCGACGGATGTCACACCGCAGCCCGCACAATAGAGGGGACTGACAGGAAGTAGTCACGACGGTACAAATAGCCCAAACGGACGGAAAAACCGGGCCAGAGCGCGCCGGGTGTTGTCTCTGATGAACGCCCACGTCCCGATTTTCGACTCGTCAAGGTGCCACTGACCGCCGTCCTTGTAGGCGGTGTCCGCCTGCTCGTGGTAGTTCAGTGCCTCATGGACACGTGACTCGGTCATGTCACAGGCGTCAGCGAGTTCCGGGACCGTCTTCGGGCCGTCCTTCAGTTCCTCGGCGACGAGATGGCCGACCTGCATCGACAGAAACACTTCACTGGAGTCGGCGTCAGCCATCTCGTCGTCACCTGATCGGATGCCTTCCCGGAGGCTATAGAGTGCGTCTAGCATCAGCCAGCCACCGCCGCCGACTCCGACCGCGGCGACGGTGGTGTCTCCCTGCGCCCAATAGGCGACCCCACCGGCAGCTACGATAATGAGGCCGAGCGCGAGTCGGAAGTGGCGTTCATCCAGTCCAGGTAACGGGCTCGCGAGTTCGGCAGACTCACCCACGAGTACGATAGCCGCGACGATGATGGTTTGTGACCAAGTGAAGCCGAACGCGATACCGAACAGTGCGATCAGCCCCACCGCGTAGGCGGCACGACGGACGAGGCTGGTGCCGAGGAGGGGGCCGGTCGAGGACATTACGTGTCAGGAAAGAGCCCAATCGTTAAAACAGTCAGCCCACGGTACCATGGTCGGAAACACTAATGCGGATGTGTCGTTGCTGACTACATCTGTATCTCGCACACCGATCCTATCAGTTCCAAATGTTCTCAACAGGGCCGTTGACGACGGATTTCTGGGAGTCCGCGTCAAACCCCACTCTCGGACCGACCCCCATTTGTGCCGAGGGAGTTAGGTGAGGTGGTTTACATGAGGGCTGGAGCGACGCCGAGGGCGGCAGTCGCAAAAAGAACCGCGACGTATCCGGTAGCGACGAGGAATACCACGCGTCGCGGATGGTCGACGAGGCCCCGACGGTGTCCAACTGCCGCGAGGTAGCCAGTCAGCGGCAACAGCTGGAGGGCGTGGAGGCCGACGAAGTGCGCTAGGCGGAAGTCTCCGACGAGCTGCCAGCCGACGACCGGGACCGTCGGCTCCGCCGTCTCGACGACCCGAGACTGGATCGCGATCATCGCCGCTCCTTCGAACGCGCCAACGACGAACCACCCGATGCCGAGAAGAATGCCCGCGGCGAACGCTGGGTGGACATCGAACTCGTTGTAGCGCGCTCGAACCGCCAACGCGCCGATCGCGACGGTGACGACGACAATTGTAACACCCATGACGCCCCCGATCGCCCCGTCGAGGACCGTCGCCCGATTAAAATGAGACCCAACACCGCGCGCGGCTTGTCCGCCGATAAGGACTATTTCAATGAGGAGACCGACGCTGACGATCCGGGAGACACGGCGGCGAAAGTCCGGGTCAACCGGGAGGTGGACACTGAGCCAGCCGAGCGTCGCGCACACGAGCGCGATCGAGCCGGTGAACTTCGCTGGCTTGAGCCACGCCGGCTCGCCGTTGACGACCATCGGGTCCAAGACGGTGCCGACGGCGAAGGCACCGAACAGGACAGCGTTGATCGCGGCCACGGCGGACAGAACCGGATCGCGGCGCCGCAGCTCTCCGATCGACGTGGCGATCGTTTGCGCCATCGTCCGCAGCGTCGTCCGTCCTCTCGTGGCCGCAGCGACCGACTCGGAGTTCATACTACAGTGTTGCCGGGCGATTCATGTGTGCGTGACCCCAACATGTTGGTACCTGTCCGAAGCGGCAGTAACCAGCATGATCGACGCCCGATTCCGCATTCGCCTTCCGCCGGACCTGTACATCACTGACCTGTCGGAGGCGTTCCCCGATGCGACCTTTCGCCTGCTATCCGGCGTCCACAGCGGCGCCACCGCGAAAGAACTCGGTGAGGTGCTGGCTCGAACTCCTGGGTCGGTCGCAGCAGCGTTTCGCGAACATGAGGCGGTCGACGCGTACGAGGTGTTGGAACGTACCGATGACCGGCTCCTCGCGACGTACGAGACGACCGACGTCGACCTCTACGCATTCGTCGAGTCCGGAGGGTTCCCGCCTGAGTTTCCGATCGAAGTTCGGAACGGGTTCTACGAGTTCGACCTAACTGGTACTCGCGGGGAGTTCGACCAGCTCCGGGAGGCGCTAGAATCGAGCGGTACCGAGTACGAACTCCTCTCAAAGGTAAACAAGAACGGGCAGACCGACTCCTCACACGCCGACAAGAGGAACTCCTCGCCGCCGGCCTCAGAGAAGGGTACTTCGAGGTCCCGAGAGGGTGTACGCTGGCGGATCTCGCCGACGTAGTTGGTGTGGACAAGTCGACCGCGAGCGGGATCGTCCGGCGGGCGCAGGCTCGGCTTATTGCGTGGTACCTGACCGACGTGAAGGCCGAGTGACGAGCGGGTGGGTTCGTCACAATTCTTTGCGCTGATCTACTCTGTTGAATCCTCAGGAAGCGTCCGAATCGGATTACGCTCCAAGCGCGGCGACGACGTCGTCGATTGTATAGAGACGGACATCGTCGCGCTTGCGGGCGGCGTCGTGGATGCTGTCGGTAAATCCACTCCGGGAGAACAGCGCGTATTCGACGGTTCGCGAGCCACCGTCCGACGGCTGCCACCGGAGTTCCTCGACGTGGGTCTCCAGGGATGCCAGCGCGCCGTAGTCGAGCGGCGATTCCTGATATTTACACTCGCCGACGACGAGCGTGTCTTCGTCAGTGAGCCCGACGACATCGATCTCGTGGTCCTGATACCACCACTGCCCAACATCGACGATCGGCGTCTCGTCGTACAGGGTCCACAGGGCCTCACAGCACAGTTGCTCGAAGGCAGGAGCGACGAAATCGGCCAGCTCGGGGTCGACGAGTCGGTCGTAGGCCTCCTCACCGAACTGGTCGTACCGATCCGCACTCCCGGACAAGAATCGGAACCAAAATCGGAACAGGGGATCCCGAAGTCGGTACTGACTCCGCTTGGATCGTTCAGGTTTCTCAGTCACCGGCACATGCCGTTCAATGAGTCGGAGCCGAGAGAGCCGATCCAGATACGTCGACAGCTGGTTGTAGTCGATACCTGTCACGCCAGCAATCTCGTTGCGGCCTGTTGCCCCGCCAGCAATCGCTTCGAGGATCGAGAAGTACCGCGTCGGCTCCGTTAGTTCCATCCGGAGAACGTACTCCGGCTCGTTACGGAGCGATCCGTGACGAGTTAACACCGTCTGCTGGATGTTCTCGCCGAGGGACCGATCGGCGTCGAGTTCCTCGAGGTAGTAGGGAACACCACCGAACACGCTCCACGCGCGAACGGCCTCGTCCGCCGTCGCATCATCCGGGAAAAACTCCGTCGCGGCGTCGAACGAGAGTTCACGGATGTCGAGTGTCAAGGATGTCCGCCCGTATAGCGGACTGTCTCCGAGCAGCGTCGCTTCCTCCATCATGCTGATCGACGACCCGACCAGTACGAACGTCGTCTCCGACTCGTTGAACTCGTGGTCGAACAGCGCCTGTAACACCGACGGGAGGCTCTCGTCCTGTTCAATCAGGTACGGAAACTCGTCAAGGACGACAATCGCGTTCTGGTCGGCTAGATACCGGAACAGCCGCTCCCAATCAGGACGGATATCTTCGATACCAGGAACCGTGTCGGCCGCAGCCTCGACAAACTGTTCCAGTTGGAGCTCCTGCGTCTTCTGTCGTGCCTGATAGAAGACCGCGTTCTCTCGTCCCTCAAGCGCCTTCTTGACGAGTCTCGTCTTTCCCAGCCGCCGCCGCCCGTACACGACAGCGAGATCCGCGGTCTCCGAGTCAAACAGGCCGTGAAGCCGATCTAACTCCTCCGAGCGGTTCACGAAGTCTGTCATGGCGCTGAATTAGTGGGTACATAATAAAAATATTCTGAATAATCATATTCTAGAATATCATATTCACAGATATCATCAGCGAGTGCGGCACAACGATGTTAACCAGATTAACCAAAAATATGCCGGGGGCATACCGAAATGTTGGTTAATCCGGTGATCAAAGGTGACGGCCATCTCGGAAAGAGTCTTGGAAACAGTTTACCACTCCTCAAGATCCGGAGACAGAGTTCGAATTGACGTTTTGTAAAGTCCTTTCTGGAAGTCCGGAAGCGCCGCGCCGTCGCTTATTGAGAGTGTGACGAGTTATCGAGTATGGGAGACCATCCACCATCGAACCGAATGGCGGCCGACAAGCCAACACGGGGGCTGACCGCAATCTGGGCTTGGCAGATCGCGCCGAGCCAGCCACTGAAGAGATGCTGCTGCCGTCACTCGACGACGGCATTACGTTGCTCGACGTAGACGGCGGCCGTGGCGTCCCAATCCTCCAGTCGCTCGTGCTTGACCATCTCCTGTTACACGATGGGCCCGCCTTCTGGGTTGATGCGAACGGCCACGCGACGACGACGACGCTGGCTCAGATCACACCGAGCCAGCGGTTGCTCGACCGGATCCACGTCGCACGCGGATTTACTGCGTACCAGCACTACGGCGCTGTCGATAATCTCCCGACGGCAGTAAACCAAGTCATCCAGAAATCGGCCGCCGTCACCAGCACATCCAGTCGACAGTCATCGACTCATAGCGAAGACTCGTCTCTACACACCCCGTCGCTCATCGTTGCGCCAGCCGTCGACACCCAGTACCGCAGCGACGACACACTCAGCGAGCAGCACGCAGAAACACTGCAAGCGAGAACCCTCGCTCGGCTAGCGACGTACGCCGACAGCTACGACGTCCCGGTACTCGTGACTCGGAGTACGATCGATGAGTTCACAGCAGCGGTTGCGACGGCCGCCGACCACCATCTTGAGTGTGAGCAAACCCGGATGGGGCCGCGACTCGTCGGTGACGAGTTCGAGACACTCATCTATCCCGTTGGTGACGGTGCGTACTACCAGACCACGTTCGCCTACTGGCAACAGCTACTCGCTACGCGGGCGACGCAGGTTGGCCTCGAACCGGCGACACCCCCGTCGTCGACGTCGAGTCCGGCAGGTGTCGGGACAGGCGTGACCGCTGACGGGGAGACGACGTCGCTCACCGCGAGTCCCTTCCTCGATGCGTGGACAGCACCTGGGGGGCGCTAACAATGGGACGCACAAACCCGACATATCGAGATGCGCTGCGGGCTATCGAAGACCGCTGGGCGGAGTTCCGACGGGCGCTCCGTCGTCGCGACCAACCACGCTTCGACCAACTGTTCGAGTACGCTCGCGAACACGCCGACGCGAGCGGGCTGTTGAACCACCAGAATCCACTGGTGCCGGCGCTGTTCAGTATCGATCTCGAACAGGAGGCCACATTAGAAGACCATGAGGAACGTCTCGAAGCGCTCGAACACCGGCTCGACGAACAGCGCATCGATGCGCAAGTATCCGATGAAGAAACCAGCGAGCCACCCCAATGAGTACACTCGCGACGATCGCATTCGACATCGAGACGACGGGGTTTTCGACGACTGACCAGCTGACTGTCGTCGGCTTCGACGCCGAGATCGGCTCACGAGTATTCCTCAATACGGACGGGAGTGCGTGTGCTTCAGATATCGAACAGCGCGTGAACGAACATCTCACTACGCCAGTGACGCTCTCTGTTCATGACGATGAGGACGCGCTGTTGGACGCCGTCAAGACGTTCGTCGATACCACGATCGCACAGCGAGACGTCAAACTCGTAGCCTATAACGGCGAAACCTGGAAAGGCGGATTTGATCTGCCATTTCTTCGAACGCGGCTCAGTCATCACGGACGCGAGTGGCCGTTCGCTGAGTTGCCGTACATCGGCGTGATGGAGGTCTTCTCCTCACGGTTCAATACGAGTGAGAACAGCCTCACTGGAGTGTACGACGAGCTTGTGGCGTCCGGCCACGGCGCAGTCGATCCATTTGGAGAAAGTAGCGAAGCGGTCAACGCGTGGGAGACTGGTGATTTCGGAGCGGTCGTACTCCACAACATCGCCGATATTCGACGTACACGAGCGCTGATGGACGTCGCCGAACGATATTGCTCAAAATCAGACTTTTCGATGAAATCGCTCGACCCAGTGATTAGTGAAGGGTGAATGCGCAGAAACTGTCGAGGGCCTCGGTCACGATCACTTGCTGTATTTGTCTTCAAGAGCGGCTTCTTGCCGAGCCAGTATTTTGACACCCTCGCGGATCCCTTCGGTCAACACGATCCGTCCTAGCTCTGTCAGTTCGTAGTATGAATAAGTCTCTTCAGTCCCCGTATTCGGATCGCGTCGGTTCTTGATGAGTGCGACATCCTTGAGCGTCCGGAGCGGATAGTGGAGCGCATTATCTTCCTCACCAAGTACCATTGACAGTTCGCTGGTGCTGAGTTGATTATTCTCCGCAAGCGCCTCAAGGATCAGATATTGCTTGGGCTTAGACGCCACTTCGTACATTTTCAAGTAATCGACAAGATCGAATAGGCTGTCTTCAGGGAGTTCAACGTCTAGGTCGAACCCGTTATCGCCCTCGTTAGAGTCGTCACGCCGTCGGCGCGAACCGCCGTCAGGAATTGACGGTCGGTCGGGCGAGTTAGTCATATAAGTCAGTTGGTCCCCTACCATCTTAAAATATTTTACTATGGTTGCGGCGAGACCATCCAACTATTTGATCCATCGAGGTGAGTAACTTACAATGGAAGAGCAGTTGATTGTGCTCTGAAAACACGGATCCTGTACCGGTACAAGAACCCGTGCCGACAAGGCTTCTATGGCGGATTTTCTGCGTCGTTGATCCCATCGAATGTTCCATTCGTATAGGCGTATCGCCACCGCTGGAGAATCGCTCGCGTTACAAGGCTTGTCTCAGACACAGCAATACAAGATGGGTCGACAGGACGGCTCGGAGCATCGGGGGGTGAATGGAAGTGTCGGCGCGGCGCGGCGGGTTTTGGATGACAGTCAAACCGAAAATTTCGGTCTCGGGAATCTGTGTAGTGTGCGGCGTAGTTCCCGGTGAGACTCCACCGGACGTCTATCCGGGCGGTTGACGCCGCTCCGACGCCATCAGATAGTTCGACCGAGAGTGTCTGTGGATTCAGTGGGTCGTCCAATGACGCGGTCTGGACCAGCGGCTCAAGGTCCACGAACAGGTCTCGTATCTCCCGTAATGCCCCGGCGTCAATGGGACCAAACACCTCAGACTGCTCGTCTGGCTGAATATGGTGAGCGGGGTCTCCGTCGTCGGTCATACGACGATGGATGTATCGTCATTGCCATCGTCATCTGTATCCGTGCCAGTGAGGTGACCAGTTTGACTCACTTCACCGATCGCGAGTGTTGCCTGTGCGAGCGCGAGGTTACGTCGCGTCGTTTGCCATTCTGTGAGGAGCGCGCCGTGGTCGCTGTCAGCGTCGTCGATATCCAGTTCTCGGGCGAATTCCTCGGGTGAATCAACACCGTATTCCTCGCGCCACGCCTGTATCTGCGCCTTCATATCGGCGATACCGGACGCGATCTCTTCGGGCGTCCGTTCCGCGAGGAGCGACTGGGCGTGTTCAGTGACGATCGCCGTTTCCGACCGTCGGTAGTGCGTCGTCTGACCATCCTGAGATGTCGTTACCTCACCAGCGCTCTCGAGCGTTCGCAGGTGCTTTCGCGCCGTGGTCGGTGAGACGCGGGCACGCTCGGCGATCTGTGCTGCAGACAGCGGATCGTACACACGAGAGATGACTTCGTACACTCGTTCAAAGGGCGTCGTCTCCTCGATCCATTCCTCTTCGACGACGTCGTTCACGTCACGGTGTTCAGTGCCGCCATCCGGGCTCATTCGGTGGGGCGGGGACGGCTCCTCGGACATTATGTGCCAACCAACGGGAGAGCGGCATAATAATCTGTGGGGTAGTATATTGTTCACCGAATTCATGATATGGAGGATTGTCCACAGCAGTCTTAACCAACAGCGATCTGTAGGACGGTCGTTCTGTTGGTTAACACGCTACCGGATGTTCAGCTAACAAACCCGGAACTGATTCTGGAAGTGGGATTAACAGAGCGAACCCGCGAGAGTACGCTGTTTCTGTCAAGACGATCTCCATTCCCTGAAATCCGGAACAGACACGCCGGCAATTATACGCGGAGCAGGCGCAATACCATGGCCTTCAGGCCGTGGATACACGCCGTCACTCAGTGACACGTTCCACCGATACCGGCAGGGCTGGATATTCCACGCCAAACACAGAATTTAATACTATATTTTTATAACTAGTTATGAGCACAGTACGATGCTGGAGACAACCCGTACCTACGTCGCACGCGTCACGAACCAAAGTCAGGTTCGTGACGACCTCGACCAGTGTGGGTTCTCCGCCTCGAAACTGTGGAACGTCGGACGCTACTACATCCAACAACGATGGGACGACGACGGTGAGATACCCGACGAAGCCGAACTGAAATCAGAGTTGAAAGACCACGAACGCTACAGTGACCTGCATTCTCAGTCAAGTCAGCGAGTTCTCGAAGAACTTGCTGAAGCGTTCACCGGCTGGTACAACTCCGACGATGGCGACAACCCACCGGGCTACCGGAAACGTGGCGACCGACACCCGCGCTCTACCGTGACGTGGAAACAGAAAGGCATCAAACACGACGCTAAACATGGCCAACTTCGCCTCTCGAAAGGCTGGAACCTGAAGGATAGACGGTCTGACTTCACCCTCGCCGAGTACGAAACCCGTCCCGACGTAGAGGTTGAGAACATCCAGCAAGTGCGTGCCGTCTGGAACGGCGACGAGTGGGAACTCCACCTCGTCTGCAAGAAGGAAATCCCCGTTGAGGACGCACCCGGCGACAACACGGTGGGAATCGACCTCGGTATCAGCAACTACCTCGCTATCGACTACGAGGATGGCCCCTCGGAGCTATATCCGGGGAACACGCTGAAAGAAGACAAACACTACTTTACCCGCGGCGAGTACCAGACCGAGGGTGAGAACGGGCCGTCGAAGCGTGCGCGGAAGGCTCGACAGAAACTCTCCCGACGCAAAGACCACTTCCTCCACACCCTGTCGAAACACATCGTCCAGCGGTGTGTCGAAGAAGACGTAGAGAAGATAGCAGTTGGTGACCTTAGCGACATCCGCGAGGATGAGAACGGCGACTCGCGGAACTGGGGTGCGTCGGGGAACAAGAAACTCCACGGATGGGAGTTTCACCGCATCACGAACCTGCTCGAATACAAGGCCGAAGAACACGGCATCCTCGTTGACCGAGTGGACGAGGAGAACACGAGCAAGACGTGTTCGTGTTGTGGGCAGATTCGGGACAGTAGCCGCGTAGAGCGCGGTCTGTACGTCTGTTCGTCGTGCGAGACGACGATGAACGCGGACGTGAACGGTGCGGTGAATATTCGCCGTAAGATAACTCAGAGTCTCCCGACGGGGGATATGAGTAACGGCTGGTTGGCACAGCCCGGAGTCTTCCTGTTCGACCGCGAGAGCGGGTCGTTCAACACGAGAGAGCAGGGAGTCTGCAAACCCTAATATCCCAACGCTCGGGATTCCTCCGCCTTCAGGCGGAGGAGGATGTCAAGCGAGACTCCGGTGTAGAGACGAGAAGGTGGGTGACTTACGAAAATGCCGTTCAAAGTCGATTTCCTTGACGATGGTCGCGTCCTCGAGTGGGAGGCGACCAACGATGGCGCGACCGCGACCGAGCGCGACGACTACACGCCCCGGTTTTACGTCACAGCACGTGACCCTGACACCGACATCGATCTCACACCACTTCGCGCACAATATGAACGACATCCGGATATCGCCGCGACCGAGATCGTATCCCGGCGGCCGGGATTTCGTCGTGACGACGAGTCCGCTCTTGCTGTCGACGTCGACCACGTCAACCTCGTCACACCGCTTGCGCGACAGGCACGCCAACTATCAGCGCATCCGGTCGGCGATCTCGCCTGCTTCAACGTCGATCTCTCGCGGGAGTTCCGGTACTGTCTGGAGGCGAATTGCGATCCAACGCCGACAGCAGAGCTCTCGACACTCCGGCTTGGTGTTCCAGTCACCGAGATAGGCCAAGACACGTACAGCGAGCTCACAATTGCCGGCGAGACTGTTACCGGGTCATCGAGAGACATACTCACCACCGTCCAAGCGGCGATCGAGACACACGACCCAGACATTCTCGTCTGCTCGACGAGCGAGATCATCTCAACCCTCCACGAGATGGCGACGGTCGCGGGTGTCGACGACTTTTCACTGAGTCGGTGGCCAGAGGTCGATTATCAGCAACTCGCGAGCCGGTCGACGTACTCGAGCTACGGCCGCGTCGGTCACTCCCCGGCACGGTACAACGTCCCCGGACGGGTGATCATCGACGAGTCGAACACGTTCTTTTACGGGGAGACGAACCTCGAGGGCGTCCTCGACCTCGTGTCGCGCTCGAAAAAGCCCGTCCAGGAGCTCGCGTGGGCGTCGATCGGGAACGTCATCACTGCGATCCAGATCTGCGAGGCCCACGACCGCGGTGTCCTCGTCCCGTGGAACTCCTGGCGACACGAGTTCTACAAGCCGATGGGGACGCTCCACGACGCCGACCGTGGCGGCTTCATCTTCGCACCCGAGGTCGGCCTCCACGAGAACGTCCACGAACTCGACTTCTCCTCATTGTATCCGAACATCATCTGTACCCGGAACGTCTCGCCGGACGTCATCCGGTGTGATTGTCACAGCGACCGCGACGACGTCCCCGGCCTCGGATACTCGATCTGCGATGACCGAGGCTACCTCGTTGACGTCCTCCAGCCGATCATCGACGCACGTGACGAAATCAAGACAGCCATCCGTCGCGAGAAGGCTCGGGATGACCCCGACGAGGACCGACTGGCGGAACTCGAGGGGCGATCAGGCGCGCTGAAGTGGATTCTCGTCGCCTGCTTTGGCTACCAGGGGTTCAGCAACGCGAAGTTCGGCCGTATCGAGTGCCACGAGGCAATCAACGCGTTCGCTCGCGAGATTCTGCTAACGGCGAAACAGCAGCTGGAGGACGGCGGGTGGCGTGTCGTCCACGGCATCGGCGACTCTATCTGGGTGACCCCGGATCCCGACGTCGACGACGAGGAGCGCGAGGACCTCGAGACGCTCGCGACAGCGATCATAGAACGCGTCAAAATTCGGCTTGAACACGAAGCTCACTACGACTGGGTGGCGTTCGTCCCGCAGCGCGAGAGCGACGCCGGCGCACTCACGAAGTATTTCGGCAAGGTAGCTGGCAACGACGACTTCAAGATCAGAGGGATCGAGGCTCGCCAGCGGTCGACCCCATCGTTCATCGAGGACGTCCAGCGGGACTGTCTCGAACGGCTTGACGCGACTCGAGCTCCGGACGCTGTACTCGACTGTCTCCAAGACGCCATCAAGCGCCTCCACGCTGGAACGGTACCGGTCGAACAGCTCGTCGAACGAAATCGTGTCTCCAAGCCGCTGGAGGGATATACGCAAAACACCCAGAACGTGGCGGCACTAAGACGGGCTCGCGATCAGGACCTCACTGTTCACCCAGGACAGGACATCGAGTACGTAGTCGTCGACGACGAGAAAACATCGCGAGAACGGGTCGCGTTGGCTCACGAGGAGATCGAATCGTACGATGCGTCGTACTACGAGACGCAACTCGTCAGAGCTGTCGAGAGTGTGCTGTCACCGCTTGGGTGGGATCGATCGAAGATCCGTCGATATCTCTCGGAGAGACGGGAACCGGAGCTGACAGCCTTCGCGAACGGCAATCAAGATTAACCAACACACCGTTATACCACCAAATCTGTTGGTTAAATCAGAGCCATGCCCAGAAGATCCGTGAAACCTCGTATGACGGGTGAACAAGGGCTGCTTGAGAAACTCGTTTGAGAGACACCCCTCTATCGATGTGTTCTACAGAGAAAACAAGGCGAGTGCCTCGGGGCTTGACCCCGAGGCGGTTCACAGGCGATTCCTATCGCACCTGATGTCGAGTCTTAGCTTCTGTTCTGTTGTGGTACGTTTCAATGTCACGGCTCGAAGTGCGCGACTTGGTCTAATCGCAAAAGGACACACGAAGGATTGTTCCCTACCTGTGGAACAGTGAACCGATCGTCTTCTGACAGTAGCGACCCGATGAGACACACACCCCTCTATCGATGTGTTCCAGGTGAGTAAGCCGGACAAGACAGGTGCTCGGTTTTAGTCCTTGAAACGCAATTTCCAAGAATATCGTGGACATCGTCTCTCTATCGTCCAATAACCGATGTTGCTTCGGCAATCTTTCTGACGTTATCTGAAGGTCGCTATTGCCAGGGGTCGAAACACATCGAACACATCGATAGAGGGGTGTGTGTGTGTTTGTGTTAATCAAATAAGAGAAGAGAAGAGAAGATCAAGCTCAAATCGATTGGGTAGAAAACGACGAGAACGTTCCTTCTTCATTCTAAGCCAACACGAGGCCTGTCTCGACAGTTAGGCACAGAAAATTCCTCAACTAACCCCCCACCCCGTGAATACTTCGAACACATCGATAGAGGGGTGTGTGTCTTCGGGCGAGTACTGCTGAACACATCGTCACCGGCTACTGCCTGTTAGCCTTATTTTACGGTTATCACGTGGTTAATCCGGTATCAGGGGTTTCAAACGGCTAATCACACTTCGATAGAGGTGGGGGAATCTTTTTGATACAGGGCGGTATCAATTGCTCT